>NZ_JACCFP010000001.1:3293227-3612373 GCF_013410655.1 Nocardioides thalensis
GTACTGCACGCCCTCGACCAGGCCCAGGATCATGCCCTCGGTGGGCAGCAGCTCCCAGCGGCCCGAGCCGGCGTGCCGCTGCACCGGCGGCGGGTGGCCGGCGGCGCGGATCTCGTAGTCGCCGGTGAGCAGGTCGAGGGAGAGGTGCACGGCGGTCGCGAAGCCCTCGGCCCAGCGCCGCGCCAGCAGGTACTCGTTGGCGGCGGAGAGGAACTGGTCCGGCGGCAGCGCGCCGAGCAGGCCGCCCATCGCGCCGGAGAGCTGGAGCGCCCGGGTGCCGGCCGCCTCGCCCTTGCCCGAGACGTCGACGAGCGCCATCTCCAACCGGCGGCCGCGCTCGCGCGTGGTGGCGACCACGAAGTCGCCCGCGAAGGGCGAGCCGCCCGCCGACGACAGCGACGACTCCACCAGCCACCGGTCGGGGAGCTCGGGGATCTGGCCCTGGGCGAGGATCCGGTCGCGCAGGTCGACCAGCATGGACTCGCCGCGGCGCGCGGTCACCCCGATCGGCCGGTCCCGCAGCACCAGCGCCAGCACGAGGAGGCAGAGCAGGACCACGAGCACCAGGCACGCGACCTCGATCGCGTTCTGCCCCCAGCCGACCGCGATCGTGGCGACGAGCGCGATCTCGACGCCGATGAACCAGCTCATGATCCGGTTGTCGAGGAAGACCACGGCGAGCAGCAGGGGCACGAGCATGCCGAACGGGTACTCGACGTCGCCGTCCCAGACGGTCGTGACCATGGCAGCGACCGCGACCAGGCACAGCGCGGCGAGCGCGATCCACTGCGACCGGGGCACGGAGCCCCACCGCCGCAGCCACAGGAGCCTCATGCCGCCCTCCCGTCGCGGGCGCGCGACCGGAACACCGGCTGGCAGCGGCCGCACCAGAAGAGGTTGCGCCCGCCGAGGACCTGGGTGCGCACCGGGCGGGTGCACACGTGGCAGGGCTGCCCGGTGCGGCGGTAGACGTAGACCTCTCCCCCGTGGTCGTCCACCCGCGGCGGGCGGCCCATGGCCTCGGGGGTGTGCTCCTCGCGCACGGTGTCGATGCGTCCGGTGCGGACGCCGTACTCCATCAGCTCGACGAGGTCGTCCCACATCGCCTGCCACTGGGTACGCCGCAGCGTCCGGCCGGGCCGCAGCGGGTGGATGCGGTGCCGGAACAGCACCTCGGCGCGGTAGACGTTGCCGACGCCGGCGACCACCGACTGGTCCATCAGCAGGGTGCCGATCGGTGCCGCGCTGCGGCCGATCCGCGCCCACGCGCGGTCGGGGTCGGCGTCCTTGCGCAGCGGGTCGGGCCCGGACCGGGCTACGACGGCGTCCCGCTCGGCGAGCGTCACCAGGGCGCAGGTGGTCGCGCCCCGGAGGTCGGCGTACGACGACGCCGTGGCGATGCGCAGCCGCACCTGGCCGACGGGGAGCGGGATCTCCTCGACGGCAGGGTGGACGTCGAAGGTGCCGTAGAGCCCGAGGTGGACGTGGACGAACCGGTCGCCCTCGAACTCGACGAAGAGGTGCTTGCCCCAGGCCTCGGCGCCCAGGACGCGGCTCCCGTCGACCACGGCGGCGCCGTCGGCGAAACGCCCCTGCGGGCTGCCGATGCGGACCACCCTCCCTCCGAACACCTCCCGGAGCTCGTTGGCGAGCCGGTGGAGGGTGTGCCCCTCAGGCATCAGCCGCCCGCTGTGCCGACTCCGGGAGCGGTGGCAGGTCGCCCGTCCGCTCGTAGTCGGACATCTGGCCGATCCGGCGTACGTGCCGCTCGTCGCCGGGGAAGGACGTGGTGAGGAAGACCTCGACCAGCCGGGTCATCTCGTCGAGGGAGTGCATCCGGCCGCCGACCGCGACGACCCACGCGTCGTTGTGCTCGCGTGCGAGCGACGCCGTGTCCTCCGACCACGCGAGCGCGGCGCGGATCCCCTTGACCTTGTTGGCGGCGATCTGCTCGCCGTTGCCCGAGCCGCCGATCACGACGCCGAGGCTGTCGAGGCCGGCGTCGCGGTCGGCCTTCACCCCCTCGGCCGCCCGGATGCAGAAGACCGGGTAGTCGTCGACGGCGTCGTAGACGAACGGGCCGTGGTCGACGGGCTCGTAGCCGTGCTCGGTCAGCCACCCGATGAGGTGGCTCTTGAGCTCGAGGCCGGCATGGTCGCAGCCGAGATGCACGCGCATGGGCCCGATCCTTCCAGAAGACGCCGACCTGCGCGCCCGCGTGTGCTCGAGCCTGAGGCTGAGGTCACATCAGACGCGGTGGAGGCGGCGCGCCGCCTCGGCGATCGACCCGCTCATCGAGGGGTAGACCGTGAACGCCTGCGCCAGCTGGTCCGCCGTGAGCGACTCGGCCACGGCCAGCGACACCGGGTGGATCAGCTCGCTCGCGCGGGGGCCGACGACCACGCCGCCGACCACGATGCCGGTGCCGGGGCGGCAGAAGAGCTTCACGAAGCCGTCGTGGACGCCCTGCATCTTGGCGCGCGGGTTGCCGCGCAGCGGGAGCATCACGGTCTCGGCCTGGATCTCACCGGCGTCGATCGCGCGCTGCGACCAGCCGACCGTGGCGATCTCAGGGGCGGTGAAGACGTTCGAGGAGACCCGCTTGAGGTCCAGCGGCGCGACCGCGTCGCCGAGGAAGTGCCACATCGCGATCCGGCCCTGCATGGCGGCGACCGACGCGAGCATGAGCACGCCGGTGCAGTCGCCGGCGGCGTACACCCCGCGCGCGGAGGTGCGCGACACCCGGTCGACCTTGATGAACCCGCCGTCGTCGGTGATGACGCCGGCGTCCTCGAGGCCGATGCCCGCGGTGTTGGGGATCGAGCCGAGCGCCAGGATGCAGTGGGACCCCTGGACCTCGCGGCCGTCGGCGAGGGTCACGGTGACGACGTCGCCGTCGCGGGTCACCGACGCCATCCGCGACTGCGAGAGCACGTTCATGCCGCGCCGCTTGAGCACGTCCTCGAGCACCTGCGCGGCCTCGGCGTCCTCCCCCGGCAGCACCCGGTCGCGGCTGGAGACGAGGGTGACCGGGATGCCGAGCGCGAGGTAGGCGCTCGCGAACTCTGCACCGGTCACGCCGGAGCCGACCACGATCAGCTCGGTCGGCACGTCGGTGAGGTCGTAGACCTGCTCCCAGGTCAGGATCCGCTCGCCGTCGGGCACGGCGCTCGGCAGCGTGCGCGGCGCGGCACCGGTGGCGACGAGTACGGCGTCCGCGGCGAGCGTCTCGGTGCCGCCATCGGCCAGGTCCGCCACCACGGTGCCCGGCCCGTCGAGGCGCCCCCGGCCCACGACGACGCGGACCTTCTCGCGCTCGAGCCGGCGGGCGATGTCGGCCGACTGCTCGGTGGCGAGCCGCTTCACCCGCGCGTTGACCTTGCCGAGGTCGACGTGCACCTGCGTCGTCGGGTCGCCCTGGTGGTCGCGGCTCTCGATGCCCAGCTCCGCCGCCTCCGACATGTCGGTCATCAGCTCGGCCGTGGCGATCAGCGTCTTGCTCGGAACGCAGTCGGTGAGCACCGCCGAGCCGCCCAGCCCGTCGGAGTCGACCACGGTCACCTCGGCGCCGAGCTGAGCGGCGACCAGCGCGGACTCGTAGCCCCCGGGACCGCCCCCGATGATCACGACGCGGGACGGGGGCGTGGTCTGCGCGCTCGACATGGCCCTCATTCTTGCAGGGGCCGCCGCGCGGTCGATCGGGCGCGGGCGGCCCCCGCTCAGCGCGAGCCCGAGCCCTCCAGGTGGTCGAGCGCCTCTTCGACCACCTGGGACGTGGTGACACCGCGCGCGGCAGCCACCTCGGCGATCCGCCGCTGGAGCACGGGCGACAACGCGACCAGCTGTGACGGGTGGCCCGCGGCGATCACCGGTGCGTCGGCCCGCCGCCCGAACGCGGCCAGCGCGACGAGCACCAGGGTGCCGAGCACGTCGAGGATCGCGACGACCCCGAAGACCCGCCAGTAGTCGCCGCCGGGGTCGGACTCCTGCAGGATCGGGCCCAGGATCATCAGGGCGACCACGCCGGCCGCGGCCATCGTGAGCCAGAGCGGCGGCTGGAGGTGCGGGCGGCGTACCAAGCCGATCAGCAGGCTGGCCTGGGCAAGAGTCGCCGCCAGCGTGATCGAGACACCGAGGAGCTTCCAGATGTCCGAGTCGAATTCGGGCTCGCGGCCCCAGACCAGGAGCAGCGCGGTGCCCGTCGCTACCAGCGAGACGACGGCTCCCAGACCACCGACGAAGGCCAGGGGACGCCCGGCGACGGCCAGGTAGCAGAGAACGGCAACGGACTCGATCCCGATCACGAGGGTCGTCAACAGCACCCTTCCCTCGGCCTCCCCGAACTCCCCGCCGCCCAGGAGTGCGGCGATACCCATCAGGGCGGCGACCGAGAACGAGCCGATGACGACGGCGATGACGATGCGGCGAAGGTCTCTCATGTGACGAGGGTCGCGCGGCGAGGGGGTGCTCCGCGTGAGCACCGGTACTCAACCCTAGGATCGCCCGGTGTCGTCGCCGCCCTCCCGTCTGCTGAAGATCGTGGCGGTCCCCCTGATGCTGGGCGCGGGCGCGGTCGTCGCGGTCCAGTCCGAGATCAACGGCCGGCTGGCCGACGAGATGGGCGAGGGCATGCGCGCCGGCGTGGGCGCGGCGGTCATCAGCTTCGGCATCGGCCTGGTCATCGTCGCCGCGATCACGCTGGCCGTGGCCCGGCACCGGGTCAAGGACCTCGTCGGCGCCGTCCGCGGGCACCGGCTCCGCCCGGTCGAGCTGCTGGGCGGGCTGTGCGGCGCGTTCCTCGTGGCCACCCAGGGCCTCACGATCGCCACCATCGGCGTCGCGCTGTTCAGCGTGGCGATGACGGCCGGGCAGTCCGCAAGCGCGCTCCTCGTCGACCACCTCGGCCTCGGGCCGAGCGGACACCAGCCGCTCAACGTGCCGCGGGCGATCGCCGCGACGTTCGCGGTGGCCGCGGTCGTGCTGGCGACCGGCGAGCGGCTGGCCGAGGCGTTCTCCTGGGAGGTCGTCGTGCTCGCGCTTCTGCCGTTCCTCGCGGGGGCCGGCGCATCGGTGCAGCAGGCCCTCAACGGACGGGTCGCACGGCACGCGGGCGCCTGGGTCACGACGCTCAACAACTTCGTCGTCGGGACGGCCGCGCTCCTGCTCACCTGGACCGGCAGCTTCCTCGTCGACGGAGGGCTCACGGACCTCCCCGGCACCTGGTGGCTCTACACGGGTGGGGCGCTCGGGGTCAGCTTCATCTGGCTCGCCGCCCACCTGGTGCACGTGCACGGCGTGCTGGTGCTCGGCCTGTCGATGATCGCGGGCCAGGTCGTCGGCGCCCAGCTGATCGAGCTGGCCGGCGGCGACGCGCACGTGGGGCCGGTCGGCATCGCCGCCGGCGGGCTCATCGTCGTCGGCGTCGTCGTCGCGCTCTTCCGCCGGCGGCAGGCCGACGCGTGATGCCGACTCGTGGTGCAATGAGGCGCGATGGACTCCAACGCGCTGCCCCGCGGGCGTCACGACCTGACGCCTGAGCAGGTCCGCGAGATCCAGCGCGGGCGGCTGCTCAGCGCGATGGCCGACTGCGTCGCCGACAAGGGCGTCGTCGACACCACGGTGGCCGACGTGATCGCTCGCGCCGGGGTCTCCCGGCGCACCTTCTACGAGCTGTTCAAGGACAAGAACGACTGCTTCGACGCGGCGTACCGCCTCGGGGTCACAGTCCTCACCGATGCGATCCGCGAGGCCCAGTCCGAGCCCGGCAGCTGGGAGGAGCGCGTCGAGCGCAGCTTCGTCGCGCTGACCGAGGTGATGGCGGCCAACCCCTCCTTCAGCAAGCTGTGCATCCTCGAGGTCTGGGGAGCGGGCGCGGAGGCGCGGGCGACCCACTACGAGACCATCCAGGGCTTCCGGGTCTTCCTCAAGGAGATCGAGGACGACTTCGGAGACGTCGTCTTCTTCGGCCTGGTCGGCGGCATCTCCAGCATCCTGTTCCGCGAGATCGAGGCCGGCCGCACCGAGGACATCAGGCGGATCGTGCCGGGCCTCGTCCGGTTCGTGACGCTGCCCCTCGCCGGCCTCCGCGCCCGCGAGGACAACGCCTGAGGGGCGGTCTAGTCATCACCCAAGTGACCCTTGACACATTAAGAAACATTGCTGTTTCTTTTGTCTCGGGAGGGACCTCACAGAACCGGAGAACCCATGCTTCGCACTGCCCGCCGTCTCGCGACGCTCGCCGCCACCACCACCGCAGCAGCCGCTGCGCTGGTCGCCGCCCCCGCACCGGCCCAGGCCGCACCGGTGACGTTCGAGAACTGCCCGACGTACTCCGACCAGTGCTTCAAGGCGGTGACCACCGGCGGCTCGTTCACGATCGGTCCGCTCACCCTCCCGCTCGAGGGTGAGATCACGCTGACCGGCGGCATGTCGGGCACCGAGATGGTCACGCCGCTCGACGAGCCCAAGCTCGTGGCGACGCCGTTGCAGGTGCCCGGCGGCCTGCTCGGCCTGGCGGGCACCGAGAAGCTGCTGCCCGGCGTCACCGACATCAAGGCCACCACGCAGCTGGCCGGGGTGCCGGAGATCAACATCTTCGACGTGCTGTACGGCGAGGGGCCCGGCGTGATCCTGCCGGTCAAGATCAAGCTGGCCAACCCGCTGCTCGGGCCGAGCTGCTACATCGGCTCGGACGCGAACCCGATCACGCTGCGCCTGACGACCGGCACGACCGCTCCCCCGGCGCCGAACCAGCCGATCACCGGGGACCGGGGCACGCTGACCTTCGACCCCGCCTCCGGCGCGGTGGTCACCGAGGGCACCCGCATCGTCGACAACGCGTTCGCCGTGCCGGCAGCAACCGGGTGCAGCGCGCTGGGCGTCAAGCTGCTCAACCTCGACTCGGTCGTCAACGGCCGGCAGAAGCTGCCGTCGCCGGCGGGCACCAACACGGCGATCCTCGAGTCCAGCTCGGCGTTCGGCCCGAACCCGGCCGGCTGACCCGCTGAAGACGAGACCGCGGCGGGGGGGTGTGGCACCCCGCCGCCGCGGTCGTCGTCCAGAGGTGGATCAGAGGTTGATCATGTGCCCCGCGATGCCGTGGACGGCCTCCTTCATGGCCTCCGACAGCGTCGGGTGGGCGAACACGTTGCGGGCCACCTCGTCCGCGGTCAGGTCCCACTGCTGGGCGAGGGTGAGAGCGGGAAGCAGCTCGGTGACCTCGGGGCCGATCATGTGGGCGCCGAGGATCTCGTTGTGCTCGGCGTCGGCGACGATCTTCACGAAGCCCACGCCCTCGGCCATGCCGCGGGCCTTGCCGTTGGCCGAGAACGGGAACGACGCCGTCTTGACGTCGAAGCCCTTCTCCTTGGCCTGCTGCTCGCTGTAGCCGAAGGAGGCGATCTGCGGCTGGCAGAACGTGGCGCGCGGGATCATGTCGAAGTCGATCTCCATGGTCTCGGCGCCGCCGATCGTCTCGGCCGCCACGACGCCCATCGCCTCCGCGGTGTGGGCCAGCATCAGCTTGCCGGTGCAGTCGCCGATGGCGTAGACGCCGTCGACGTTGGTGCGACCGCGGCCGTCGACGGCGATCGCGCCGCGGTCGGTCAGCTCGACTCCGGTGTTCTCCAGGCCGTAGCCCTCGACGCGGGGCGCGAAGCCGAACGCCGCGAGGAACTTGTCGGCCTCGAGCAGCTGCTCCTCGCCCCCGCCGGCGGCCGGGGCGACGGTGACCTTCACGCCGGAGCCGGTGTCCTCGACGCTCTTGACCGCCGTCGAGGTGAGCACCTTGACGCCGAGCTTCTTGTACTGGCGGGCCAGCTCCTTGGAGACGTCGGCGTCCTCGGTCGGCACCATCCGGTCGAGGTACTCGACGATCGTCACGTCGACGCCGAAGTTCTTCATGACGTAGGCGAACTCGACGCCGATCGCGCCGGAGCCGCCGATGATCACCGAGCCCGGCAGCTGGTCGTCGAGGATCTGCTCCTCGTAGGAGACGATGTTCTTGCCGTTGATCTCCACGCCCGGCACGGTCCGCACGGTGGCGCCGGTGGCGATGATCAGGTCGTCGCACGTGTGCGCGGTGACGTCGCCGTTGTCGTCCTGGACGTCGATCGCCTTCGGGCCGGTCAGCGTGCCCCACCCGTCGATCTCGGTGATCTTGTTCTTCTTCATCAGGTAGTGGACGCCCTTGGCGCTCGCCTCGGCCACGCCGCGGCTGCGCTTGTGGGTCGCGGCGAAGTCCATCGTGGCGTCGCCGGAGATCCCGAACGTGCTCTTCTCGTGCGTGATGATGTGCGCGATCTCGGCATTGCGCAGCAGAGCCTTGGACGGGATGCAGCCGACGTTCAGACAGACACCACCCCAGTACTTCTTCTCCACCACGGCGACGGACTTGCCGAGCTGCGCGGCGCGGATCGCGGCGACGTACCCACCGGGGCCGGCACCGAGGACGAGGACATCAAAGTGGGTCACGCCCCAAGCCTAGTGTTGTGCCCGAGGTCACAGACAGGGCATCCTGCTCGGCACATCCGGAGGCCACTCGGCGCCCCCGGAAACAAGAGAAGGATGCTCCCCACCATGTCTCGGATTCTCGGATTCGTTGCGGCCTGCGCACTTGCCGCTGCATCACTCGTGTCGGTGCCCGCCCCCCAGGCCGGCGCCACCGCAAACCCCCTGGTCAACGTGATCGTGACCCTCGCACCCTCGGCCGACCCGAACGCGGTCTCGGCCGACCTGCTGGGCGGCGAGCCCGGCGAGGTCACCCACGTCTACGACCACGTGATCAACGGCTTCGCCGCGTCGCTCCCGCAGGCCCTGCTCACCGTCCTCCGCGGCGACGCCCGGATCCAGCGCATCGAGCTCGACCGCGGCGTGACCGCGAGCGACACCCAGTCGCCGACCCCGAGCTGGGGCCTCGACCGCATCGACCAGCGCGACCTCCCGCTCAGCAACAGCTTCACCTACGGCTCGTCCGGCGCGAACGTGGACGCCTACGTCGTCGACACCGGCATCCTCACCACGCACCCCGACTTCGGCGGGCGCGCGGTCCACGGTCGCGACACCGTCAGCGGCGACAACGACGCCACCGACTGCAACGGTCACGGCACCCACGTCGCCGGCACCATCGGCGGCACGAAGTACGGCGTGGCCAAGGCGGCGAACCTGATCGCCGTCCGCGTGCTCGACTGCAACGGCTCCGGCTCCACCGCCGGCGTGATCGCCGGTCTGGACTGGGTCGTCGCCCACCACCAGGCCGGAGACCCCGCGGTCGCCAACATGAGCCTCGGCGGGGGCGCGTCGGCGACGCTCGACGACGCGGTCCGGCGCGTGATCGCCGACGGCGTCACGATGGCGGTCGCCGCGGGCAACGAGAACACCGACTCGTGCACCAAGTCCCCGGCCCGTACGGCGGAGGCGCTCACCGTCGCGGCGAGCACCATCAACGACGCGCGTGCGTCGTTCTCCAACCGCGGCACCTGCGTCGACCTGTTCGCGCCGGGCGTCGACATCACCTCGGCGTGGCTCGACAACGGCACCAACACGATCAGCGGGACGTCGATGGCGACGCCGCACGTGGCCGGGGTCGCGGCTCAGTACCTCGGCGCGAACCCGAACGCCAACCCGGCCACGGTGAGCAACGCGATCCTGGCCGCCACCACGAAGGGCAAGATCTCGGGCACGGCGCGCACGTGCACGCTGATCATCCTGTGCCAGCCGGCCACGCCCAACAACCACCTGCTGTACACGAACAACTGAGGTCCGGAGGTTTCGAGGCTCCTCGCTGCGCTCGTCGCACCTCAACCACCGGCCTGCCGGTGGTTGAGGTGCGAGGCCGGCCACGGCCGAGCCTCGAAACCTCCGGCCCAACCACTAGCCTGAGCGCCGTGACCGCGTACGCCGCCTACGGGACCAACCTCGATCCCGCCCGGATGGGCGAGCGGTGCCCGCACTCGCCGCTCCAGACGACCGGGTGGCTGACCGGCTGGCGGCTCACGTTCGGCGGCGAGGAGCACGGCTGGGACGGCGCGCTCGCGACGATCGTCCAGGACCCGCTCGAGCAGGTCTTCGTCGCGATCTACGACGTGCCGCAGCAGGACGTCGCCTCGCTCGACCAGTGGGAGTCGGCCGACTCCGGCCTCTACCGCAAGGTCAAGGTGCGGGTGACCACGCTCATCGGCGAGGTCGTCGCCTGGACCTACGTGCTCGACGCCTACGAGGGCGGCCTGCCCTCGGCTTCGTACCTCGGCGTGCTCGCCGACGCCGCCGAGGCCGCGGACGCCCCGGCCGACTACGTCGCGCGACTGCGCCGGCGCGACTGCCGGTCGACGGGGTTGTGAGCCGGAGTTTCGAGCCCTTCGAGGCTCGCAAGCTCGCACCTCAGGACGAGGCAAGGCCGCGGCCGGCCTCGCACCTCAACCACCGGCATCAGGTCAAGTGTCCTGCTCGCGCGTGACCACTGCCACTGGAACTCGTTGCACCTAGCGTGCGAACCCCCGTGAGCCCGTCCCGTTCCCGCCGCGCGCTCGTCGCCCTCGCCGCCGTCGGCAGCCTGGCCGCGACGGTCGCGACCGGAGGCGCCACCGCGGCACCGCCCGCCCCCGCCGAGAGCGCCGACCCCGGCCTGGTCGACGTGATGTGGGTCGGCAACAACTGGGACGGCACCGCCAGCATCGTCGACGCCACCACCCTCGAGGTGCTCAAGCGCGGGGTGAACCTCATCCCCGACAAGGCGGCCGAGACGAACGCGATCATGACCAACCCGGTCAAGCTCGTGTTCTACCTGGCGATCAACGCGGGCCCCGGCCAGGGCCACAACCAGTACGTCGACGACATGTTCACGACGCGTGACGGCAAGTACCTCGCCGTCTCCCGCCCCAGCTTCGCCGACGTGGTGTGGATCGACATCGCCAAGGCCACCGCGGGCCGCACCGACTCGATCGTGCGCGAGCAGCAGATGGACGGCTACCGCACCGACCACATGCAGCTGTCCAACGACGGCCGCCGGCTGCTGGTGTCCGACTCGACCTCGCGCCAGGTCATCGAGTACTCGATGGTCGACGAGACCCTCCCCGACGGCACGGTGGTCCGGATGGGCGACCGGCTGCGGACGTTCGAGTCCGGCGAGACGCCGCACGAGAGCAACTACACCGCCGACGGCGAGCGGATCCTGCACGCCTCGATCGGCCGCGTCTACACGCCCGCTGACGACCTCGACGCGTCCGACCTGACGCTGATGGGGATCAACCTCCAGCAGCTCCTCGGGCCCCTCGGCGGCCTGCTCGGGCTCGACCGCCTGCTCGCGGGTCTCCCCTGGCACGCGCTCGAGGGCGCGGTGAAGTCCGACCGCTGGCTCCAGTACGTCGACAACGAGACGTTCGAGGTCCTCGAGCGCTGGGACATGAAGCACGAGCTCGCCGAGGCGGGCCACCCGGGCATGAGCAGCGCCGTCCGCCCGGTCGCCGTCGACCCCGACGGCCGCCACCTCTACCTCCAGGTCTCGTTCCTGCACGGCTACGTCGTGTTCGACACCCAGGCCGCCGACCTCAATGGGACCAGCGACTACACGCTGGGCACCGAGGCCGAGCCGGCCACCGGTGCCGTCGTCGACGTCGTCGACCTCGAGCGCACCTACCCGAACATGTCCCGCGAGGCCTACGTCAACGACTCCGCGCACCACGGCATCGCCATCAGCGACGACGGCGAGACGCTGTGCGTCGCTGGCACGATGGACGACTACGCGGCGCTGGTCGACGTCGAGTCCGGCGAGGCGACGTACTTCGACGAGGAGACGACCGGGCACCACTACGGCAAGCCGTACTGGTCGACCGAGGGCCTCAACGACACCTGCTGGGTCTCGCTCTCCGACGACGACGCCGTCGCGGTGCTGTCGACGGCGACGGGCGAGGAGGTCGGCTACCTCCAGGTCGGCAACCACCCGCAGCGGGTGCGCCACGGCTACGTGCCGGCCGCCCTCGCGGCGCAGTGGTGACCGCGCCGCGTACCCTCGCACCGTGACTGCCGCCCCCACGCCGTACGACCTGGCCGAGCAGGCCGCCGCCCGACTCGCCGAGCTCACCGGCGTCGCCCGCCACGACGTCGCGCTCGTCCTCGGCTCCGGCTGGCTGCCCGCCGTCGACGCCCTCGGCGAGGCGACCGCCGAGATCGACACCACCGACCTGCCCGGCTTCAGCGCCGCGGCGGTCGCGGGCCACTCGGGGAAGATCCGCTCGATCAAGTCCGGCGACCGGCAGCTGCTGGTGTTCCTGAGCCGCACCCACTACTACGAGGGCAAGGGCGTCGCGGCGGTCGTGCACGGCGTCCGTACGGCGGCCGTGGCCGGCTGTCGCGCGATCGTGCTGACCAACGGCTGCGGCGGCCTCAAGGACACGTGGGAGCCCGGCCAGCCGGTGCTCATCAGCGACCACATCAACCTGACCGGCCGCTCCCCCATCGAGGGCGCCAACTTCGTCGACCTCACCGACCTCTACTCCACGCGACTGCGCGCTCTGTGCAGGGAGGTCGACCCGACGCTCGACGAGGGCGTCTACGTGCAGTTCCCCGGCCCCCACTACGAGACGCCGGCGGAGATCAACATGGTCCGCGCGATCGGCGGTCACCTGGTCGGCATGAGCACGACGCTCGAGGCGATCGCGGCCCGCGAGTCCGGCATGGAGGTGCTCGGCATCAGCCTGGTCACCAACCTGGCCGCCGGCATCACGGGCGAGCCGCTCGACCACGCCGAGGTGCTGGAGGCGGGTCGAGCGGCTGCGTCCCGGATGGGCTCGCTGCTCTCGCAGGTCGTGCCGCGGATCTGACGGTCAGCTGGCGCGGTTCATCCCCCGCACGCCGACGGCCAGGCCGAACGCACCGACGATCGCGGACGCGGCCAGCCCTGCGAGCACGGTGCCCGCGGACCAGTCACCGGCGAACAGCGCGCGCTCGGCGTCGACGACGTACGTCATCGGGTTGAGGTCGGAGGCGACCCGCAGCCACTTCGGCGCGCCGTCGAGCGGGAGCAGCACGCCGGCGAGCAGCAGCAGCGGGAAGACCGCGGTCTGCTGCACGGTCCAGAACACCCACGCCTGGTCCTTGACCGCGCCCGCCAGCGCGATGCTGAGCGACGCGAGACCGATGCTGAACGGCACGAGCACCACGATTCCGACGACGACGCCGAGCGCGTGCAGGTCGAAGCTGAACGGCGTCACCGCGGCCACGATGATCAGCGTCTGGAGGACCAGCGGCACCACCTCGCGCAGCGCCTTGCCGACCATCACGGCCGACCGGCGCAGTGGCGAGACCAGGATCCGCTCGTGGGAGCCGCTGATGATCTCCTCGCTCAGGTTGGCGCCGGTGAACGAGGCGCTCATCAGCGCGGTCATCGTGACGATGCCGGGCACGAACCACTGGAGCGCGCTGCCGCCCTCGCTCTCCGGGAGGAGCGGCGCGAACAGGCCAAGGAACACCAGCGGCTGCACCATCGCGAACAGCACCGACGGCGGGTTGTGCAGCACCGGCCGAAGCTCGCGGATGGTGCTCGTCCAGACGTCGCCGAACCAGGTGGTGGGTCGGCTCGCGTAGTCAGAGGTACGGCGCGCGGCGCTCGTCGTGACGGCCGGCGCGGTCATCTGCATCTCGATGGTCATGCTGCTGCTCCTTCGGTGTCGCCCTGCTCGGTCTGGTCGGTGCTCATCTGGTCGGCGGCGCCGCCGTCGCGGAGGCTGCGGCCGGTGAGGTCGAGGAACACGTCGTCGAGCGTCGGCCCGACGACCTCGACCCGCTGGGCGGGCGTGCCCGCGATGGCGAGGTCCGCGACCAGGCCGGGGGCGAGCTCGCGGCCGCCGGCCGCGCGGATGCGCACCTCGGCGTCGGTCACCGTGACGTGGGCGCCCGACCAGCGGTCGGCGCGCTCGGCGGCCGCCACGGCGTGCCCGGCGTCGCCGAAGCCGAGCACCACCAGGTCGCCCAGGGCGGACTTCAGCCGCGGCGCGGAGTCGTCGGCGATGACCTGGCCGTGGTCGATCACGATCACCCGGCCGGCGAGCGCGTCCGCCTCCTCGAGGTAGTGCGTCGTCAGCACGATCGTGGTGCCGTGCTCCCGGTTGAGCCGCTGCACCTGCTCGGCGAGGTTGGCCCGGTGCTGCGGGTCGAGGCCGGTCGACGGCTCGTCGAGAAACAGGACCGGCGGCTCCTGGACCAGTCCGATCGCGACGTCGAGCCGACGCCGCTGGCCGCCCGACAGCGTCGACACCGGTCGGTCGGCGTGGTCGGCCAGGTCGAACGCGGCGAGCAGCTCGTCGACGCGGGTGCGCGCCACCGAGCGCGGCAGCCCGTGCGCGCGGGCCTGCGCCATCAGCTCGTCGCGGCCGCGCTGCTGGTGGGCGGCGGCGTTGCCCTGCCCGACGAAGCCGATGGAGCGCCGTACGGCGGCCCGCTCGCGGACGACGTCGTGGCCCGCCACCTCGGCGGTGCCGCTGGTCGGCGCGATGAGCGTCGTGAGCATCCGGAGCGTCGTCGACTTGCCGGCGCCGTTGGGGCCGAGGAACGCGACGAGCTCGCCCGGGGCGACCTCGAGGTCGAGGCCGCGGACGGCCTCGACCGTGGACTTGTTGCGCGTGTAGTGGCGGGTGAGCCCGACGGTGCGGATCACCGGGCCACTGCTGACGGAGGTGCGGAGGTTTTCGGTCATGGCTCCACGCTAGAAGCGCTTTAGGCCAGTTTCTGTCCGCTTTATGATTCAATCTGGGGACATGAGCACGAGTGCCCGGATGCTGCGGCTGCTGTCGCTGCTCCAGACCCACCGCTTCTGGTCCGGCGGCGAGCTGGCCGACCGGCTGGAGGTGAGCCCGCGGACGCTGCGCCGCGACGTCGACCGGCTCCGGGAGCTCGGTTACGACGTCGACGCCACCCGGGGCACCGCTGGCGGCTACCAGCTGCGCGCCGGCGGGTCGCTCCCCCCGCTACTGCTCGAGGACGACGAGGCGGTCGCGATCGCCGTCGGCCTGCGCAGCTCGGCCGGTGGGTCCGTTCACGGGATGGAGGAGACGTCGGTCCAGGCGCTGACGAAGGTCATCGCCCTGATGCCGCCGCGCCTGCGTCGGCGGATGGACGCGGTGAAGTCACAGACCGACACGCTCCAGTGGAGCGGCGGGCCGGTCCTCGACGCCGGCGTGCTGACGACGATCGCGCAGGCCTGCCGCGACGATGAGCTGCTCGACTTCGACTACGAGGCGGCCGACGGTACGTCGACCCACCGCCGCGTCGAGCCGCTCCGGCTGGTGACCATCGGGCGGCGGTGGTACCTCGTCGCCTACGACCGCGACCGCCAGGACTGGCGCTCGTTCCGCGTCGACCGGGTCGTCGGCAGGCCGTCGACCACGGGCCAGCGGTTCCGCCCGCGCGAGCTGCCGGCGCCCGACGCGCTCACCTACGTGCAGTCCAAGCTGCGCTCGCAGCCGCAGCGCTACGAGGTGCGGATTCGGCTCGCGTGCCCCGCCGCCGAGGTCGAGGAACGGATGGGCCGCTGGGCCGACGTCGAGGCGCTCGGCGACGACGAGTGCCGGATCGTGATGCGCACCGACACCCTCGACTGGCCGGTCCTCGCGCTGTCGGGCTTCGACTGCGACTTCACCGTCGAGTCCCCCGACGAGCTGGTCGAGCACCTGGGACGGCTGGGGGCGCGGTTCAGCGCGGTGGCAGCTCGGTGAGCTCACGCACGCCGTACGCCCGCCCCCGCTCCTCCCGCACCCACACCGGGTCCGCGGTCGCGACACCCTCGGCGACCAGCTCGCGCTTGAGCACCTTGTTGGTCGCCGTCGAGGGCAGCCGCTCCATCAGCCGCACGAAGCGCGGCCAGGCCTTCGGCGACAGGTCGTCCTGAGCGGCGAGGAACTCCTCGAGCTCCGCGGGCGACAGGGTCGCGCCGTCCCGCAGCACAAGGGCGCACATCAGCTGGTCCCCGACGTTCGCGTCCGGTACGCCGTACACGGCGACCTGGCTGATGGCGTGGTGCCGCAGCAGCAGCCGCTCGATCGGCGCGGCGGCGAGGTTCTCGCCGTCGACGCGCAGCCAGTCCGCCGTGCGCCCGGCGAGGTAGACGTAGCCGTCGGCGTCGCGGTAGGCGAGGTCGCCCGACCAGTACATGCCGCCGTCCATCCGCTCGGCGGTGGCGCGCTCGTCGTTGTAGTAGCCGGTGAAGAACCCGGCGCCGGTGGTGTTGACCAGCTCGCCGACGGCCTCGTCGAGGTTCGTCACGCGGCCGGACTCGTCGAAGACCGCGCGCGGGCACTCGGTGCGGGTCTCGCGGTCGTAGACGGCGACGCCGTCGTGCGGCATGCCGATCGAGCCCGGCGGCGTCTCCGGGACACGGGTGACGATGACCGCGTTCTCGGTGGACCCGAACCCGTCCCACACCACGCAGCCGAAGCGGCGCCCGAACTCGGCGATGTCGCGGTCGGACGCCTCGTTGCCGAACGCCACGCGCAGCGGGTTGTCGCTGTCGTCGGGCCGCTCCGGCGTCGCGAGCACGTAGGCGAGCGGCTTGCCGACGTAGTTGAGGTACGTCGCGCCGTGGTGGCGGATGTCGGCCAGGAACCCGCTGGCGCTGAACCGCCGCGCCAGCGCCAGCGTCGCACCTGCTCCGACGGCCGGGCCGAAACCCGCGGCGATCGCGTTGCTGTGGAACAGCGGCATCGCGCAGTAGCAGACGTCGTCCGGCGTCAGCGAGAACCGGTCGACGAGCATCGTGCCGGCGACGACGACCATGAAGTGGGAGACCTGCACGGCCTTCGGGTCGCCGCTGGTGCCCGACGTGAAGATCAGCATGAACGTGTCGAAGGCGCCCCGCTCGGGGAAGCCGTCCGTCGTCGTCGGCGCCGCCGCGACCCGCGCCGCCCACACGTCGCCGTCGGTGTCGACGACCTCGATGCCGCCGAGGTCGAGGCCGTCGAGCAGCGGCAGGTGCTCGGCGTCGGTGAGCAGCACGCTGCAGTCGGCGCGCCGGACGTCGGCCGCGAGCGCCTCGCCGCGGCGTGTGGCGTTGACGCCCGCGGTCACGTGGCCACCGATGGCTCCCGCGGCGATCGCCATCGCCATCTCGGGGGTGTTCTCCATCAGCGCGCCGACGTGCAGCGGCCGGCCGTCGGCCTCGTAGGACCGCAGGACGTGCGCCCGCGCGGCGGCCGCGGCGACGTACTCGCGCCAGGTCCAGGTGCGGTCCTCGAACGCGAGGCCGGTCGTGTCGCGCTCGGCGTTGGCCAGGAGCAGCTCGCGGACGGTCTCAGCCACGTGCGGGCTCCTTCACCGTCAGGTGCCGGCGGAGGAAATGCACCGCGTGCCGCACGGCGGGCTCGTGCCACGGCTTGCCGGGGAACACGTCGAAGTGGTCGCCCGGGTAGTGGCGCACCTCGGCGCGGCCGGCGAACGCGGCCTTCGCCTGCGCGTGCGGCGGCGCGCTGCGGTCGTAGTCGGCGATCTGCACGAGCCACGGCGCGCGCAGCCGCTTGGCGTCCTTCGCCGGCGCCCGGCCGCCGAGCTCCATCACGACGTCGGCGGCGATCTCGTTGCGCCAGGTCGGACCGGCGATCGCGAGGTAGTCCTCGTAGGCGCCGGGCAGGGTGAGCGCGCCGGGCTCCCCCGGCCGCCCGACCACCGGGATCATCGTCGGGCCGCGACCGGCTGCGCGCTTGAGCTTGCTGGCGATGCCGGCACCGGTCGAGAGGATCAGCTGCGTCGCCTCGTGGTGCTTCGCGGCGAGCCGCGCCGCGGCGAGGCCGTCGACGAGCGGGACGACGGAGACGACGGCGGCGATGTCGTCACGGTCAGCGGCCGCGGACACGACGTGGCCGCCGCCGAGCGAGACGCCCCAGAGCACGACCCGCTCGGGGTCGACCCCCGGGAGCCCCTGGGCGGCGGCGATGGCGGCCCGCAGGTCGGCGACCTGCTGGGCGACCGAGACCACCTGGCGCGGCGTCCCCTCGCTGCCGCCGAAGCCGCGGTAGTCGATCAGCACCGCGTCGAGCCCGGCGTCGGCGAACGCCTCGCCGAACGGCAGCAGCCCGGAGTCCTTGGTGCCGGCGAGGCCGTGGCAGAGGACGACCACCGGGCGGCCGGCGGCGGTGGCGAGCTCGTCGCTGCGGCCGGCGATGTGCCACGCCTCGCAGGCGGTGCCGTCGGAGTCGAACGTGAAGGTCTCCATCAGCTTGCTCCTCCGTAGATGGTGCTGAGCCAGATCGTCACGAGCGCATCGACGTGCTGCTCGCGCGGCGGCCCGAGGCCGAGCGCGTGCCGCTCGACGGCCTGGTCGTTGAGGTCGAGCAGTACGGCGCCCAGCGCGCTCGCGTCGGGGCCGGCGACGGCGTGCCCCGCCGCCCGCTCGCGCTCGATCATCTCGGCGACCATGCCCGCGAAGTCGGCGCGTCCGGCCTCCCACATGTCACGGACGCTCGGCGACGTCGCGCGCGCCTCGAGCAGGGCGCGGTAGGTGTGCGGGCTGCGGTCCACCGCGTCGAACAGGGTGTTGATCACCGCGCGGATCCGCGGCTCCGGCTCGCCCTCGGCCTTCACCAGCAGGTCGGTGGCGTCGGACGCCTCGTCGTACAGCTCACCCATCAGCGCGAGCACCGCGACGGCCTTGCTCTCGAAGTAGAAGTAGAACGCCGACCGGGTGACGCCGGCCCGGCGCGAGATCTCGGCGACGTTGACCTCGTCGAGGGACTGGTCGCGCAGCAGCTCGTCGAAGGCGCGCAGCAGCGCCGTACGACGCTCGTCGCCACGGTTGACGCTGCGCCGGTCGACCAGCCGCGCCCATGGCCGGTCGGTCATCGGGCCAGCCCCGCGGGCAGCTCGCGGGTGCGCATCTCGTGCTCGTAGAGGAAGTAGTCGAGCTGTTGGGTGTGCCGGGGCCGCTGCACCATGTGGCCGGTGTACTTCTGCTGGTCCTCGTCGATGACCCGCTCCATCTCGGGGATCGGCGGCAGCTTGTAGTCGCCCCGCGCCCATGCCGCCACGCACCGGGTCTGGCACTCCACGAACGGGAAGAGCGTCGGCACCGCCTGCGCGAAGCCGACGAACGCGAGGTCGTCGATGCCGGGCTTGAAGATTCGCTTGTAGAGGCGGATGTGGTTGTCGGGTGCGCTGATGAACTCGGGGTCGAAGAACGGGAACGTGATGTTGTAGCCCGTCGCGTGGACGACGACGTCGAAGTCCTCGCTGGTGCCGTCGCTGAAGTGCACGGTGCTGCCGTCGAACCGGTCGATGTCGCCCTTCGCGCGCAGGTCGCCCGAGCCGAGGCGCAGCGGCAGCTCCACCGACTGGGTCGGGTGCGCCTCGAAGAACCGGTGGTTGGGCGTGGGCAGCCCGTAGTCCTCCGGACGCCCGGCGCTGAGCGGCTGCATCCAGTGCAGCACCCGCCGCTGCCACGCGTACGGGATGTGCGGCGAGGTCTTGTAGTACTTGTCGGCCGGCTTGCCCGCGAAGTACTTCGGCACGATCCACGCGCCGCTGCGGGTCGAGAGCACCACCTCGTTCTGGAGCGCCTTGCTCGATAGCTCGACCGCGATGTCGGCGGCGCTGTTGCCGATGCCGATGATCAGGATCCGCTTGCCGCTCAGGTCATACGGCGTCCGCGGGTCGATGTAGGAGTGCGAGTGCATCGTCGTGCCGGTGAACTCCCCCGGCTTGTCGGCGAAGCGCGGGTCCCAGTGGTGGCCGTTGGCGACGACGAGCAGGTCGGCGTGCCGGGTGCCGGTGCGCTGGGTCTCCAGCCGCCAGCCGCCGCCCTCCGACGCCGGGAGCCGCTCGGCGTGCACGACGCCGTTCTCGGGCTCGATATTGCGGTGCAGGTCGAACGCCTCGGCGTAGGAGTCGAGGTAGGCCTTGATCTGGGTGTGGTGCGGGAAGTCCGGGTAGTCGTCCGGCATCGGGAAGTCCTTGAAGGACAGCTGGTGCTTCGACGTGTCGATGTGCAGCGACCGGTAGGCGCTGCTGTGCCCGTTGGGGTTGCCGAACGCCCAGTTGCCGCCGAGCCGGTCGGACGACTCGAACGTCGTCCACTCCAGCCCGTAGTCGTCGAGCATCTTGCTCGTCGTCAGACCGCTGATGCCCGCACCGATGACGGCGACCTTCGGCTTGCCCATGCCCAACTCCTTGACAACCGGGGGTGACCGGCGTCACGTTAGGCCCGCAACTGACACGTGTCAACGGACGCCGACGAGCGTCAGGACAGGAGCGGGCATGACCGAGTCACGCGTGGTCGTGGTGGTCGGGGGCGCCTCCGGGCTCGGCGCCGCGACGGCCGACCTGCTGCGGCGGCAGGGCGACACGGTGGTGGTCGCCGACCTGGCCGGCACCCCGGCCGACGTGGCCGTCGACGTCACCGACGAGGCGGCGGTCGAGGCGCTGTTCGACGGCGTGGTCGCCGAGCACGGCGGCTTCCACGGCGTCGTCAACTGCGCCGGCACCAGCACGCTCGCCCGGGTCGTGGACCACGACGCCGCGGAGTGGCGGCGGATCGTCGACGTCTGCCTGACCGGCGCGTTCCTGGTGCTCAAGCACGCCGGCCGGCGGGTCGCCGACGGCGGGTCGCTGGTGTCCCTGACCTCGCTCAACGCCCGGCAGCCGGGCAGCGGCCTCGCGGCCTACTGCGCGGCGAAGGCCGGGCTGGTCGCGCTCACCGAGGTCGCCGCGCTCGAGCTCGGGCCGCGCCGCGTGCGCGTGAACGCGGTCGCCCCGGGACTGGTCGTCACGCCCCTGACCGCGCCGGCGATGGACATCCCCGGCGTCCGCGAGGAGTACGTCGACAACACCGTCCTCGGTCGTCCGGGCGAGCCCGCCGAGATCGCCGCCGCCTGCCGGTTTCTGCTCTCCGACGACGCGGCCTGGATCACCGGCGAGACGCTCGACATCAACGGCGGCGCCCACCTGCGCCGCTACCCCGACCTGGTCGGCCTGGTCGAGACCGCGTTCGGGGCCGGTGGTTGAGGTGCGACGAGCGCAGCGAGGAGCCTCGAAACCTCCGGTCTTCACCAACAAGTCCGCCATCGTCACCGGCGGCGGCTCCGGCATCGGCGCCGCCCTCACCCGCGCCCTCGTCACCGCCGGCGCCGACGTCGTGTGCGCGGACCTCGATCTCGCCGCAGCCGAGAAGACGGTCGCCGGCGTCAGCGGCCCCGGCTCGGCGACCGCGCGGGACGTCGACGTCACCGACGCCGACCAGGTCCTGCAGGCCGTGGAGGACGTCATCGGGACCCACGGCCGGATCGACCTGATGTTCAACAACGCCGGCATCAGCCTCCTCGGCGACACCGAGGACCTCACCCTCGCCCAGTGGGACGCGATCATCGACGTCAACGTGCGCGGGGTCGTCCACGGGGTGCACGCGGCCTACCCGCGGATGGTCGCGCAGGGCGGCGGGCACATCGTCAACACCGCCTCGGCGGGCGGCCTGATGGCCGGCGGCCTGCTGACGTCGTACGTCATGACGAAGCACGCCGTGGTCGGCCTGTCGCTCGCGCTCCGCACCGAGGCCGCCTCGCGCAACGTCGGCGTCACCGCGATCTGCCCGGCGGCCGTGGACACGCCGATCCTCGACAAGGGCGAGCTCGGCCCGGTGCGCGGGCGCGACTACTTCCTCAAGGGTCAGGGCATCCGGCGGCCGATCGACCCCGACGTGCTCGCGGGCAAGGTGCTCGCCGCGGTCGCGGCCGACAAGTCGCTCGTGGTCGAGCCGGTGCAGGCGCGGATCGCGTGGCGGATCGCCCGGCTGTCGCCGGCGTTCGTACTGAGGTCGGGCACGAGGTTCGTCGAGAAGCAGCGCGCTCGGGCCCGCTGAGGTTCACTGCACCTCGAAGGCCCCGATGTCGATCGGACCGACCTTGCGCGGGTTTCCGGCGAGGTCGGTCGTGCCGGCGTCGACCGGGACGCCGCGGTTGATCAGCGGCGAGCCCGCGGCCGGCGCCCGGTCGGCACCGAGCTTCGGCGTGCCGTAGCTGCCCTTCGTCTCCCCCGTCGCGGCCTTCCACCGCTTGTAGCCGCGGATGTCCTTGCCGCGCAGCGTCCACAGCGTCGCGCCGGCCGGCCGGGTGGCGGCGAACCACCGGTTGCCGGCGAAGCTCATCCGCCCGGTGTCCTTCGCGTAGCCGGTGAGGATCTTCCCGCCGAGCGAGATCGCGAGGACGTTGTTGACCATCCGCACCCGGGACAGGTTGAAGTTCAGGTAGACGAGGCCGTAGCCCTTCCGCAGGTTGTCGGGCTCCACGAACGTGTTGTTGACGACGCGTACGTCGCGCACGGCGCCGCGGTCGGCGGCGTACCCGCCCATCGTGAGGCCGCCCTGCTCGGTGTCCTCCACCAGGTTGTTGCGGACCAGGATGCCGGTGGCCGCAGCGCCGCGCTTCCTCGACTCGGCGCCGATCTCGATGCCCAGGTCGGCGCGGCTGACGCGGTTGCGCTGGATGATGATGTCGCGGCCGCCGTCGACGTAGATGCCGGCGGCGCACGCGCAGTTGTCGTAGCCGGGGTTGTCGGCCGTGTCGACGTCGTCGATCACGTTGTTGGCGATGACGCCCATGCGCGCCTGGTCGTTGCTCCCCGCGGTGCCCTCGAACCCGATCGCGTCGATCGCGATGTTGTCCACCCGCTCGACGGTGTTGCCGACGATCGTCCAGCCCCTCACGTTGCCGTTGACCACGATCGCCTCGCTGGTGCCGAGCCGCAGGTCGTGCACGTGGTTGTTGGCGATCGTCAGCCCGGAGATCGGCGTGCCGCCCGAGGTGCCGTAGACGGCGATCCCGTGGGCGTTGCCGACGCGGCCGCCGCCATAGCCGGCGGCGCTGATGTCGTGGATGTCGAGGTTCTGGAGGGTGAGGCCGGACGGGGTGCCCTCCACCCGCACGCCGACCGGGGTGTCGTCGACGGGGTGCACCCCCGCGAAGTCGGTCAGCTCGAACCCGTCGAAGACCAGGTGCGACTCGTTCCGGATGTTGATCAGCCCCCGCTGGCCGATCAGGTCGCGGCCCTCGCCGCTGATGACCACGTTCTGACCAGGCTGCTCCATGAACGTGATGTCGGCGTCGGCGCTGCCGGAGACCTTGACGTCGACGATCTCCTCGTAGGTGCCGCCGCGGACGACGACGAAGTCGCCCGGCCCGACGACGCCCGTCCGCTGGGCCGCGAAGTTGATCGATCGCCAGGGCTGCGCCGACGTGCCGGGGTTCGAGTCGCTCCCGGTGGTGCTGACGAAGAACACCTGGACCCCCGCGTGGGCCGGTGGCACCTGCACCGCGAGCCCGGGGACGAGGAGGGCGACCGCGGCCAGCGCGGCGAGCAGGAGACGCACGGAGCGGGGCATGGCGACCAGCGTGGCACCGCCGACGGGCACGCGGGCCCGGTTTCACGACCGCGTGACCGGACGTCTAGACCAGCCGTCGCTCGAGGCCGGCGCGACAGCCGGCCATCATCCGGTCGTGGTTCCACCGCAGCAGCGGGCGGGCGACGTACGACGCCGCGGCCAGCGCGCCGCGCGCGGCGACCTCCTGCTCGAACTCGGTGCGGGTGCCGCCGTCGGCCTCCGACAGGGTCCACCGCACCCAGCCGTCGAGGTCCCCGCTCAGCGCGACCTCGAGCACCGGCGCCTCCCGGGAGACCGCGTGCAGCACCAGGTCGAGGGTGTAGGGCAGGGCCGCACGGCACAGGACCCGCGCGGTGTCGTCGTCGATCTTCGCGACCGCGCGCACCTGCGGCCACCACTCGGGGTAGCGCTCGAGGTCGCTGACGACCGACGCCACCTCCGCCATCGACGCAGGCGTCACCCACGACGCTGAGAACGAGTACGACGTCCGCACCCCGCCATCCTGTCCGACCCGCACCGGCGGCGGCGCGCCGTACCCCTTGACCTGGAGTGCGCTCCAAGGCACAGACTGGCCCGGTGACCGGACTGACCATCGCCGAGGCGGCCGTCGAGGTCGGCCTCACCGCCGACACCCTGCGCTACTACGAGCGCGACGACCTGCTGTTGCGCCCGGTGCCGCGCGCTTCGAGCGGGCGCCGGCGCTACGAGGAGCCGGACCTCCGCTGGATCACGCTGATCACGCGGCTGCGCGCCACCGGCATGCCGATCCGCGACGTACGGCGCTACGCCGCCCTCGTCCGGGCCGGCGACGGCAACGAGCTCGACCGGCTCGAGCTGCTCCAGGCGCACCGCGAGGTGGTGCTGCAGCAGCTGGCCGAGGTGACGTCCCACCTGAGCGCGATCGACCACAAGATCGGGATCTACGAGGACCGGCTGCGGCGGACCGAGCTGTCGGCTTGAGATCACGCTGAGCAGAGGGCTTGACCTGGAGCGCGCTCCAGGGGGTTTGGTGGTGGTCATGACCACGATCTCCACGACCACGCTCGGCACCACCGCCCCGCTCACCGTCTCCGCCCTCGGCCTCGGCTGCATGGGCATGTCCGAGTTCTACGGAGCTCCCGACGAGGAGGCCGGGCTCGCGACGATCAACCGCGCCCTCGACCTCGGCGTCACGTTCCTCGACACCGCCGACATGTACGGCCCGTTCGTCAACGAGCGGCTCGTCGGCAAGGCCATCGCGGGCCGCCGCGACGAGGTGCAGCTCGCGACGAAGTTCGGCAACCAGCGGGGCGAGGGCGGCAGCTTCCTCGGCGTCAACGGCTCACCCGACTACGTGCGCTCGGCCTGCGACGCCTCGCTCCAGCGCCTCGGCGTCGACCACATCGACCTCTACTACCAGCACCGCGTCGACAAGACGGTCCCGATCGAGGAGACCGTCGGCGCGATGAAGGAGCTCGTCGACGCCGGGAAGGTCCGCTTCCTCGGCCTGTCCGAGGCGTCGGCCGCGACCATCCGGCGCGCCCACGCGGTGCACCCGATCACCGCGCTGCAGTCGGAGTACTCGCTGTTCACCCGCGACCTGGAGGACGAGATCCTCCCGACGCTGCGCGAGCTCGGCATCGGCCTGGTCCCGTACTCCCCGCTCGGCCGCGGGATGCTCACCGGCGCGATCAGCAAGGACGCCCTCGACGCGGGTGACAGCCGCGCAGCCGGTCGCTTCCCGCGGTTCGAGGGCGACAACCTCGACGCCAACCTGGCGCTCGTCGACCAGGTGCGCACGATCGCCGGCGACAAGGGCTGCACGCCCGGCCAGCTCGCGCTGGCGTGGGTGCTGGCCCAGGGCGACGCCGGACTCGGGGTCGCGCCGATCCCCGGCACCAAGCGGGTCCGCTACCTGGAGGAGAACGTCGCCGCGCTCGACGTGACCCTCTCGCAGGACGACCTCGACGCCCTGGAGAAGGCGGTGCCGCGCGGCGCCGTCGCGGGCGATCGGTACGCCGACCTGAGCACCATCGACGCCTGACCACGCGGAGGCGCGGGTCCGGCACCTGACGCGCTAGCGTGCCCGTTCATGAGCACGCCCGACGCCGACGTCCTGCTGACCCGCGCCCACTCGTGGCTCGCCGAAGACCCGGACGAGCAGACCCGCGTCGAGCTGCTCAGCCTGCTCCAGCGGGTCGAGGCCGGTGACGCCGAGGCGACCGCCGACCTCGCCGACCGGTTCCGCGGCACGCTCGAGTTCGGTACGGCGGGCCTGCGCGGTGCGCTCGGCGCCGGCCCCAACCGGATGAACCGGGTCGTCGTGATCCGCGCGGCGGCCGGCCTCGCGGCCTACCTCCAGGACACGGGAGCGGCGCCGGGGAGCCCGGTGGTCATCGGCTTCGACGCCCGCCACAACTCCGACGTGTTCGCCCGCGACACCGCCGAGGTGATGGCCGGCGCGGGGTTCGCGCCGCACCTCCTCCCCCGGCCGCTGCCGACGCCGCTGCTCGCCTACTCGATCCGCGAGCTCGGCTGCGTGGCGGGCGTGATGGTCACCGCCAGCCACAACCCGCCGCAGGACAACGGCTACAAGGTCTACCTCGGCGACGGCACCCAGATCGTGCCGCCGGCCGACACCGAGATCGCCCGGCGGATCGCCGCGGTCGGGACCCTGGCGTCGGTGCCGCGCGGCGAGGACATCAAGGTGCTCGGCGACGAGATCGTCGACCGCTACCTCGACACCGTCGCGTCGCTCGCCGGCGACGGGCCGCGCGACCTGCGCATCGTCTACACCCCGATGCACGGGGTCGGCGGCTCGTCGGTCGTGCAGGTGCTCGAGACCGCCGGCTTCCCCGCACCTCAGGTCGTGGTGCGTCAGGAGCAGCCGGACCCGGAGTTCCCGACCGTGGCGTTCCCCAACCCGGAGGAGCCCGGCGCGATGGACCTCGCGCTCGAGCTGGCCGCGGCGGCGCGGGCGGACATCGTGATCGCCAACGACCCCGACGCCGACCGGTGCGCGGCGGCCGTCCCGACGCCGCAGGGCTGGCGGATGCTGCGCGGCGACGAGGTCGGCGCCCTGCTCGCCTCGCACCTGCTCGCAGGCGGCAAGAGGGGCACCTACGCCACGTCGATCGTGTCGTCGTCGCTCCTCGGCAAGCTCGCGGCGTCGTACGACCAGCCCTACGAGGAGACGCTCACCGGCTTCAAGTGGATCGGGCGGCTGCCCGGGCTCGCGTTCGGCTACGAGGAGGCGCTCGGCTACTGCGTCGACCCGGCCAACGTCGCCGACAAGGACGGCGTCTCCGCGGCGCTGCTGCTGTGCGAGCTCGCGGCGAAGGCCAAGGCCGAGGGCCGCACGCTGCTCGACCTGCTCGACGCGATCGCCGTCGAGCACGGCCTGCACGCCACCGACCAGGTCGCCGTCCGGGTCACCGACCTCGCCGAGATCGGCGCCGCGATGGCGCGACTGCGCACGTCGCCGCCCGAGGCGCTCGGCGGGCTCCCCGTGCTCTCGGTCGACGACCTGAGCACGGGCAGCGTCGAGACCACCGGCCTGCCGCCGACCGACGGGCTCCGCTACCGGCTCGAGGGGGGCGCCCGGGTGATCGTGCGGCCGAGCGGGACCGAGCCCAAGATCAAGTGCTACCTCGAGGCCGTGGTGCCCGTCGCGGGCGGCGACGTCGCGGGCGCCCGCTCGACGGCCGCCGACTGCCTCGCGGCGCTCGGCCGCGACATCGCTGCCGCAGCAGGCATCTGAGCTGGGGTTACAGGAGGACGGTGACGGCCAGCGCGAGGGCCGTTGCCGCGAGGCCCACGACCTCCGGCCACGCCCACGCCCGCCGTACGGCGCCCGCGTGCCCGTCGTTGACCCGAGCGCTGGACGCGAGCGCCTCGATGCGCGCCTCCACGTGCGAGCCGTGCGACTGCGCGACGAGGTCCGCGCCCGCGTCGCGGCGGGACTGCCGGAACGAGCGGCCGACGCTGGCGTTCGTGTAGCGGCGCGCCTCCGCGGTCACGGTCAGCATCGCGCCGACCGCCACGTCCTCGACGAGCGCCAGCGGCACCCATCGGGTGTCGACCGGGCCGCGCAGTACCAGCTCGCCGCCCTCCGCCCGCACGTCGGGCCGGATCTGGAACGCCCAGATCAGGACGCCGATGAACGCGCAGCCGGCGAGCAGCCAGGGCGGCACGTCGCGCCCCGCGTCGACGAGGGAGACCACCACGACCGCGACCACCAGGAGCAGCCCGAGGACGCCGCCGATCCGGGACGTCGCCGGCGTGAACTTCTCCGTCGCCGGTCGGTCGCCGTCGTCTTCGTGCGTCACGCCTCCCAACCCTATGCTGGGGTAATGACTGCCACCGACCCGGGAATCGCCGAGGTCACCTCCAGCGAGTCCTCCCTGAGGCGGTTCCTCCACGGTCTTCCGGGCGTCGACCAGGTCGGAGCCGAGGCGCGCGCCGCCGGGCTCGGCACCCGGTCGATCAAGACCACCGCGAAGGCCCACGCGCTCGACCTTGCGATCTCCATGGTCGACCTGACCACGCTCGAGGGCCAGGACACCCCGGGCAAGGTGAAGGCGCTCTCCAGCAAGGCGCTGCGGCCCGACCCGGCCGACCCGACCTGCCCGCGCGCGGCGGCCGTCTGCGTCTACGGCGACCTGGTCGCGACCGCCAAGGAGGTCGTCGGCGACCTGGTCAACGTCGCCGCCGTCGCGACGGCGTTCCCCAGCGGCCGGGCGTCGCTGGAGGTCAAGCTCGCCGACACGCGCGACGCGGTCGCCGCCGGCGCCGACGAGATCGACATGGTGATCGACCGCGGCGCGTTCCTGGCGGGCCGATACCTGCACGTCTACGACGAGATCGTCGCCACCCGCGAGGCGTGCGTGCGTCCCGACGGGAGCCACGCGCACCTCAAGGTGATCTTCGAGACCGGTGAGCTCCAGACGCTCGACAACGTGCGCCGCGCGTCCTGGCTGGCGATGCTCGCCGGCGCCGACTTCATCAAGACCTCGACCGGCAAGACCCAGCCCGCGGCCACCCTGCCGGTCACCCTGGTCATGCTCGAGGCGGTGCGCGACTACCGCGAGACCACCGGCGTGCAGATCGGCGTCAAGCCGGCCGGCGGCATCCGCACCGCGAAGGACGCGATCAAGTACCTCGTCATGGTCAACGAGGTCGCTGGGCCCGACTGGCTGACCCCGGAGTGGTTCCGCTTCGGCGCCTCGACGCTGCTCAACGACCTGCTCATGCAGCGCACCAAGCTCGCCACCGGCCGCTACAGCGGTCCCGACTACTTCACCCTCGACTAAGGGGCTGAGCGATGAGCCAGAACATCTTCGAGTACGCACCGGCTCCCGAGTCGCGGGCCGTCGTCGACATCAAGCCGTCCTACGGCCTCTTCATCGACGGCGAGTTCGTCGACGGACGCGGGGCGTCGTTCAAGACGGTCAACCCGGCGACCGAGGAGACCCTCGCCGAGGTCGCCGAGGCCAACGAGGCCGACGTCGACCTGGCCGTGAAGGCCGCCCGGAAGGCATTCCGCGGCTGGTCGCGGATGCCCGGCGCCGAGCGCGCGAAGTACCTCTACCGGATCGCGCGGATCATCCAGGAGCGCGCCCGCGAGCTCGCGGTGCTCGAGTCGATCGACAACGGCAAGCCGATCAAGGAGAGCCGCGACGTCGACGTACCCCTCGTCGCTGCGCACTTCTTCTACTACGCCGGCTGGGCCGACAAGCTCGACTACGCCGGCCTCGGGCCCAACCCGCAGCCGTACGGCGTCGCCGGCCAGGTCATCCCGTGGAACTTCCCGCTGCTCATGCTGTCGTGGAAGATCGCGCCCGCCCTCGCGGCCGGCAACACGGTGGTGCTCAAGCCCGCCGAGACCACGCCGCTGACCGCGCTGCTGTTCGCCGAGATCTGCCAGCAGGCCGACCTGCCCGCCGGCGTCGTCAACATCGTCACCGGCGCCGGCCTCACCGGCCAGGCGCTCGTCGCCCACGACGACGTCGACAAGGTCGCGTTCACCGGCTCCACCGAGGTCGGCAAGGCGATCGCCCGGGCCATCGCCGGCACCCGCAAGAAGGCCACGCTCGAGCTCGGCGGCAAGGCAGCCAACATCGTCTTCGACGACGCGCCCATCGACCAGGCGGTCGAGGGCATCGTCGGCGGCATCTTCTTCAACCAGGGCCACGTCTGCTGCGCGGGCTCGCGGCTGCTGATCCAGGAGTCGGTCGCCGAGGAGGTGCTCGGCAAGCTCAAGCGGCGGATGTCGACCCTGCGCGTCGGCGACCCGCTCGACAAGAACACCGACATCGGCGCCATCAACTCCTCCGAGCAGCTCGCCAAGATCCGCGAGCTGTCCGAGGTCGGCGCGACGGAAGGCGCCGAGCGCTGGTCGCCCGAGTGCGAGCTGCCGAGCTCGGGCTACTGGTTCCCGCCGACCGTCTTCACCGGCGTCACCCAGGCCCACCGCATCGCGCGCGAGGAGATCTTCGGCCCGGTGCTCTCGGTGCTGACGTTCCGCACGCCCAGCGAGGCGGTCGAGAAGGCCAACAACACCCCGTTCGGCCTGTCCGCCGGCGTCTGGACCGAGAAGGGCTCGCGGATCCTGCACATGGCCGACCAGCTCAAGGCCGGCGTCGTGTGGGCCAACACGTTCAACAAGTTCGACCCGACGAGCCCGTTCGGCGGCTACAAGGAGTCCGGCTACGGCCGCGAGGGCGGCCGGCAGGGGCTCACCGCCTACCTCCGTGGAAGTGAGGCGTGATGGCGCGCGTCGACGTACGCAAGACCTACAAGCTCTACATCGGCGGGGCGTTCCCGCGGTCGGAGTCCGGCTACTCCTACGAGGTGCTCGACAGCAAGGGGAAGTTCGTGGCCAACGCCGCCCTCGCCTCCCGCAAGGACGCGCGCGACGCCGTCGCCGCCGCCCGCAAGGCGTTCCCCGGCTGGGCCGGTCGCACGGCCTACAACCGCGCACAGATCGTCTACCGGATCGCCGAGGTGATGGAGGACCGGAAGCCGCAGTTCGTCGCCGCGGTCCAGCAGTCGGAGGGCGGTACCGCGCGCGCCGCCACCGCACAGGTCGACGCCGCGATCGACCGGCTCGTCTGGTACGCCGGCTGGGCCGACAAGTTGATGCAGGTCATCGGCAACCAGAACCCGGTCGCCGGCCCCTACTTCAACCTCACCTCGCCCGAGCCGACCGGCGTCGTCGCCGTGCTCGCGCCGCAATCGTCGTCCCTGCTCGGACTGGTCTCGGTGGTCGCCCCGGCGATCGTCACCGGCAACACGACGGTCGTGGTGTCGTCGTACCCCCGCCCGCTGGCGGCGGTCACCTTCGCCGAGGTCCTCGCGACCTCCGACGTGCCGGGCGGCGTGGTCAACCTGCTGACCGGCGACCCCGTCGCCCTCGGTCCGTGGCTGGCCTCGCACATGGACGTCAACGCGATCAACCTCGTCGGCATCGCCGGTGACCAGGAGACCGCGACCGCCCTCGAGGTGGCCGCGGCCGACAACCTCAAGCGCGTGCTGCGCGCTCCGGCAGCGGAGCCGGACTGGGCCGCGGAGCCGCCGCTGTCGGCGATGACGGACCTGGTCGAGTTCAAGACGGTCTGGCATCCGCTGGGGGTGTGAGGGCGGCGTCATTGGCGGCGGAATGGGCTACGGCGGCCGTGTGTCTGCGTCGTAGATCTCGCCCACGATCGATCCGCTGGCGGTTCGGATGGGTTGGAATCGTCGGGTGCCGGTGGTGGTGACCAGTCGGCCGAGGCCGTGGGGGGTGACCCACCGGTAGGTGCCGAGGCCGAGCTGGCGCAGGTCATAGCCGCGGCCGTCGCCGGCGTGGGTCTTGATCCGGTGGTGCTGGCGGGTCAGGGGTGCGTCGTTGTGGTCGCCGGTCTGCCCGGCTGGCCCGCTCTTGTCGAGGGGCACATACGGGGTGGCGTGGTCGTGGTCCAGGCGCCGGTAGGCGGCGTTGGTGGAGTGGGGGAACACGTCGCCGAGCATCCGCAGCAGGGTGCGGTGTTTGACCAGGGTGGGGTGCTCGTAGCCGTTGACGGAGTGGGCGTGGTTGAGGTCGATGACCGGCTGCATCGTGACCTCGCGGTTGCCCAGGAGGTCGCCGAGCTGTTCCAGGAGCATCGGGCCGATGCCCTCCACCCGCGCGACCCCGTTGGCGAGGCCGAGGAGGACGAGGTCGGAGAGGTGGACGTAGATCGTGGCGGGGCGCTTCTTCTTCGGCGCCGGCAACGGACCCGGCTCCGGCTCCGGCCCCGGATCAGGCTCAGGGTAGGGCTCGGCCGGCGGCGGCTCCGGTGGCGGCACCGGCTCGGGGACCGGCTCAGTGGGCGGCTCCGGTTCGGCTGTCGGCTCCTCGCTGGTCGTTCCCTCGGTGCTGTGATCGGTGGGTGTGTCGGTGACCGGTGGGGGTCGGTCGCAGTCGGTGAGGAACGCTGAGGCGCGGTGGGGGTCGGTGAGGAGCTCCAGGGCCATGACCTGCAGCTCGCCGCGGGTGATGGTCTCGGCGACCTCGGCCGGCAGGTGGTCGAGGATGAGGTCGGCGAGCTCCTCGATGGAGTCGCAGGCGTCGATCGCGACCCCGGGCGGCAGCTTCCACGTCACCCGGGTACTGCCCGGTTCACCTTCGACCTCGTCCACGCTCGATCCGGGTCGGGGTTGGGAGACGCGGACGCCGACCTCGGCGGCGTCCTTGGCGACCTTGGCGCGGTGGGCTTCGGGGTCGGCCTCGATCACCTTCGCCTCCGCGATCGCCAGGACCCGCCCCGGGGACTGCCCGGCCGCGGCGGCGACGGCGATGTCGACGATCTCCACCGCGTCCTTGGAGAGTCTGCGTGACATGGAGGCGACCTTGCGGGCCACCCACACCGGAAGTATCAGCGCTTGGACCGCCTCCCACACCAGCGGCAGCCGGTGCCGCAGGTCCAGGGCGTCGGCGGCCAGGTGCTTGGTGGCGATCACGCCCATCTGCTGGGAGATCGCGAACTCACCCCAGCACAGCTCCCGGGTCTTCGGTGTGCCCTCGCCGCCGAAGTCGAGCAGCTGATCGGCACCCATGACCCGGCCTTCGCCGGGGTCGGTGGAGTGGATGTCGGCCCACTGCAACGCCAGCCGGAGCAGGTCGACCTCACACTCCCGCGACCTCGACAACAGCGCCTCGGACGCGGCCAACACCGCTGCCGCGTCGAGGTCCTGCACGCCCGAGATCATGGGCCTATTCAAGACAGGGGGTCCGACACAAACCCCGCGAGAATCCCCGGCCTCAGTCGTTCTCCACCACCGGCTGATCGAGCCAGACGACCGAAGCCTCCACTCCCGGATGCGCGTGCGGCCGCCGCACCTCGCGGACACCGCGCCAGCCCCAGTACCTGACCGTATCGGCGATCCCCGGCTCGTCACGGTCCTCGTTGTTCTTGCCGATGATCAGCCGTCCACCCGGAGCGACCACACGGTCGACCAGGTGGCGCACGAAGGCCTCGCGGTCCGGGCGGGGCACGTAGTCCAGTCCGGTGCGCACCATGTCGAACCGCATCGGCGGCTCCCACCCGTCCGCGTTCGCGGTCCAGATTCGGTCGCGCCAGTGCGGATACCGCGTCCGGGCGACCTCGGCGAAGTGGGACGAGATCTCCACTCCGTGCGGCTCGACCGCGAGCCCTCGGTCGGCCGACCACTGCTCGACCGACGACATCAGCAGCCCGTTGGCGCACCCGACATCGAGGAAGGTCCCGGATCGGTCGATCGCGACCACGATGATGCCGCGCGAAGCGTCCCACTCGGCCGCTGAGCCGGAGTGTCCCGAGCCCGCCTGCGCCGTCGTCCCGGCAAGGTACGCCGGCTCGATGATCGCTCGGACCCGGTCGTGCCACTGAGCCTTCGTGATCTCGCCGCGCTCGTAGGCGGCGTCGATCGGCGCGAGCACGGCGTACCCACGCTCTTTCGCCAGCTCACGCGCACGATCGACCACGCGGCCAACCTACGGCGCGGCCACCGATGCGCCGGCCAGTTCGGCTGACCTCGCCCCCCGCGGGTACCGCTTCAGCATGAAGATCCTGAGAACCATCGCCGCGGCCGGCGTGACGAAGAAACTGATCGACGAGGCACGCAAGCCTGAGAACCAGGCCAAGATCAAGTCCGGCGTCGAGGCGCTGCGCAGTCGCACCCGGGGCCGCCGCCGCTGAGCCGGCGCCGGCGGACACTGCACCCATGGGCGACCGACCCGAGCTGACGCCGGACGGCCGTCACGTGGTGATCGACGGCCGGCGCTGGCGGGCCACGGACCCCGCGATCCCGGAGGATCGGCGCGCCGAGCTGACGCGCGCCCTGATGGCGTGGCGGCGGGAGGTGCGCCGTACCCGCGGCACCGACGACGAGCGCGCCGCACGGGTCGGCGTGCAAGCGGCGAAGGTCGCGCTCGGCGAGCGCGGCACGCCGTGGTGGGAGCAGACCGAGGAGGAGCGCCGCGCGCGGTGGAGCGCCCCGGTGCCGCTGCCGCCGGGATGATCCGGTTACCCCCGCCCGGGACGTCCGATCCCGGACCTAGGCGAGCTCGGCGCGGTAGTGCGCTGCGAACTTCGGGTAGTAGTCGTCGAAGTCGATCGTCGACGGATCGCCGCCTGCTTCGGCCGCGACCATCCGGTCGAGGTAGTAGTCCCAGCCCGGTCCGACACCCTCGGCCAGCTCAACGTTCACGACCTCCTGGGCGAACGTGAGCGTGGTGACGCCGTCGGCCTCGGACAGGTCGAGCTGCCAGGCCCAGACCTCGCTCTCGTCGTCGGGCCGGGCGGTCCGCATGACGAGGCGCGTCGGCTCGTGGCACTCGTCGATCAGGATCCTCTCCTCGGGCACGTCGTCCCCCTCGGCGGTCATTCGGAACGCGACCTCGCCGCTCGCCGGGTCACCCGTCCAGGTGCCGATCCAGCGCACCAGCCGCTCCGGCTCGGTGACCGCGGCCCAGACATCGGCGATCGGCGCGACGAAGGTGCGCTCGAAGACGACGTACGTCGTGCCGTCGCGCTCCTCGCGGCGGCCGGTGGGCCTCGGGGTGGTGTCGGTGGTGGTCATGCCGTCTCCTCGGTCGTGGTGGGCTGTGCGATCTCTGCGGTGGAGCGTTCGCGCACGGTCCGGCGCACCTCGAGGTCGAGGCCGTCGAGCGCCGACTCACTGATCAGCGGAGAGGGAGCGAGCCCGGCCAGCCACTCCGACACCGGCGCGAGGCCCGACCTCTCCAGGCGGTAGTGCCGCTCGCGCCCCCGCTCGTCGGCGCTCACCAGCCCGGCCTCTCCAAGCACCTTCAAGTGCCGGCTGATCGCGGGGCGGCTGATCGCGTGGTCGGCCGCCAGGTCGACCACCCGCTGAGGTCCGCGGGCCAGCCGGTCCAACAGGCTGCGCCGGACCGGGTCGCCGAGCGCCATGAACACATCCACGAACTATTGGTAACGCATCTGTTACCAATAGGCAAGGCGCAAGGGCCCGCTCAGTCGTACGACGGCTCGCGGCACCGGATCCTCGCAAAGCCTTCTCCGTTCTTCGGCATGAGGAACGTCGGCGACTCACAACCCTCGGGTGGCGTCGGCGTCTCGTAGACCAGCCGGGGTGAGGTCGCGACAGCGCTCAGCTGCTCGGGAGCGATCGACCACATCTCGTCCGCCTCGTCGAGCGTCGGAGCCTTGACCCGCTCACGGGCGATGACTCCGAATCCGTAGTCACGGCGGTGCACGACCTGGCGGGTGTACCACCACAGGCCGGGGTCGTCGTTCGCGCGCGGAACTGTGAAGCCGCGCCGGCTCTCCCGCATCTTGAACACGGACGTGATCGCGACACTCCCGTCGCCGAGCACCTCGACCGTGCAGCGCTCCATGTCGCCCGCGTCCAGGTTGTCCCGGCAGTGGCGGCGCGCCGAGCCTTCGTTGGTGGACTGGTCGTGGCGCAGGAAGACGAACAGCTGGTCGGAGGGTGAGAGGGCGTACTCGGCGGCCCACGAGTCGGTGTGCGCGTAGTGCTCGGGTCGCAGCCGCGTCCAGCTGTCCAGCCGGGGCTCGACCCGGCCCTCGACGTCCGGCGGGATGGCGTCGCCGACGACGCCGCGGATCTCGCCGTCGACGAGGTCGGGGAAGGTCGCGCGGTCGAACTCGTCGAGCACCTCCTGGGCGGCAGGCGGGATGTCCGACGTCCTGGTGCCCGCACGCTCCGAGGGCCACAACGTCACCGCGCCGATGCCGATCGCCAGGACCGCCGCGGCGCTGCCGGCACCGACGATCACGCGGCGGCGCCGTACCTTCCGCTGCCCGGCGCGGACGGCGGTTGCGCTCGTCATGCCGAACGGCGGCTCGTCGGCCAGCACCTCCGTGCGCAGCAGGGTGCGCAGGTCTTCGTCGCTCATCGTGCCTCCTCGTGGATCTCGAGCTGCGGCAGCAGGGCGCGCAGGCTGTCGAGGGCGCGGGAAGTCTGGCTCTTGACCGTGCCCGTCGCGATCCCGAGCGCGTCGGCTGTCTCGGCGACGGACAAGTCGTCGAGGTAGCGCAGGGCCACCACCGCCCGCTGCTGTGGCGGCAGCAAGGAGAGCGCGCGGCTCAGGTCCATGTCCGACGCCGCGAGCTCGACGCTCCTGTCGGGAAGCAACTCGCTGACGGCCTCGCGGCGGTTCTTGCGCAGGTGGGACAGGCAGGCGTTCATCAACGTACGGCGCGCGTAGGCAGCCAGACCGTCGGGCCTGATGCGCGGCCACGCGACGTACAGCTTCACGAAGGTCGTCTGCACCATGTCCTCCGCCCTGTGCCAGTCGCGGACGACCAAGTACGCCGTGCGCCGCATCGCGGGCGCGACGGCGCCGAAGTAGTCGTCGAGCTGCCGTGCTCGCGCCTCGGTGTCCACTGCACCTCCCCTCGTTGCCTGATGGTTCTACTCCGCCGAGGGGCGGAAAGGTTCAGGCCGGGGCACCACGGCTTCCGGGCCGGCCGGAAAAAACTTCTGAGAATTTCTTGGCCGATGGTGTCGAATCTGGCTGACGGCCGCGACGACAGGGTGAAGGACAAGCTCCACACCAACCAGATGCCGAGGAGGCTTCCCATGAAGTACATGCTGCTGCTCCGTTTCGAGAACAACACCGGCCCCGCCGAGGGCACCCCCGAGTTCGACGCCGAGATGGCGCAGTGGGGCGAGGTGATGGGCGAGCTCGGCAAGTCCGGCGCGATGATCGCCGCCCACGGTCTCGACACCGAGGCGACGGCCACGACCCTGCGCGTCCGCAACGACGAGGCGCTCGTCTCCGACGGCCCGTTCGCGGAGACCAAGGAGTCCTTCTTCAGCTACATCATCATCGACGTCCCGGACCTCGACACCGCGCTGGAGTGGGCCAAGAAGATGCCCAACGTGACCTACGGCTCGGTCGAGATCCGGCCGCTCTCGGCGCACGAGCAGGACGCGTGACCGAGGCCGACGAGGCCATCGAGCGGGCGTATCGCGAGGAGTGGACCGCGCTCCTCGCGACGCTCGCCGGCCAGCTCGGCGGCGACGTCGGGCTGGCCGAGGAGGCGGCGGCGGACGCGTTCGCCGCCGCCGTGGCCGAGTGGCCCACCCGGGGAGTCCCGTCCCGACCAGGGGCGTGGCTCACCACCGTCGCCCGCCGACGGGCGATCGACCGGCTGCGCCGGGAGGCGACCCGGTCGGCGGCGCTCGACCGTCTGGAGACGCTGATGAGGGACGACGACACGACCGAGCCCGAGCCGCTCGACCGCAGCGGGGTGCACGACGACCGCCTGCGGCTGCTGTTCACATGCTGCCACCCGGCCCTGGCCCTCGAGGCACGGGTCGCGCTGACCCTCCGGGTCGTGGGCGGCCTGGAGGTGGCCGAGGTCTCCCGCGCGCTGCTGACCACCGAGACCACGATGTACCAGCGGCTGGTCCGGGCGAAGAAGAAGATCAAGACCGCCAAGATCCCCTACCGCGTGCCGGACGCCGACGAGCTCCCCGCCCGCCTGCACGGCGTCCTGCACGTGATCCATCTCGTCTACACCGAGGGCCACGTGGCGAGCTCGGGCGACGACCTCGTCCGGGTGGACCTCTGCCGGGAGGCGATCCGGCTCTGCCGGCTGGTGGTCGAGCTGATGCCCGACGACGCCGAGGCGCTCGGGTTGCTCGCCCTGCTCCTGCTGACCGACGCCCGCCGCCCGGCCCGGACCGACGCGAACGGACTGCCCGTGTCCCTCGAGGACCAGGACCGCGGCCGCTGGGACCAGGCGCTCATCGCCGAGGGCACCAAGGTCGTCGAGCGAGCGCTCGGGTCCCGGTCGCCGGGACCCTTCCAGGTGCAGGCCGCCGTTGCCGCGCTGCACGCCGAGGCACCCCACTGGGACGCCACCGACTGGCCGCAGATCGCCGCCCTGTACGGCGAGCTGTCGCGGATGGCACCCTCGCCCGTCGTCACCATCAACCACGCTGCCGCGCTGGCGATGGCGGACGGGCCGCAGGTCGGCCTCGCCGTGCTGCACACGATCGACGTCGACGACCGCCTCGACCGCTACCAGCCGTTCCACGCGACCCGGGCCGAGCTGCTGGCTCGTGCCGGCGACACCGAGGGCGCTGCCGCGGCGTACGACCGCGCGATCGAGCTCACCGACAACGCCGCCGAGCGCGCCGCGCTCGAGGCCCGGAGCCGGCGGGCGCTCCGCTCCTGAGGTCAGGCGGCGTCGGCCGACTCCCGCCGCCAGAGGTACGGCGTGGTCGTGGAGACCTTGAGGAGGCCGTAGCGCTCCAGGATCGGCCGGGAGTACTCGGTCGAGTCGCTGTGGATGAGCGTCTTGCCCCGGCGCAGGGCGGATCGAGCACGGGCCGCGGTCAGCGCGCGATAGATCCCGCGGCCCCGCCACTCCGCCAGCGTCGAGCCGCCCCAGATCCCGGCGAAGTCGGTGCCGGGCACCGGCTCCAGCCGGCCGGCGGAGACGACCTTCCCGTCGGCCTCGGCGACCCAGAGCTCCAGGTCGTCGCCGGTCGACAGCCGCTCCAGCAGCTCGCCGGCGATCTCCCGCCCCTCCGCGGCCGAGTCGCCGAACACCCGGGCACTCATCGCGACCATGGCGCGGACGTCGGCCTCCGCCTCGACCTGCCGCAGCGCCACCCCTTCCGGCAGGGGTACGTCGACCGCGAGCAGGTCCGCCGCGCCGATCATGATCGACTCCGGCTCCTCGGCGACGAACCCGTGCGCGAGCAGGCTCTCGTGGAGGCCGGGCGCCCGGTCGTGGCCGCGGGTCTTCCACTCGGCGCGGCTGACCTCCGGGTCGGCCTGGAAGTGCGCGACGGCGTGGCCGACGAGCGCGTCGATCGCAGCGGCGTCCGCGCCGCCCAGGTCCCGATAGGTGACGAAACCGCGCCCGCCCGCGAACGTCGCCAGGCGCAGCGGTCCGTGGACGGTCACGTCCATCGCGTTCGGCGTTTCCGCCTCGGTGCGGAGCTGCTCGTCGTAGGCCTCGAGGAACCGGCGGGCGTCATCCACGCCGGCCATCCTGGTGGAGCCGCGACTGGGTCGCCAGCGGATTACGACGGCTCGGCGGCGAGGGCGGCGGCTCGCGCGAACACGCCGTCGAGCATCGGCTCGGTGAGCCGGCCGGTGAAGGTGTTCTGCTGGCTCGGGTGGTAGCAGCCGAGCAGCGTCACCGAGCGGCCCTCGCCGACCAGCGTCGCCTCGACACCGTGGCCGAAGCGCGGCTTGGGGCGGGCGACCTGCCAGCCGAGGGCGGCGTACGACCGCAACGTCGCGTCCCAGCCGTAGCCGCCGAGCGCCACCGCCACCCGGACGTGCTCCGCGAGCAGCCGGAGCTCGGCCTCGACCCACGGCGCGCAGGTGTCGCGCTCGACGGTCGTCGGCCTGTTCTGGGGTGGGGCGCAGCGCACGGTCGCGACCATGCGGGTGTCGACCAGCGTCAGGCCGTCGGCGGCGTGCACGCTGGTGCCCTGCGTCGCCAGGCCGACCCGGTGGAGCGAGGCGAACAACCAGTCGCCGCTGCGGTCGCCCGTGAAGAGCCGTCCGGTCCGGTTGGCACCGTTCGCGGCCGGCGCGAGGCCCACCACGAGGATCCGCGCGTCAGGTGGTCCGAGGCCGGGGACGGGCCGGCCCCAGTAGGGCTCGTCCGCGTAGGACGCGCGCTTGGCGAGCGCGACGTCCTCCCGCCAGCGGACCAGCCGCGGGCACGCCCGGCAGACGCTGACCCGGGCGTCGAGCTCGTCCAAGCCGACCGAGCCGGCCGAGTCCGCGAGGCGGCGTACCTGCGCCGCCGTCCGCGCCACCGGCGTCTCCGGCCCGGCCGGGTCGCCGGGCCAGCCGGTGCCCGGCGGCACGGGTGAGGGGAACGGCTCGCCCGTCGCCGGGTGCGGCAGGAGGTTGTCGCTCACGCCGTCCATCCTTCATGGTCGGTGGTGGCAGCTTCGTGTGCTCGAGACCAGGAGGTTCGGCATGGCCCGGTACGACGTGAACCCGGCCGCCGTCGAGAAGGCGAGAGCCCTCATCGCCGCGCGGCAGTACGTCCTCGACAGCGACTGGGGCGAGGTGCAGCCGAACGCCCAGGCGGGCACGGCGTACCTCGACCGCCACTCGTGGGAGGAGTACGCCGCCTGGCACCTCGGCCTCACCGTGGACGCGAACGACGAGACGAAGGCGCGCTACGCGTTCGTGTACGGCGACTTCCGCCGCCTCCACCGCACCGGCCTGATCGCCTGCGTCTACCGCGCCTCCGAGTGGCGGCACAAGCAGGTGGAGCTGGCTGCCCACGACCTGCTGCAGGAGCTGGACCGAGCGGCGGGGATCTCCTGAGCGAACTGTCGGAGCGAACCCGTAGGGTCCGTCAGGTGAAGACGCGATGAGCAAGGAAGCAGCGGTCCGGGCGATGCGGGAGGCCCGTTACAACCGGATGAAGCAGGCGCCGCCGCAGCCCGCCGCCGACGGGCTGTGCGGGCACCGTTCGATGAATGGCCGCACCTGCACCCGCGAGCAGGGCCACGCTGCCAAGACCCACCGCTACTCCTGACGCGGCCAGCGTGATCACCGTCCGCGGCCACGTCGTTCCCGACAGCGACCTCACCTGGCGCTTCTCCCGCTCCTCCGGTCCCGGCGGCCAGCACGTCAACACCACCGACACCCGGGTGCAGCTGGTCTTCGACCTCGCCGGCTCCGACGCCTTCCCCGAGCGGCTCAAGACACGGCTGCTCACCCGCCTCGGCAAGGAGGTCGTGGTCGTCGCGAGCGAGCACCGGTCCCAGCTGCGCAACCGGCAGGCGGCGGAGGAGCGCCTCGCTGCGACGCTCGAGGAGGCCATGAAGCCACCTCCCCCACCGCGGGTGCCGACCAAGCCGTCGAAGCGGTCCCAGCAGCGACGCGTCGACCAGAAGAAGAGACGCGGCGAGACCAAGCGGCTCCGCGGTCGGCCGATCGACTGACCGGTTGACCGGCGACGACTAGCGGAGATCCTGCGTGACCTGATGGGTGTCGCCGTCGACGACGACGGTGGCCAGCGCTCCGTTCACGAGTGGCAGGTGCGGCGGCACGTGCCCGATCTCCATGTCGAGCACGAGCGGGACACCGAGCCGCCCCAGCGCGTCGACGACGGCTTCCTCCTGGGTCATCCCGGGATGGTCCGGGGCTTTCGTGCGCCCGACCAGGATCGCGGTCGCGTGCTCGAACCAACCGGCCAGCCGTAGCCCGTGCAGGTTGCGGCAGATCGTGGCCGCGCCGTCCTCACACGCCTCGACGTACACGATCAGTCCGTCGGCAGCGTGCTGACGGCCGAACGCCGCGACGTCGCCGTACGGCGTCCCGGCCAGGTTGACCATCGTCTCGATGCAGCCACCGACCAGTCGGCCCGTCGCGGTGAGTGACTCCGCGCCGTGGAGCCGCCACCCACCCGGGCCGACCTCGCGCCACTCGGTGGCGCGAGGATCCTCCTCGAACCGCCACCAGTCCGCGACCAGGCCCGAGTCCCGCTGCACGTGCGGCCCGGCGCCGGACACCAGGTCGAGCCAGTGCCGGAGCCCCGCCGGTGTCCGGTAGGGCGTGTCGGCAAGGTTGTCGCCGTGCACGGTCGCCCAGCCCAGCCGGGTCGTGATCGGCAGCAGGATGGTCGACAGGTCGGAATAGCCGACCAGCCAAGTGGGCTCCGCCTCCGCGAGTGCGTCCCAGTCCAGCAGGTCGACGAGGTCGATGGCGGTCTCCCCGCCCCACGGCGGTACGACGCAGCGCACCTGCGGGTCACACAGCATGGCCGTCAGCTCGGCAGCACGCGCCTCAGCCGGCGCCGACGTGATCCCGGACCCGTCCATGCACTCGCCGACAACGACGTCGTATCCCCGGTCGCGCAGCCAGTCCACGCAGAAGGCGACTCGTTCGGCGGCGGCGCCGGATGCTCCTTGCGAGGGCGATGTCACCGCGATCCGGTCTCCCGGCTCGAGCGGTTTCGGAAACCTCATCACGACAAGAGCACCGATCAGAGCTCGCGCTCGAGCGTGACCAGCGTGCCGGTGTCCCCGGGCAGCACCCGCACCTCGCCGCCCAGCCCCATCAGCGTGGCGCCGTGACCCCGGTCCATGCTGGACCGGCGCTCGCGCCACTGCCCGAAGTCCTGCACCTCGAGCCGGACCCGGCGCGCGGCGGAGTCGACCTCGGCGCGGACGACGACCACGTCGCGGGTGGGGTCGACCGCGTGCTCGACGGCGTTGTTGACCGCCTCCGACAGACCGATGAGCAGCTCGAACGCCACGTCGTCGTCGACGCCGGCCTCGTCGAGCAGCCCTCGTACGGCGCGCCGTACCTGCGCGGCGGACTCGGGAGCCGCGGCGACCTCGATCTCGAGCCGGGCGTCACCGACGCCGGCGGAGCCCTGGTCGGCGACGGGGAGCCGGTGCAGGACGACCACGGCGACGTCGTCGGCGCTGCCGCCGGCCGACCTGCCGACGATGCGCGAGACCATCTGCTCGGCGTCGGCGCCCGCGTTGGCCTCGAGCAGGGCGAGCAGCTCCGGCATGCCGACGTCGAGCTGGGTCTCGCGCCGTTCGACGAGCCCGTCGGTGTAGAGCACGAGGCGGGCCTCCGGTGGCAGCGCCGCCTCCGACTCGGTCGGCCGCTGCCCGAACATCGCGCCGAGCGGCGGCGCGACCGGTCCCTCGATCCACCCGGCCGGAGCACCGGGACGCACGACCGCGGGCGGCGGGTGGCCCGCGCTGCACCAGGTCAGGTTGCCGGTGGCGACGTCGAGGTAGGCGAGGAAGAAGGTCGCCATCGAGGCGCCCGGCAGCCGGTCCATCAGCTCATCGAGCGCGGCGGTGGTCTCCGCCGGCGACATCCCGCCCAGCGCGTAGGCGCGGACCGCAGTGCGCAGCTGGCCCATGAGCAGGGCGCTCTCGAGGCCGTGGCCGGCCACGTCGCCCACGCTCAGGGCGACCCGGCCGTCGGGGAGCTCGAGCACGTCGTACCAGTCACCGCCCACCTGGACCTCGCGCTCCGCGGGCCGGTACGACGCCGCCAGCTCGACGCCGTCCACCTCGGGGAGGCTGTCGGGCAGCAGGAACCCCTGGAGCGTGGCGGCAACCGCCACCTGCCGCTCGGAGTGCCAGCCCTCCTCGACCACCGCGGCGAGCACCCGCGCGGTCGCGGTCAGCAGCGGCTCGGTCTGCGGGCGCCGGGCGCGCGCGACGGACAGGACCACCTCGACGGTGCCGAGGACGCGGTTGCGGCGACCGAGCACGGGCGTGCGGACCAGCTCTTCCCCCGCGCCGCTGGGCTCGGTGTTGCCGACGGTGTAGACCAGCGCCGACCGCGCACCCTCGGGATCGTCGACGGTCACCGTCACCCCACGGGCGTCGAGGATGCCGCGGACCTGGTCGGTCAGCAGCCGCAGCGCGTCGTCGATCCGACGACCCGAGGTCACGAGCGCGGTCGCCCGCGCCAGCTCCTGGATCTCGGCGACGTGCCGGCTGCGGAGGCCCGCCATCGTCATCGTGGTGCGGAGCCGCGCGATCAGGTCGGAGGAGACGAACGGCTTCACGACGTAGTCGTCGGCGCCGATCTCAAGACCCTCGGTGCTGGCGCCCTCGCCCGCCCGCGCGGAGAGCATCACGACGGGAAGCGTCTGGGTGCGCGGGTCGTCGCGGATCGCGCGCAGCAGCTCGAACCCGTCGAGACCCGGCATCATCACGTCGGTCAGCAACAGGTCCGGGCCGATCGTCGTGGCGGCGTGCAGCGCGGCGTCGCCGTCGGCGACCGCGGTCACCTGCCAGCCCTCGGCCTCGAGCAGGCGCACGATGTGGGCCCGCATGTCGGCGTTGTCGTCGGCCACGAGCACGTGCGGCGCGTCGGCGGCGACCTCGCGCGTCGCGGGCGCGGCCACCTCGGCGCCGGAGATCCACGACTCGGCCTCGGTCACGGCCGCGGTGAGTGCGTCTGCGGTCGTCGGCGTCCGCGGCAGGGCGACCGCGGCGGTCACGGGCCACGGCAGCCGCACGAGGAAACGGGTGCCCGTGCCCACCTCGCTGGTGACGTCGACGTCGCCCCCGTGGAGCACCGCCAGCTCCTTGACCAGGGCCAGCCCGATGCCCGACCCCTCGTGGCTCCGCGAGGCCGTGCCGCGCACCCGGTGGAACCTGTCGAACAGCCGCGGCAGCTCGGCCTCGGGGATCCCGACGCCGGTGTCGCGGACCTCGAGCGAGACCTGCTCGCCGTCACCCGTCAGCCGCACCTCGATGGCGCCCGTGAACGTGAACTTGAGGGCGTTGGACAGCAGGTTCGTGACGATGGTCGTCCAGTGCTCGGGGTCGATCACGACCGGCCGCGGCAGCGGCGGGCAGCGGACGTCGAGCCGCAGCCCGGCCCGCTCGACCGCGGACCGGAAGCCGCTGGCGACGTCGACCGTCAGGGCGGCGAGGTCGACCGGCTCCCGGGCGGCCAGCTCGGAGCCGGCCTCGAGGCTGGAGAACGTCAGCAGGTTGTTGACGAGCTTGAGCAGGCGGCGGGCAGCGTCGAGCGCCGTGGTGACGCGCTCCTGGTGCTCGGCCGGCAGCGCCGGGTCGCCGGCCGCCAGCGCGTCCTGCAACGGGCCGAGCATCAGGGTCAGCGGGGTGCGGAACTCGTGGCTGACGTTGGTGAAGAACTCGGTCTTCGCCCGGTCGAGCTCGGCGAGTGCCTCGGCGCGCTGGCGCTCCTCCTCGTAGGCGAGCGCGTTGCGCAGCGCCACGCCGACCTGCTGGGCGAGCAGCTCGAAGAACGACCGGTAGAGGTCGTCCAGCGCGCGGCTGGGCGAGACGCCCGCCACCAGCACTCCGAGCGGCGCCCTCGGGTCGCTCGACGGGATCGGCACGACGAGCGCCTCGGTGACCGGGTCCTGCCAGGCCCCGCCCCGGGCCAGCGTCTCCGGCACGGCGACGGTGCCCGCGTGGCCGGCAGCAGCGCGCAGCAGGTCCCACGGGTCCGGCTCCCCCGGCGCGACCGATCCCGGCAGCGCGGGGTCGGAGGTCGCGATCCGCCGTACGGCTGCGCCGTCGCGGAGGTAGAGCCCGAGGAACGGCACGTCGCTCGGGTCGTCGGCCACCGCCGTGACGAGCCGGTGCGCGACGTCTTCCAGCGCGAGCCGGGTGTCGTCACCGAGCGAGAGCTGCTGCAGGAGCCGCAGCCGGCGCTCGCCGACCACCTGGTCGGTGACCTCGCTGCAGATCGTCAGCACGCCCCGCGTCTCGCCGTCGTCGTCGGTCACCGGCGCGTGGCTGACGCTGAAGTAGGCCTCCTCGCGATAGCCGGCGCGGATCAGGAGCAGCTGGAGCGCGGGCACCCAGCTCGCGACGCCGGTCGACTTCGCCTCCTCGATCAGCGGCTCGAGCACCGGCCAGCCCTCGGACAGCGTGATCCGGCAGTCGTTGCCCATCGCCGCGGGGTGCCGGTCGCCGATCAGCTCGGAGTAGGCGTCGTTGTAGATCTGGGTGTAGTCCTCACCCCACAGCAGGAGCATCGGGTAGCGGGACGCCTGCACGGACCGGGTCAGCACCTGGAGGGTCTGCGACCACGTCTCCGGTGCGCCGATCGGGGTCGCGCTCCAGTCGGTCGCGGCCATCAGGCGACCGGCCGGCACCGACAGGTCGAACAGATCCGGTCCCGCACTCAACTGACAGCACCTCTCGACCGACGGCCCCGTCCCCACGCATGGGGCTCCTTCACCCGAACGGTAACGCGACCGGCGGTCAGGTCGATCGCGACCGGGCCGGGAGCCTCAGGGTTGGCCGAGCCCGGCGCTCGCCGAGGCGATCTGCTCCAGCGCGTCGGTGACGCGGTCCTCGTCGAGGCGTCGGGACGACGCGATCCGGACCTGGACGACCTCGTCGATGTCGTTGAGGAAGACCAGCTCCGCGACCCCGGTGCCCGTCCGCGGGTCCACCTGGGTCAAGCAACCCTGGTGACCCTCGGCGAGCCATTCCGGCTCGCCGACGAACTGTCGGCCGTCCGCGCGCAACCGCTCGCACTGCGTCTCGAGCTCCGCCTGCACCGCATCGGCGCGCTCGTCGGCCGAGGCGGGAACGGCCCGGGTGCCGACGGTCACCTCGCCGCGCGCGCTGCGCACCAGGCACCGGCCGGCGTGTTCCTCCGGCTCGACTGCGGGCCAGCCGAGCGCGTCGATCGCAGCGGCGGGGATGAGCGACGCGCAGTCGAGGGACGCGGCCGCAGAGCCGTCGATGGTCGGCTTGCCGTCGTTGGCCGCGGGGTCGTCGGAGCATGCCTGGAGGGCCAGGAGCAGTGCGCCGAGCCCGAGAATCTGCGTCCGCATGGGTCCCGACCTTCCCGCCTGCTCGGCCGATAAACAAATGTTTGCGAACGGTCGAGGAGGAAACCCGTGGTGGGTAGCCATTCACCTATCGGGAGGTTCCATGGCCTCGAACGACGCCGACGCGCGGCTCGAGCGGCTCCGCGCCACCGACCGCACGGGCAGGTACACCAGCAACGCAGCCAGCAGCGGCACCGATCCTGACCACAGCGTGTCGGTCACCGTCGACGCGACGCAGCGCGTCGTCCACGTCGACGTGCTGCGCGTCGACGCGGTGCGGACGCCGTACGAGCTGGCCGCCCGTGTGGCCGGCGCCTACCGCGCGGCGCTCGTCGCCCGGCGGCCGCCGCGCGACCCGTCCGTGAAGCGCCAGCGGCCGGTCGCCGTCGCGACGCCGATCAGGGCGACGCCACCGACGTCCGACAGCTACCACCGTCACACGATCCGGGAGGCCTCCCGCGCCGAGCGCGCCAGGCGCCGCGGCCGCCCGGGCTCCGTGACCGGGCGCAGCAGCAACGACTGCGTGACGGTCACGCTCCCACCCGCTTCGTCCGCCGGGCGCGTCGATGCCGACGCGGCCTGGCTCAGCAACGCCGCCTCGGGCTCGATCTCGCGAGCCGTCACCGAGGCGTTCACCGCCGCCTACTCCGAAAGGGACCGCTGATGTCCTACGAAGTGCAGTGCCAGACCCTCCGCACCCATGCCCAGCTCTGGAACGGGCACGCCGACGACGCGTCGGCCGCGCGCACGACGATCGATCCCGCCATCGGCGACGGTGACGCGTTCGGCTGGCTCGCGGGCCTGAACCAGGTGTCCGACTACTACAACACGTGGACCAACGCGATGGGCGTCGCGCTCGACGACGCGGAGAAGTGCTGCCGCTACCTCAACGCCGCGCTCGTCTCGACGGCCAACGACTACGACGACAGCGACCAGACCGTCGCCACGGAAATGGCGACGCTCGACCGGATGATCGAGGCGTCATGAGCAGCATCTCCTACTTCGAGGACCTGACCAGCGGCATCGAGGACGACCTCGGCACGTTCATCGAGGACATGAACGAGCAGATCGAGCGGATCGCCAACATGCTCAACGACGCGGCGTCCGGCATCGGTGGCTTCATCGCCGACATCTTCAGCGACACCGTCGACGACGCGATCGAGCGCTGGAACAACGAGATCCACCCGTGGATCCTCGAGACGAGCGACCAGATCCTCACCAACGTGCGGGACGCGGTCGGCGATCTCGCGGGCCGGCCGATGGACCTCATCGACTACGCCGGCCACTTCTCCAGCGTCAAGGCGACCATCTACCAGCCGGGCGACCTCAGCCAGAAGATGACGATCTTCAACCACGACTGGCAGGGCTATGCCGCCGACAACTACAAGACCGTCGCGACCACCGAGGACACCGGGTTCCTCAACCTGAGCATGGCGATGGACGCCGGCGCGACCCTCACCTCGGCCGCGGCGAACCAGATCCTCACCCTGTGGCGCAAGCTGGCCCGCGAGTTCCTCAGCTGGGTCGGCGACTTCATCGGCTGCTTCGAGAAGGCGACCGAGGCCGACTCGATCATCAGCTTCGAGCTGCCCGCGGCGTTCGACCTGGCCCAGGCGATCTGGAACAACGTCTCCGACGTCGCCGACATCCTGGTCGAGTTCCTCATCGAACAGGCCACCACCGCGTCCACCTCCTGGCAGCAGCTGGCCAGCGGCGCGCGGGGCCTCCCCCAGAACAGGTGGCCGATGATCGAGGAGGCCAACAGCGACATCATGAACGACCCCGGCCAGTGGACGCCGAAGGTCTCCTGAGGGCGTCCTGAGCCGGGGCCGCGCCGTCGGCGACAATGGGCGCGTGGAAGCACGCGTCATCGTCCTGGCCGGCCCGTCCGGGGCCGGGAAGTCCCGGCTCTCGGGGCGGCTCCGGGACCGGTTCGGGTGGCCGACGCTCCGGCTCGACGACTTCTACAAGGACGCCGGCGACCCCACGCTCCCGCTCATCGCCTCCGGCAGGAACGCCGGCCTCGTCGACTGGGACCACCCCGACAGCTGGCGACGCGACGACGCGCTGGCGGCGCTGGTCGAGCTGTGCCGCACCGGCTCGGTCGACGTGCCCGTCTACTCCATCGCCGAGAGCCGGCACACCGGCACCGAGCACCTCGACCTCGCCGACGCGCGGTACTTCTGCGCCGAGGGGATCTTCGCGCCGGACGTCGTCGAGCCGCTGCGGGCGGCAGGCGTGCTCGCGGCGGCGTACTGCGTCACCCAGCACCCGGCGGTGACGTTCTGGCGGCGGCTCACGCGCGACCTGAGGGAGCACCGCAAGCCGCCGCCGGTGCTGCTGTGGCGCGGCCTCGCGCTCGCTCGCGCGCAGCGCGACGTCGTACGCCGCGCGGTCGCCGCGGGCTGCCGGGTCGCGACCGGGGACGAGGCGTACGCCGAGCTGGAGGCCGAGCATGCACTGGCCCGATGACCTCGACGCGGCCAGCCTGAAGCAGCCGGACGGCTTCTCGTGCGGCGCGACCTCGGTGCTGGTCGCGCGGCTGCTCTGGGAGTCGGGCGTGGCGCCCGCCGACCCGGGCGCTGAGATCCAGCACCTCCACCGCACCCTCACCGCGCCCCAGGACTCCTCGGGCCGGGCACAGGTGCCGTGGCCGCGCGCTTTCGGCACACCCCCGTGGTCGGTCGCGCGCGCCCTGTCCGACCTGACCGGCCAGGAGGTCGAGACCGACGCGGTGCGGCTGTCCGCCGACCGGGGGTACGACGAGCTCGTCTCGCGCGTCGAGAGCCGGCCGGTGGCGGCGTACGTCGGTAGCTTCCTGCTGCCCCGCCACGTGGTGCTGGCCTACGGGTCCACCGCCGGCGGCAACGCGGTTCGCGTGTTCAACCCCGCCACCGGGCGGCGGCTCACGGTGCCCCGCGGCCGCTGGATCCACCACGAGCTCGATCCGCTCGGGTGGAGCCACTTCTGGTTCGTGGTCTGACGGTCAGCGCTGGGCGGCGTACCAGGGCTTGATCGTGTTCATGATGATGTCGAGCCGCTCGTCGTAGGGGATGAACGCCGACTTCATCGCGTTGATCGTCAGCCACTCGACCTGGTCGAGGCCCCAGCCGAACGCCTCGCAGAGCAGCGCGTGCTCGTTGGTCATCGAGGTGCCGCTCATCAGGCGGTTGTCGGTGTTGACGGTGACCCGGAAGCGCAGGTCGGCGAGGGTCTTGATCGGGTGGTCCGCGATCGAGTCGGCGGCGCCGGTCTGCACGTTGGAGGTCGGGCACATCTCGAGCGGGATCCGCTTGTCGCGGACGTACGACGCCAGCCGGCCCAGCTCCGCCGTACCGTCGTCGCCGGGCGTGACGTCGTCGACGATCCGAACCCCGTGGCCGAGCCGGTCGGCGCCGCACCACTGCACCGCCTCCCAGATCGAGGGCAGCCCGAACGCCTCGCCGGCGTGGATCGTGATGTGGCCGTTCTCGCGGCGGACGTACTCGAACGCGTCCAGGAAGCGGCTCGGCGGGTAGCCCGCCTCCGGACCGGCGATGTCGAAGCCGACCACGCCGCGGTCGCGGTGCGCGACGGCGAGCTCGGCGATCTCACGCGCCCGCGCCGCCTGGCGCATCCCGGTCAGCAGGTGGCGCACGACGATCCGGCCGCCGCTCGCCTCGCAGCCCTGCTCGAAGCCCTCCTGCACCGCGCCGACGACCTCGTCGAGGGTGAGGCCCTGCTGGACGTGGAGCTCGGGGGCGTAGCGGATCTCGGCGTAGACGACGCCGTCGTCGGCGAGGTCCTCGACGCACTCGCGCGCGACCCGGGTGAGGGCCGGACCGGTCTGCATCACGCCGACGGTGTGCTCGAACGTCTCGAGGTAGCGCACCAGCGAGCCGGAGTCGGCCGACTCGGTGAACCAGCGACCCAGTGCCTCCGCGTCGGTCTCGGGCAGCTCGTGCCCGGCGTCCGCCGCCAGCTCGACCACCGACGCCGGACGGAGGCCGCCGTCGAGGTGGTCGTGGAGGAGCACCTTGGGCGCGGACCTCAGCTCGTCACGGGTCGGCACGCGTGTAGGTTCCATGACGGCATTCTTCCGTATGAAGGGATGGGCACCGATGCGGGTCTTCACGACGTTCGAGGAGCTCGAGCAGGCCGCGGGCGAGGAGCTCGGCGCCAGCGAGTGGGTGACCATCGACCAGGCGCGGGTGAACCAGTTCGCCGACGCCACCGGCGACCACCAGTGGATCCACGTCGACCGCGAGCGCGCCAAGGACGGTCCGTTCGGCGGCACCATCGCGCACGGCTACCTCACCCTCGCGCTGGTGCCGTGGCTCGGCAGCCAGGTGTTCAAGCTCGCCACCCCCGGCGCCAAGCTCAACTACGGCGTCAACAAGGTCCGCTTCCCCACCCCGCTCCTCGTCGGCTCGCGGATCCGGGTCCACGTCAAGATCGCGACCGTCACCGACATCCCCGCCGGCAAGCAGCTCACCGTCCAGCACACCATCGAGATCGAGGACCACGACAAGCCCGCCTGCGTCGCCGAGACCGTCGTCCTGCTGCTCCCCGGCTGATCGCCGAGTTGTACCTCGTGGCGTGCCGAGTTGTACGCCGTGGCGGGCCGAGTTGTACCTCGTGGCGTGCCGAGTTGTACGCCGTGGCGTGCCGAGTTGTACGCCGTGGCGTGCCGAGTTGTACGCCGTGGCGGGCCGAGTCAGACCTTGGACCTCACAGCACTCGGTCGCCGTCGCCCCGCTCCAGGCGACGGCGAGTGGAGTACGTCCAGCGCAGGGCCTCGCGCAGCTCCAGCGTCCACGCGTCGAGCGCCGGTCCGGTGAAGTCGCCGTTGCGCACGACGATGACGTGCCACCCGTTCTGACGTAGCCAGGCGCGGCGCTCCTCGTCGTACCTGCGTTGGTCGTCGGTGCGCTGGTGGGCCTCCCACCCGTCGTACTCGACAGCGATCCGGGCCCGGACGTAGGCATGGTCCAATCGATACGTCGGCCTCCCCGCGACGTCGACCCAGACCTGGAGGTCGGGTGCTGGAAGGCCTGCGTCCAGGATCGCCAACCGGGTGCGCGACTCACGGGCCGACTCGGCACGCGGGTCCGAGAGGGGGATCAGTTCCTTCAGCTGTACGACGCCCCGCCTTCCCGCGAAGCGCGGCAGCTGGCCCACGAGCTCGGCTTCGCTGATGTCGTGAGCCCTGCGGAATGCGTCGAGGGCCGCGAGCGCGTCGGCTCGGTGGAGCACACACCCCAGATCCAACGCCGTCCGCAGCGGGGACGTGACGCGGACGCCGCCGACGGTCACGATCTCATCGGCGGCGAGATCTCGTGTGCGCCCCCTTACCGCCTGGCGCCTGCACGGGTAGTGCCCCGGCAGCGCGACGGTCTCTATGGGTGGCGCGTCCAGGTCGGCGTACGCGAACGCGTCGATGCCCCATAGCCAGGCCGCCGCCCTATCGGCGATGACATGGTGGGGACTGATCACCAGAGAGATTGCCTGAACCCTCGTCTCGAGCGTGTCCTCGACGTCTGCGGCGACGTACACGTCCGTGGTGACGCGTCGGAGCTGCCGTTCGTGGACCAAGCGGCGCAGCGTGGCGCGCGTGATGCCGAGGTCCTTCAAGGTGGCGCTGGTACACGGAACGCGAGGGAGGTCAGGACCTGTGGACATGAATGAAGCGTCACGCCGGGCCGACTCGGCCGGCAGTGCGCGCGACCTGGCGGTGGATAAGCCGCGCGATGCCTGGGCCTGTGGACGAATGGCGGGCCGCTCAACCCGGCGTCGGACCACCGGTGACGACTCGACGAACCATGACGGCGGACTCGGCGAACCACGGTGGCGGACTCGACGAGACGTCAGGCCCCATTGAGGTACTTCCGAGTCGCCTCGTCGGCCGGGTAGAACGCCTCGATCGCGAGCTCGGACAGCGTCACCTCGCGCGGGGTGCCGAAGACCGTCGTCGTCGACACGAACGACAGCACGGTGTCTCCGGCGACCCGCAGGTCGAGCGGTACGACGAGCGCGGACGAGACCACCGACGGGTGCGGCACCGCGTCGCCATCGGCCATCTCCTCGAGCATCGCGCCGATGACCGGATCGCCGCTGGCGTCGTACTGCCGCCGCAGGCGTACGACGAGGTGGTCCCGCCACTCCGCGAGGTTGGCGATCCGCGGGGCGAGGCCACGTGGGTCCAGCGACAGCCGAAGGACATTGACCGGAGGCTCCAGCAAGTCCTCGGGTATGCCGTCGAGCATCAGGAACGCCGCCTCGTTGGCGGTGACCAGCTCCCACCGGCTGTCGATCACCAGCGCCGGGTAGGGCTGGTGGGCCTGGAGGATCGCCTCGATGGCGGCGTTGATGTCGGCCATCGGCGGGTCGGTGAGCGAGTGCTCGGGGTGCGCCGGGGCATAGCCGCCGGCGAGCAGGATCTGGTTCTGGTCGCGCAGCGGCACCGCGAGCTCCTCACAGAGGCGCAGGATCATCTCGGGACTCGGCCGCGCGCGCCCGGTCTCGACATAGCTGAGGTGCCGGGTCGACACGTCGGCGCGGACGGCGAGGTCGAGCTGCGAGAGGTTGCGGCGCTGGCGCCAGTCCCTGAGGGCGCTTCCGGCGTGGTCGTTCACGGCGCAGACGCTAGCCGGTGCGGGTGCCCCCAGCCATGACCTCCGACGTCATCGACCTGCGGCCTGCGCCGGGCTTCTCATGGAGCCTCGGACCAGCCCAGACGAAAGGCTCAGCCATGACCAAGGCCTATGCGATCGCCTACCTCAACGACGTCGACTTCGGCGAGGCGATCATCGAGTACATCGAGAAGATCGACGCCACGATCGCGCCGTACGGCGGCCGCTTCCTCGTGCACGGCGGCAAGCTCACGCCGGCGGAGGGCGAGTGGACCGGTGACCTGGTGATCATCGAGTTCCCGGGCTCCGAGGCAGCCGCGGCCTGGTACGCGTCGCCGGCGTACCAGGAGATCCTTCCGCTGCGCACCGAGCACTCGCGCTCGATCGCCTGCCTGGTGGAAGGCGTGCCGGACGGCTACCGCGCCGTGGACAAGATCGCCCAGGTCCTCGGCGAGGCGAGCTGAACCATCGTCGGTTACTCAGCGGACCATCGAGGTGGATTCGACCAACCATGAGGGCGGATTCGACCAACCACGAGGGCGGATTCGGCGGTGGGTCAGTCGACCCGGTCGATGATCAGCGGCGTCGGCTGGTACGGCGAACCGGGGGCGCTGATGTCGTAGCCGCCGTCGAGGGCGGCGAGGGCGCGGTCGAAGCGCTCGGGGGTGTCGGTGAGCAGCGTGAACAGCGGCTGGCCGGAGGCGACGCTGTCGCCGGGGCGCGCGTGCCACACGACGCCGGCCCCGGCCTGGACCGGGTCCTCCTTGCGCTCGCGGCCGGCGCCGAGACGCCAGGCGGCGACGCCGACGGCGAGCGCGTCGAGGCGGGTCAGCACCCCGTCGGTGTCGGCGGTCACGACGTGCGACTCCTTCGCCACGGGCAGCGTGGCGTCGGGGTCGCCGCCCTGCGCGGCGATCATCCGGCGCCAGGTGTCCATCGCGGAGCCGTCGGCCAGCTTGTCGGCCGGGTCCACGTCGTCGCGGCCGGCGGCCGCGAGCATCTCGCGGGCGAGGGCGACGGTCAGCTCGACGACGTCGGCGGGGCCGCCACCGGCGAGCACCTCGACCGACTCGGCCACCTCGATCGCGTTGCCCGCGGTGAGGCCGAGCGGCGTGGACATGTCGGTCAGCAGCGCGACGGTCCTGACCCCCGCGTCGGTGCCCAGCGCGACCATCACCTCGGCGAGCTCGCGCGCCCGGTCGGCGTCCTTCATGAACGCGCCGGTGCCGACCTTCACGTCGAGCACCAGCGCGCCGGTGCCCTCGGCGATCTTCTTGCTCATGATCGACGACGCGATCAGCGGGATCGCCTCGACGGTGCCGGTCACGTCGCGCAGCGCGTAGAGCTTCTTGTCGGCGGGCGCCAGGCCGTCGCCGGCGGCGCAGATGACCGCGCCGACGGACTCCAGCTGCGCCATCAGCTCCTCGTTGGACAGCGCCGCCCGCCAGCCGCGGATCGACTCCAGCTTGTCGAGCGTCCCGCCGGTGTGGCCGAGGCCCCGGCCGGACAACTGCGGTACGGCGACGCCGCACGCGGCGACCAGCGGCGCCAGGGGCAGCGTGATCTTGTCGCCTACGCCGCCGGTGGAGTGCTTGTCGGAGGTCGGCCGGGACAGCGCGGAGAAGTCCATCCGCTCCCCCGACGCGATCATCGCGGCGGTCCAGTCGGCGATCTCGCGCCGGTCCATCCCGTTGAGCAGGATCGCCATCGCGAGCGCCGACATCTGCTCGTCGGCGACGTCGCCGCGGGTGTAGGCGTCGACCACCCACTCGATCTGGCTGGTGCTCAGCTCCCCCCGGTCGCGCTTGGTGGAGATGACCTCGACCGCGTCGTGCCCGTTGGCCCCGCTCATCGGAGGTCCTCCGGGCCGAACGCCTGCGGCAGCACCTGGTCCATCGTCAACACACCCTCCGGGGTCATCACTTCCAGCGCCGCGCCGCCGTTCTCCCACAGCAGCTGGCGGCACCGGCCGCACGGCATGATCACGTCGCCGTCGCCGTTCACGCACACGAAGTGCGTCAGCAGCCCGGCTCCGGTCGCGTGCAGCTGGGACACCAGCCCGCACTCGGCGCACAGCGTCACGCCGTAGGCCGCGTTCTCGACGTTGCAGCCCACCACGACGCGACCGTCGTCGACGATCGCTGCGGCGCCCACCCGGAAGCCCGAGTACGGCGCGTAGGCGCGCTCCGAGATCTCGACGGCTGCTGCGCGCAGCGCGTCCCAGTCCACTCCCGCCATGCCGTCAGTCGCTCTTCACGTAGGGCTGGCCGTCGGCCGCCGGCGGGCGCACCCGGCCGGCGAACCCGGCGACGGCGATGATCGTCGCGAGGTAGGGCAGCGCGGACAGGAGCTCGCCGGGCACCTTCTCGTCGAGGATGCTCAGCTGGTTCTCCAGCGTGCGGAGGAAGCCGAACAGCAGCGCGGCGAGCGCGGCGTAGATCGGGTGCCAGCGCCCCATGATGACCGCGGCGAGCGCGATGAAGCCGGTGCCGGCCGACATCTCCTTGTCGAACGAGCCGAGGTCGAGCGTGAACACGGCGCCGCCGAGACCGGCGAACACACCGCCCAGCAGCACCGCCTGCCAGCGCACCCGGTTGACGTTGATGCCCACGGTGTCGGCGGCCTTGGGGTGCTCGCCGACCGACCGGACCCGCAGGCCCCACCTGGTCTGGAAGAGCAGCCACCACACGAGCGGCGCGGCGACGTACATGAAGTAGACGAGGAGCGTCTGGTTGAACAGCGCCTGCCCGATGTAGGGGATGTCGGCGAGGCCCGGGATCTCGACGGACTCCAGCAGCTCGGGCTGGTTGAACATCTCCTCGTTGTCGTCGGGGATCTGGCCCAGCAGGAAGCTGGTGATGCCGTAGCCGAACGCGACGAGCACGACCCCGACGACCACCTGGTCGACGTGGTAGCGGAGCGCGAAGGTGCCGAGGAGGGCGGCCATGCCGACGCCGGCGAGGATGCCGCCGAGGAGCCCGAAGATCGAGCACCAGAACAACGGGATCGCGGCGATCGAGGCGACCGCGAACGAGGAGAACACCGAGCCGAAGAACGCACCGGCGATGAACTGGCCCTCGATCGCGATGTTGACGACGCCCGCCCGCTCGCACAGCACGCCGGCGAGCGCGCCGAACACCAGCGGTGTCGCGAGCGAGATCGTGCCCTCGATCGGGTTGGTGATCGACGCGGCGAACCCGTCGGGGTCGGCGTAGGCCCACATCAGGAACGCGCCGTAGAAGCCGATCCCGACCAGGACGCTGACGATCATCCCGACCCAGCCGCGCGGGTAGCGGTTGAGGATCGCGAGCACCAGCGCGATGGCGGTGATCGCGACCGCGGTCCAGGACACGAGGGTCCCGTCGAACTCGACGGGCAGGTTCTCCTTGGTGCGCGGGCCCTTCAGCAGGTGCGACACGGTCGGGTCGTTGATGTCGAGCTTGAACCAGACCTCGGCCGCGAGCACGATCGCCAGCACCACGACGAGCTTGACCTGGCGGCGTACGTCGGCGCGGTCGCGCACCTGGGGCTCGGGTGCCCCGGCGGCCGGCGCCGGAGCGTCGACGACGGTGCTCATGCGGTCACCTCCTGTGCCTCGGTGCCGGCTCGTCGGCGCCGGATCCGCGTCAGCCCGCGGATCAGGGCGGGCGCCGCGACGAACAGCACGATCAGCGCCTGGACGACCTGGATCAGCTCGGGAGGTACGCCGGCCGCGGTCTGCATGCCGAGCCCGCCGGCCGAGAGCGCACCGAAGAGGAGGCCGGCGAGGACGGTGCCGAACGGCGTCGCGCGACCGAGCAGCGCGACCGTGATCGCGTCGAAGCCGACCGACCCGACGACCTGGTCGGTGACGCCCTGGCGCAGGCCGAGGACGGTCATGGTGGCCGCGAGACCCGCGAGCAGGCCGGCGATCGCCATCGCCGCGATGTAGACCTTCGAGACGCTCATGCCCGCGGTGCGGGCGGCGTCGGGGTTGGCGCCGACCGCGCGCAGCTCGAAGCCGAGCTTGCTACGGACCAGCAGCCACCACACGGCGACGGCGGCGAGCAGCGCGACCAGGATGCCGAGGTGGAGGCCGGCGACGGTCGGGTACTGCGCGTCGCTGTCGACGACCGGGCTCAGCAGGTTGTCGCTGCCGGGCCGCTGGAACGCCTCCCGGGCCAGGAAGAACAGCACGGTGAACCGGCCGACCTGGTTGAGCATGATCGTGGTGATCACCTCGTGCGCGCCGGAGCGTGCCTTCAGCAGGCCGACGACGCCGCCCCACAGGGCGCCCGCGACCAGCGCGGCGGCGATCGCGGCGAGCAGGTGGATGACCGGCGGCATGTCGTAGTGGAAGCCGACGTAGCCGGCGGCCAGCGCGGCGACGAGCATCTGGCCCTGGGCGCCGATGTTGAACAGGCCCGCCCGGAACGCGAGCGCCACGCCGAGACCGGCGCAGATCAGGGGCGCCGAGCGCTCCAGCGTCCGCTCCCAGGCGGGACCGGAGCCGAACGCACCGCGCAGCAGAGCGGTGTAGGCGTCCCACACGGCCTCCGCGGAGTAGCGCAGGACGTCGCCGGCGTAGACGAAGAACGAGCCGGGGTTGCCGAACAGGCCGTCGAGCGACTCGATGACCTGCTCGTCGGACAGGATGATCAGGAACGCGCCGACGAGCAGGGCGAGCGCGACCGCGATCACGGTGTCGCGGACCGTGGGCAGCCACTTGGCCCAGTCGCGGTCCTTCCCGGTCGCCTCGGGCATCAGGGTCTCGGGCTGGGGCGACATCTCGCGTGCGGGCTCGGTCATGAGGCCACCTCCCCCGTCTCGGGCGTGGCTCCGGCCATCAGCAGACCAATCTCTTCGCGGGGCAGGTCGGGACTCACGGTGGCGACGATGCGGCCGTCGTACATCACGGCGATCCGGTCGGACAGCGCGTAGATCTCGTCGAGCTCGGTGGACACGATGATCACGGCGGTGCCGCGGTCCCGCTCGGCAATGATCCGCTTGTGGATGAACTCGATGGAGCCGACGTCGACGCCGCGCGTCGGCTGCGAGGCGATGAGCACCTTCAGCGGCCGGGAGAACTCGCGGGCGACGACGACCTTCTGCTGGTTGCCGCCCGACAGTGACGCCACCGGCGTCTCGGCCGACTCGGTGCGGATGTCGAACTCCTGGATGCGCGCCTCGGCGTTGTCGGCGATCGCGTCGAGCCGGAGCGCCGGTCCGGAGGAGAACTCCTTGTTGCGGTAGAGGTCGAGGACGAGGTTCTCGCGCACGCTGAACGTGCCGACGAAGCCGTCGTGCGAGCGGTCCTCCGGGATGTAGCCGATGCCGTCCTCGAGGCTCTGCCGCGGGCCGTGCCTGCTGATGTCGCGGCCCTCCAGGTGGATCCGGCCGGCGTCGGGGCGCACCAGGCCGAGCAGCGACTTGATGAGCTCGGTCTGCCCGTTGCCCTGGACGCCGGCGATGCCGAGCACCTCCCCGGCGCGGGCCTCGAACGAGACGTCCTTGACGACGAGGTGGCCGCGGGGGTCGACGACGCTGATGCCGTCGGCGCGCAGCACCGGCTCGCCGCCGGCGGCGTGCTCCTTGTCGACCGTCAGCTGCACCGAGCGGCCGACCATCAGCTCGGCGAGCTCCGCCTCCGATGCGGTCGGCGGCGCCGTACCGACGACCTTGCCGCGGCGGATCACGCTGATCTTGTCGCCGATCGCCTTGACCTCGCGGAGCTTGTGGGTGATGAAGATGATCGAGGTCCCCTGGGCCTTGAGCTCGCGCATGATGCCCATCAGCTCGTCGATCTCCTGCGGCGTCAGCACCGCGGTGGGCTCGTCGAGGATCAGGATCTTCGCGTCGCCCGCGAGCGCCTTGATGATCTCGACCCGCTGCTGGACGCCCACCGGGATGTCCTCGACGAGGGCGTCGGGGTCGACGGCGAGGTTGTAGCGGTCGGAGAGCTCGCGCACCTGCTTGCGCGCTGCGGCGCGGTTGAGCACGCCGAGACCGCGGGTCTGCTCGTGGCCGAGCATCAGGTTCTCGGCGACGGTGAAGACGGGGACCAGCATGAAGTGCTGGTGGACCATGCCGATGCCGGCGGCCAGAGCGTCGCCGGGGCCGGCGAACGTCACCGGCTCGCCGTCGAGCAGGATCTCGCCCTCGGTCGGCGTGTAGAGCCCGTAGAGCATGTTCATCAGCGTCGACTTGCCGGCGCCGTTCTCCCCGAGGAGGCAGTGGATCTCGCCCGGCTCGACGACCAGGTCGATCTGGTCGTTGGCCGTGAAGGAGCCGAACCTCTTGGTCAGACCCCTGATCTCGAGTCTCATCCGGCCTCGCTCTCTTTCGTCGGTGGTGGCGACCGCAGACACGGTAGTGCGCGGTGGCGCCGTAGACGACCGTAGGCCGGACGGACCGGGTCCGCCCGACCTACGGTCGGAGTGTTGCTGCTACTGAGGGCTCAGCACGTCACTCGACGGTGATGGAACCGTCGATGATGCCCGCCTTGAGCTCCTCGATCTTCGCGGCGGTCTCCTCGTCGACCTCGTCGCTCAGCGGGGCCAGGCTGACGCCGCCGTTCTCGAGGGTGCCGGAGTAGACCTCGTTGGTGAAGTTGCCGCTGGCCGAGTCGAGGATGGCCTGCTCGACGGCGACGTCCATGCCCTTCACGACGGAGGTGAGCAGCGAGTCGCAGTACTCGGCGGCCGACTGGCAGCCGTCGGTGTCGACCCAGATGCCCCACGCGTCGGCGTCCTGGGCGGCCTTGAGGCCACCGAGGCCGGCCGGGCCGGCGACCGGGAAGATGACGTCGGCGCCCTGGCCGATCATCTGCTTGGCGAGGTCCTCACCGAGGTTCTGGTTCTCGAAGTCCTCGGTGAACGAGCCCTCCTCCTTGGCCGGGTCCCAGCCGAGGACCTCGACCTGCTCGCCGGTCTCCTCGTTGTAGTGCTGGACACCGTTGTAGAAGCCGGTCATGAAGATGGTCACGGTCGGGATGTTGAGACCGCCGAAGGTGCCGACGATGCCGGACTCGGACTCCGCGGCGGCGAGGTAGCCGGCGAGGAACGACGGCTCGGCCGTGTTGAAGGTCAGGCCCTTGAGGTTCGGGGTCGGCTTCTCGTAGGCGAAGTCGACGATCGCGAAGTCGACGTCCTTGGCCTTCTTGGCGGCCGCCTCGGTGGCGTCGCCGAGCAGGAAGCCGACGGTCGTGATCTGGTTGCAGCCCTCGTCGACGAGCGACTGGATGTTGTCCTCGAACTGCGACGGGTCGGTGGACTCCGCCTCGGCGGTCTGGATGCCGTAGTTGGCCGCGGCGTTCTCGAGGCCGAGGTGCGAGGTCTGGTTGAAGGACTTGTCGTCGAAGCCGCCCGAGTCGGACACCATGCAAGCCTTGAAGTCGGGGAACTGCTCGGCAGCCTGCGTTGCCGACGTCTCCTCGGTCGGGCTGCTCTCAGCCGAGCTGGGCGAGGAGTCGTCGTTGGCGTCCTCCTCGCGGTCGCCACAAGCGGTGAGGGCGAGTGCCGCGATGACACCCATCGCTGCGATACGGGCCGTTCTCTTCACGGCATCCTCCTGGATTCGGTACTCGACACACCCTGGTCAGGGCATACCGATGCACCCTAATGGCGCGACCGGCAATCCTCCTGCCTTGCGCCGAGATTTTCGCAGGTTGTTATCGAGCGGTGACCAGGGACCGTACGGCGGCGCCGGCCAGCACGCGGGCTCCGACCCCGATCGCCTGCTCGTCGACGCGCAGGTCGCCCTGGTGCAGGTCGTACGTCGCTCCGCCGGGAGTGCGGGTGCCGAGCCGGAACATGGCGGCCGGGACCTGGTCGGCGTACCACCCGAAGTCCTCGCCCCCGAGGCTCTGCGGAACCTCGACGCAGCGGTGGGCGCCGAGGAGCTCGCCGGCCACGGCGGCGAGGTCGGCGATGGCTCCCTGCTCGTTGACCACCGGGGGCACGCCCTGGAGGTAGTCGACCGAGGCGGTCACGCCGTAGGGCCGCACGATGTCGATCACGGCCTCGCGCACGACGGGCTCGCAGCCCGCCCAGGCGTCGGCGTCGAGGATCCGCACGGTGCCGGCGACGATCCCCTGGTCGGGGATCACGTTGGGCGCCGACCCGGCGCGCATCAGCCCCCAGACCACGCTGACCCCCGCGCGCGGGTCCATCCGGCGGCTCAAGACAGCGGGGAGCTCGCTGGTGACCTTCGCCAGCGCGAACGTGAGGTCGCCGGTGAGGTGCGGGCGGGAGGTGTGGCCGCCGGTGCCCTCGAGCCGGACCTCGATCCGGTCGGCGGCGCTCGTGATGGGACCGGTCCGTACGCCGATGCGGCCCACGTCGACGGCGGGCTCGCAGTGCAGGGCGTAGACCCGGGTGAGGCCCTCGAGCGCGCCCTGCGCGATCAGGTGCTGCGCTCCCCCGGGCATGACCTCCTCGGCGGGCTGGAACAGCAGGCGCACCCTGCCCTCGAGCGCTCCCCGCTCGTGCAGCTCGGCGAGGGCGTAGCCGGCGCCGACGAGCGCCGTGGTGTGGACGTCGTGGCCGCACGCGTGGGCGACGCCCGGCACCCGGCTCGACCAGGGGTCGTCGGTCAGGTCGTGGACCGGCAGCGCGTCGAGGTCGGCGCGGAGGCCGACGACCCGGTCACCGTCGCCGATCTCGGCGATCGCCCCGCTCCGGGGCGCGGGGGTCACCTGCCAGCCGGCGTGGGACAGGAGCTCGATGACGCGGTCGGTCGTGCGCTGCTCCTGCCAGGACAGCTCGGGGTGGCGGTGCAGGTCGCGCCGCAGCTCCACCAGGTCGTCCTCGTGCTTGTGGACGACGTCGGTCACGACGTCGAGCGAGGCGGAGAAATCGGCGGAGGGCATCGAAGCGATGCTACGCCCCGATGCCCTCCGTCCCTGCTTCGCGGTCAGCGCAGGTAGCTGACCACCTTGCCTCCGGGCTTCTGACCCGGCTCGAGGCCGGCGAGCACATTGATCGTGGCGTAGAGCTTCTTGCCCTTCACCTCGACGGCCGACGGCAGCGGGGCGCCCGCGAACGTCGACCGGCTGCCGTTGGGCGCGATCTTGGTGATCTCTCCGGCGAACAGCTGGGAGACGTAGACGGTGCCGTTCGGCAGCACCGCGAGGCCGGCCGCGGCGACCAGGCCGCTCGCGAGCTCGGTGGTCTCACCCGACTCCGGGTCGACCGTCGCGACGTAGCCCTTGCCCGGGATCTCGCCACCGGGGAGTCCGGACACGTAGAGCATGCCCTCGGGGCCGGCCTCGACGTCGGTCGGGACGCCCTCGAAGTTGTAGGTCTCGCCGATGCAGACCTCCGGGATGCCGTACTGGGTCGCCAGCTCCTCGGTGATCTCGACGGGCACGGCCGGGAGCACGGCGGCGGTGGTGATCTTGCCGCCCTTGACCGCGAGGATCGCGTTGGCGGCGGCGTCGGCGACGTACACGGTGCCGTTGACCACGGCGGTGCCGTACGGGTGCGCCTCGACGATGCCGGTGTACTGCGCCGGCGGCGCCTCGTCGCCCGTGGGCCAAGCCTCCAGGCACTCCGCGGCCGGGTCGACCAGGCCGTAGCTCACCTCGGCGTCGGGGTTGTTCTCCTTCTCGTAGGCGCCCAGGGCCGCGACCTTGGTGACCTTGCCCTTGGCGAGCTTCATCAGGTTGAAGCCGGAGACGAAGTAGACCGTCTTGCCGACCGTCGAGATCGCGCCGACCTCCTTGCCGCCCTTCGACTGGTAGACGACCTTGGCCGGCTTGCCGGGGGCCTTGCGATAGAGCTGCCCGGCGAAGTTCGCGCTGTAGTAGACGACGTTGTCATCGTTGACGGCGACGCTCAGAGGCGACACCAGACCCTTGTCGATGACGGTCGGCTGGGCCGGGGCAGCGGCGCTGCTGGCGCTGAGGGTGCTGACCGACAGCGCGAGCGCGGAGACGGCAGCCACGACGGCGGCCGGTCGGCGGAGCCGACGGAAGGGGCGGTTGGACACTGGTTCCTCCGGTAGGGGTTCTGCCCGAGAGCTGATCTCTGTGCATCGTGTCGCCGCGTGCCGACCGGGTGCATGCATGGCAGCGCCCGCACGGCACGGGGATAACCCACCCGAGAATGCGCTGACTTTACGTTCGATGCATCGGTCTCGCGGCGGATTCCCCTCATCCGCAGGAATGACTTGGGCGCCCGGCTGCCGGCGGAGACCCTCGTTACCTCTGCACGTCGTCGAACGCGTCGAGGATCCGGTCGGCCGCGAGCGGCGCCGTCAGCTCCCCGGACAGCACGGCGGCGCGCACCTCCTCGCGCACGGCGCGCACGCCCGGCGAGTGCCGCAGCCGCTGCTCGAGCTCGTCGCGGACCAGCGCCCAGGTGAATTCGAGCTGCTGCTCGGCGCGCTTGCGGGCGAGGCCGGCGTCGCCGAGGTGGGTGCGGTGGGCGAGCACCTGCTCCCACACGCCGTCGACGCCGTCGCCGCTGAGCCCGGACGCGGTCACGACAGGGGTCACCCAGTCCCCCTCCTTCGGGTGGCCGTGCACCAATCGCAGCGCGCCGGCGAGCTCGCGGGCCGTGGCCCGGGCCTCCTGCAGGCGCGACGGGTCCGCCGGGTCGGCCTTGTTGACCGCGATCACGTCGGCGAGCTCGAGGATGCCCTTCTTGATGCCCTGCAGCTGGTCACCGGTGCGGGCGAGGGTGAGGAAGAGGAAGGTGTCGACCATGCCGGCCACGGTCACCTCGGACTGGCCGACGCCGACGGTCTCGACGAGCACGACGTCGAAGCCCCCCGCCTCGAGCACGGCCATCGCCTGCGTGGTCGCCCGTGCGACACCTCCCAGCGTGCCCGCCGAGGGCGACGGACGGATGAACGCTTTCGGGTCGGCCGAGAGTCCCGCCATCCGGGTCTTGTCACCGAGGACCGAGCCGCCGGTGCGCACCGACGACGGATCGACGGCGAGCACGCCCACCTTGTGGCCGGCTGCGGTCAGCCGGGTGCCGAGGGACTCGATGAACGTCGACTTGCCGACCCCGGGCACGCCCGAGATGCCGACCCGGACCGCGTCGCCCTTCGGGAGCTCCGCCAGGAGCGCTCGTGCCTGCTCGCGGTGCCGCGGGCTGGTCGATTCGACGAGCGTGATCGCCTGCGAGACCTGGGCCCGGCGACCCGCGCGGATCCCGTCGAGCAGCGCCTGGGTCCGCTCCTCCAGCATCAGTGCCCGAGCTGGTCGCGCAGCTTCGCCAACAGGTCGAGCGCCGACTCGGCGATGACGGTGCCCGGCAGGAACACCGCCGCCGCACCCATCCCGGTCAGCGTCGGCACGTCGTCGGGCGGGATCACGCCGCCGATGACGACCATGATGTCGTCGCGGCCCTGCTCCGCCAGCGCGCCCTTGAGCGCGGGGAGCAGTGCGAGGTGACCGGCGGCCAGCGACGAGACCCCGACGATGTGGACGTCGGCGTCGATCGCCTGCTGCGCGACCTCCTCGGGCGTCGAGAACAGCGGGCCCACGTCGACGTCGAAGCCCATGTCGGCGAACGCGGAGACGACGACCTTCTGACCGCGGTCGTGACCGTCCTGACCCATCTTGGCGACCAGGATGCGGGGACGACGGCCCTCCGCCTCGGCGAACTCGTCGGTCGCCCGGCGCACCTGGTCGAGGAGGGTGTCGCCGCTCTCCTGGGCCTCGTCGCGGTACACGCCGGAGATCGTACGGATCACGGCCTGGTGACGGCCGTAGACCTTCTCCAGCGCGTCGGAGATCTCGCCCACCGTCGCCTTGTTGCGGGCCGCCGCGACGGCGAGCTCGAGCAGGTTGCCCTCGCCGGACTCCGCGGAGCGGGTCAGCGCGTGGAGCGCGGCCTCGACGTCGTCGCCGTTGCGCTCGGCGCGCAGCCGCTCGAGCTTGGCGACCTGCTGCCGGTAGACCTCGTCGTTGTCGACCTTGAGCACCTCCAGCGGGTCCTCGGCCGGCAGCCGGAACGTGTTGACGCCGATGACCTTCTGGGCGCCGGAGTCGATGCGCGCCTGGGTGCGGGCCGCGGCCTCCTCGATGCGCATCTTCGGGATGCCCTGCTCGATCGCGGCCGCCATGCCGCCGGCGGCCTCGGCCTCCTGGATGTGCGCCCAGGCGCGCTCGGCGAGGTCGTGGGTCAGCTTCTCGACGTAGTAGGAGCCGGCCCAGGGGTCGATGGTGTGCGTCGTGCCGCTCTCCTGCTGCAGGAGCAGCTGGGTGTTGCGGGCGATGCGGGCCGAGAAGTCGGTCGGCAGCGCGATGGCCTCGTCGAGAGCGTTGGTGTGCAGCGACTGCGTGTGGCCCTGGGTGGCGGCCATGGCCTCGATGCAGGTGCGGCCGACGTTGTTGAAGACGTCCTGCGCGGTGAGTGACCAGCCGGAGGTCTGCGAGTGGGTGCGCAGCGACAGCGACTTGGGGTTCTGGGGGTCGAACTGGCGCACCAGGCGCGACCACAGCGCGCGGGCGGCGCGCATCTTGGCGACCTCCATGTAGAAGTTCATGCCGATCGCCCAGAAGAAGCTGAGTCGGGGCGCGAACTGGTCGATGGTCAGGCCGCTCTCGAGGCCGGCACGGATGTACTCGACGCCGTCGGCCAGCGTGTAGGCGAGCTCGAGGTCGGCGGTCGCCCCGGCCTCCTGCATGTGGTAGCCGGAGATCGAGATCGAGTTGAACCGCGGCATCTCGGCCGAGGTGAACGCGAAGATGTCGGAGATGATCCGCATCGAGGGTGCCGGCGGGTAGATGTAGGTGTTGCGGACCATGAACTCCTTGAGGATGTCGTTCTGGATGGTCCCCGAGAGCTGGGCCGGCTTCACCCCCTGCTCCTCGGCCGCGGCGATGTAGAGGGCGAGCACAGGGAGCACCGCGCCGTTCATCGTCATCGAGACGGACATCTGGTCCAGCGGGATGCCGTCGAACAGGGTGCGGGTGTCGTAGATCGAGTCGATCGCCACGCCCGCCATGCCGACGTCGCCCCGCACCCGCGGGTGGTCGGAGTCGTAGCCGCGGTGGGTCGCGAGGTCGAACGCCACGGAGAGGCCCTTCTGGCCGGCCGCGAGGTTGCGGCGGTAGAAGGCGTTGGACTCCTCGGCGGTGGAGAAGCCGGCGTACTGCCGGATCGTCCACGGCTGCGTGGTGTACATCGTCGGGTAGGGGCCGCGCAGGAACGGGCTGAGGCCGGGCCAGGTGTCGAGCGCGTCGAGGCCCTCGAGGTCGGCGGCGTCGTAGGACGGCTTGATCTCGATGCCCTCGGGGCTGTGCCAGGACTCGAGGTCACCGTGCAGGGGTACGGCGGCTGCCGCGTCGCCCGTCAGCGGCAGACCTGCGAACGACTTCGGGATGCTCATGCCAGCGCCTCTCGGGTGCGGTTCAGGAAGGCCAGCGCGTCCACGCCCAGGGCGCACGCGTCGTCGGCGTAGTCGGTCGGCTTGCCCGCGATGACCACGCGGGTCGCGCCGCGCTCGCGGAGCGCGGCCGCGGCCGCCTCGCCCCACTCGGCGTAGGCCTCGTCGGTGCCCGCGAGGCAGACCACCTTCTGGCCGCCGTAGGCCGCGACCAGCGCGTCGACGCCGTCGGTGGGACCGGCCGGCTCGACGGCGACACCGCCGGCGGCGAAGAGGTTGCTCGCGAACGTCGCGCGGGCGGTGTGCTGGGCGATCGTGCCGAGCGTCGCCAGGAACACCGGCTCGGCCGCGGGCGCGTCGCGCAGCGCCTCGAAGGAGGCGCCGTAGCGGCGTACGTCGGTCTCACCGGGCACGGGCTCGCGCGTGGGCAGGGTCTCGGCGAGGTTGGGGAACTCGGAGAGCCCGGTGATCGGGCGCTTGCGCTGGGCGATCTCGGCCTCGCGGCGGGCGACGGTCTCGGCGATGAGGGCGCCGACGTCCTCGCCGGAGTCCAGCCGGCCGAAGAGCTCCCAGGCGGCGATCGCGACGTCGTCGGTGAGCTTCTCGACCGCGTACGCGCCGCCCGCGGGGTCGGCGACCTCGTGCACGTGGGACTCGTCCATGAGCAGGTGGGAGACGTTGCGCGCGATCCGGCGGCCGAACGCGTCGGGCTGGCCGAGCGGGCTGTCGAACGGCAGGACCGTCACTGCGTCCGCTCCCCCGACTCCGGCGGCGAAGGCTGCGACGGTGGTGCGGAGCATGTTCACGTACGGGTCGTACTTGGTCAGCATCGGGCGGCTGGTCACGACGTGCTGGCGCTGGTCGACGCCGGTGACGCCGGAGAGCTCCAGCACGCGGGCCCACAGCCGGCGGGCCGCCCGCAGCTTGGCGATCGTCGGGAACTGCTCGTCGGTCGCGGCGAAGCGGAACTCGATGAGCCGCGCGGCGTCGGCGGCGTCCAGGCCGCGCGCGGTGAGGACGCGGAGCGTCGCGACGGCGTTGAGCAGCGAGACCGCGAGCTCCTGGACGTCGGAGGCGCCCTGGTCGTGGACGGCGGTCCCGTCCACGACGACGGCCAGCACCCCCGCCTCCCGGGCGAGGCCGGCGATCGCGGCCAGGTCGTCGCCGGAGGCCGTCGCCGCATCGGCGCCCAGGTTGGTGGCCGGGTGCAGGTCGACGTACGACGCGTGGTCGAGGAGCGCCTTCGCGGCCGCGACCGGGTCGCCGGTCGGCTCCAGCACGACGGGGGCGAGGTCGAGGAGGACCTTGTCGAGGACCGCGGGGAGGTCGGTGTCCTCGTCGACGCGCACCCAGAGCGATGTGACACCGCCGTCGAGGTCGACGAGCGCGTGCTCGTTGAGCAGCTTGGCGTCGGACCCGGCGAGGTGGGCGCGGATGTCCCACGCGCCGGCGCGGGTCGGGCGACCGGCCGTCTGCAGGCCGTCGAGCAGATCGGGGGTTCCGAGCGGCGTCACCGCGATGCCGTCGAGGGTGCGGCGGGTGAGCTTGTCCCAGGCCGTGGCGTCGGGGTCCTCGTCCGTCAGCCGGCGGCTCTTGCGGAGCACTGCGGCCGCCGCTGCCTCCCACTCCTCGCGGGTGTGGCGGTCAGCCTCGTCGGCCAGGGCGAGCGTCCCTGCGTCGTCGGTCATAAGCGGCAATCCTATGGCCGCTCACGGGGCTGTCCGGCGTGGCATCCGTCACTCCCCCGTGCCCCGGATCAGCGCTGCGTGAGCGCCACTCGTACGCCGAGAGCGACCAGGACCGTGCCGGCGATCGCGTCCAGGCGGCGCCTCACCTTCGACCGGCGGAAGAACGCGCCGGCGCGGCCCACGCCGTACGCCAGGGCCAGGTAGAAGAGCGTCTCGATGGCGACCTGGACCAGCGCCAGCCCGGCGGTGGTCAGGAACAGGGGTCGCCCCTCGGGCACGAACTGCGGGTAGAACGCGATCATGAAGATCGCCGCCTTCGGGTTGGCGAGCTGCACGACCGCTCCCTCACCGAACCGCGCCCACCAGCCGCGCACCACCGGCGTCGCGTCGCCCTCGCCGTGCCCGCCGCGCCAGGCGGAGCGCCACGCCCGCACCCCGAGGTAGACGAGCACCGCGGCGCCGACGACCTTGAGCACGATGAACGCGGTGGTCGACACGGCCACCAGGGCGGCGAACCCCGCGGCGGCCGCGAGCGCCCAGACGTAGAGCCCTGCCTCGAGCCCGAGCACCGTCGGTACGGCGCCGCGCCAGCCGCCGACCGCGGCTCGCTGGAAGATCAGCGCCATCGCCGGCCCGGGCGACGCCGAGATCAGCAGCACGGCGAGCACGAAGGCGGGCATCAGGGCGATCAGGTCCACGCGCCCATCCTCGCACCGAATTAGCATGACCGGGTGCGAGGGAGGCTCCTGGTCGCTGCAGCGGCCCTGATCATGGTTCCGACGGTGCCCGCGGCGGCCGCGCCTGACCCGCTGCCGGTCGACACCGACATGGACTACCAGCTCGGCGGGCCGTGGGACGGCGTACCGGACGAGGTCGGCATCGTGGTCCGCGACCGGCGGGCGAAGCCGCTCGCCGGCCGGCACAACGTCTGCTACGTCAACGGCTTCCAGACCCAGCCCGACGAGAAGCGCTTCTGGCGCAAGCACTGGCGGCTGGTGCTCAAGAAGGACGGTCGACCGGTCACCGACGAGGCGTGGGGCGAGTGGCTGCTGGACCTCCGCACTCCGTCGAAGCGGCGCGCCCTGGCGCGCGTCGTCGGCAGGTGGACCGAGCGGTGCGCCGCGGACGGGTTCGACTCGGTCGAGTACGACAACCTCGACTCGTTCACGCGCAGCCGACAGCTGTTGGAGCGCCGCCACGCGACCGCGTTCGCGCGCCTGCTCGTGCGGCGTGCCCACCGCGCGGGCCTGCTTGCGGCGCAGAAGAACCTCGCCGGCTTCGACGGCACGACCATCGGGTTCGACTTCGCGATCGCCGAGGAGTGCGGCCAGTGGCGCGAGTGCGGGCGGTACGCCGCGTCGTACGGCGACCAGGTGCTGGCGGTGGAGTACCGCAACCGCGCCTTCCGCCGCACGTGCAAGCGGTACGGCGACCAGTGGCCGGTCGTGCGCCGCGACCGCAACCTGACGCCGAAGGGCGTGCACCGCTGGTGCTGATCACCCGGGTGTGACAACCGCCGGTTCACCTGACATCCACCCGCACATCCCCGACCCGCAAGGTGCGCCGATCACGGTGGCCCCATGAGGATCGCCCTGGTCACCGAGACCTTCTACCCGGCCGTCGACAGCACGACGACGACGCTCAAGGCCACCGCCGACCGGCTGGTCGACGCCGGCCACACGGTGCGGATCATCGCGCCGGGCCCGGGCCTCACCAGCTATCGCGGCTGCGACGTGGTGCGGGTGCGCCCGCTGGAGCCGACCGGCACCCAGGTGCGGTCGGCGATCGACTCGTTCGAGCCCGACGTGATCCAGGCGGCGTCGCCGCGGTTCGTCGGCCGCAAGGCCCTCAAGCACGCCGCTCGCACCGGTGTGCCCACCGTGGTCGTCGAGCAGTCGCCGGTGTTCGACCTCGCCGCGGACTACTGGCGCGCCAAGGTCGCCGGTCGCGCCACCACGCTCCTGGTCACCTCGAGCTGGATGGTCGACCGGGCCGCCGAGCTCGGCGTCGAGGCGACGCTGTGGGAGCCGGGCGTCGACCCGCTGGCGTTCAACCCCGGCCTCCGCGACCAGTGGCTGCACGACTCGTGGTCGAAGGCGAAGTCGAAGGACGGCGCCCGCGTCGTCGTCGGCTACGTCGGCGGCCTCCGCAAGAGGAACGGCGTGCGGCGCCTCGCCGAGCTCGCCGACGTGCGCGGCATCCGCCTCGTCGTGATCGGCGACGGCCCCGAGCGCGAGTGGCTGCAGAAGCGGCTCCCCGACGCGCGCTTCACCGGCCCGCTCCAGACCGGCGACCTCACCGTCGCGGTGCCCACCCTCGACCTGCTGGTCCACCCCGGCGAGCACGAGACCGACTGCCACGCACTGCGCGAGGCCGCCGCGGCCGGCGTACCGGTCGTCGCGCCGCGGGCCGGCGGGGCGCCCGACGTCGTACGCCACCTCGAGACGGGCCTGCTGTACGACGCCGCCGACCGGCGCGACCTGCGGCGGGCCGTCGAGGCCGTCGTCGCCGACAGGCACCGCCGGCTGATGGGCGCGCAGGCCCGCGAGCTGATCGCCGCCCGCACGTGGCACGACGCCGTGGACGAGCTCGTCCGCGAGCACTACCCCACGTTCCACCCGCTCGCTGCGTGAGAGCCGAGTCGGCGCGTGATCACGCGCCGACTCGACGCTCTCAGCGCGTGAAGATGTGACGACTCGGCGTCAATCGCGGCCGTCGTAGTCCTTGTTGCGCAGCCCGATCTTGTTGCCGAGCCACACCAGCGGGTCGTACCTCTTGTCCACGACCCGCTCCTTCATCGGGATGATCGCGTTGTCGGTGATCTTGATGCCCTCCGGACAGACCTCGGTGCAGCACTTGGTGATGTTGCACATCCCCAGGCCGGCGGCGCCCTGGGCGAGCTCGCGCCGGTCATGGGTGTCGAGCGGGTGCATGTCCAGCTCGGCGTACCTCAGGAAGAAGCGCGGGCCCGCGAACGCCGGCTTGTTCTCGTCGTGGTCGCGCACGACGTGGCAGGTGTTCTGGCAGAGGAAGCACTCGATGCACTTGCGGAACTCCTGGCCCCGCTCGACGTCGATCTGCGCCATCCGGCGCTTGCCGTCGGCGTCGCGCGGCGGCGGCGCGAACGATGGCAGCTCCTTGGCCTTCTCGTAGTTGAACGACACGTCCGTCACCAGGTCGCGGATCACCGGGAACGTGCGCATCGGCGTGACCGTGATCGTCTCGGACGGGTCGTAGTCGGAGAGCCGGGTCATGCAGAGCAGCCGCGGCCGGCCGTTGATCTCCGCGCTGCACGAGCCGCACTTGCCCGCCTTGCAGTTCCACCGCACGGCGAGGTCGCCGACCTGGGTCGCCTGGAGGCGGTGGATCGCGTCGAGCACGACCTCGCCCTCGGAGACCTCCACGGTGTAGTCGCCGAGGTCGCCGCCCGACTGGTCGCCGCGCCACACCCGCATCTTCAGCTGGTAACCCATGTGTGCTGTCCCTTCGCTGGGTCTCGTGACGGCCCTGGGGGGCCTCCTCGACCACCGGTCAGTCGAAGAACTTCTTCAGGTCGTCGGGCATCTCGGGCAGCGCCTGCTCGGTGAGGTCGACGCCGGTGCCGTCGGCGTTGAGGCGCACGACGAGGTTCTTGGTGCCCCACTCGGGATCGGGGCCCGGGAAGTCGTTGCGCGTGTGGCCGCCCCGCGACTCCTGGCGCGCGAGCGCGGCCTTCGCGACCGCCTCGCTGACCAGGAGCATGTTGCGCAGGTCGATCGCCAGGTGCCAGCCGGGGTTGTACTGCCGGTGCCCCTCGACGGACATCCGGCCGACCCGCTCCTTGAACTGGTCGATCCGGACGATCGCCTCCTCCAGCTCCGAGCCCTCGCGGATGATGCCGACCAGGTCGTTCATCGTCTGCTGGAGGTCCTGCTGGATCGTGTAGGGGTTCTCGCCGCCGTCGACCTCGAACGGCGCCAGCGCGCCCTGCTGGGCGGCCGCGACGTCGCCGTCGGAGACGGTCGGTCGCGACCCGAGCCCGGAGGCGTACGCCGCCGCGGCGTCGCCGGCGCGCTTGCCGAACACGATCAGGTCGCTCAGCGAGTTGCCGCCGAGGCGGTTGGACCCGTGCATGCCGCCGGAGCACTCCCCCACGGCGTACAGGCCCGGCACCACGGAGACCTCGGTGTCGGGGTCGACCTCGACGCCGCCCATCGCGTAGTGGCAGGTGGGCCCGATCTCCATCGGCTCGGCCGTGATGTCGACGTCGGCCAGCTCCTTGAACTGGTGATACATCGACGGCAGCCGCTTCTTGATGAACTCGGGCGTACGGCGCGACGCGATGTCGAGGTAGACGCCGCCGTGGGGCGTGCCCCGGCCGGCCTTCACCTCCGCGTTGATGGCCCGCGCCACCTCGTCACGCGGCAGCAGCTCGGGTGGTCGCCGGTTGTTCTTCTTGTCGTCGTACCACCGGTCGGCCTCCTCCTCGGAGTCCGCGGTCTCCGAGCGGAAGTACTCCGGGATGTGGTCGAACATGAACCGGCGGCCCTCGGAGTTCTTCAGGATGCCGCCGTCGCCGCGGACCGACTCGGTGACCAGCAGCCCCTTGACCGACGGCGGCCAGACCATGCCCGTCGGGTGGAACTGCACGCACTCCATGTTGATGAGCGTCGCGCCGGCGCGCAGGGCGAGCGCGTGCCCGTCGCCGGTGTACTCCCACGAGTTGGAGGTGACCTTCCACGCCTTCCCGAAGCCGCCGGTCGCGAGGACGATGCTCGGCGCCTCGAACACGATGAACCGGCCGGTCTCCCGCCAGTAGGCGAACGCGCCCGCGATCGCGCCGTCCGACTTGAGCAGGTCGGTGACCGTGCACTCCATGTAGACGTCGATGCCGAGCGCGACGGCGCGCTGCTGGAGGGTGCGGATCATCTCGAGACCGGTGCGGTCGCCGATGTGGGCGAGCCGCGCGTAGCGGTGGCCGCCGAAGTCGCGCTGGCTGATCAGGCCGTCGGGCGTCCGGTCGAACAGGGCGCCCCAGTCCTCGAGCTCCATCACCCGGTCGGGGGCCTCCTGCGCGTGCAGCTGGGCCATCCGCCAGTTGTTGAGCATCTTCCCGCCACGCATGGTGTCGCGGAAGTGCACCTGCCAGTTGTCGTCGGGATAGAGGTTGCCCATCGCCGCGGCGCAGCCGCCCTCGGCCATCACCGTGTGCGCCTTGCCGAGCAGCGACTTGCACACGATCGCGACGTTCGCGCCCGCCTCGTGGGCGGCGATCGCGGCCCGCAGGCCGGAGCCGCCGGCACCGATGACGACCACGTCGTAGGTGTGCCGCTCGATGCCGCCCTCGGCCGCGCCGGACATCTCGTTGCCGGTCATCGGGTGACGTTCACTCGTCGTCATGCTCAGAAGAACCTCACGTCGTCGATGGTGCCGTTGGCGATCAGGAAGATGTAGAGGTCGACGAGGGCGATGGAGAACAGCGAGTACCACGCGTACCTCGCGTGGGAGCCGTTCAGCTTCGACACCCAGGTCCACAGCCGGTAGCGCACGGGGTGCTTCGAGAAGTGCCGCAGCCGGCCGCCGACGATGTGGCGGCACGAGTGGCACGACAGCGTGTAGAGCCAGATGAGCGCGGCGTTCACGAGCATCAGCACCGTGCCGAGGCCCATGTGCCCCCACTCGTGGTGCTCGTCGCGGAAGCCGAGGATCGCGTCGTAGGTCAGCAGCACGGCGAACAGCACGGCGACGTACCAGAAGTAGCGGTGCACGTTCTGCAGGATCAGCGGGAAGCGGGTCTCCCCGGTGTACTTGCCGTGCGGCTCGGCGACCGCGCACGCCGGCGGCGAGAGCCAGAACGTCCGGTAGTAGGCCTTCCGGTAGTAGTAGCAGGTCATCCGGAAGCCGAGGGGGAAGATCAGGATGATCAGCGCCGCCGAGAGCGGCCACCAGTCGAACGGCTGCCCGAACTCGGAGGAGCCCTCGACGCAGTCGCCGAGGCAGGGCGAGTAGAACGGCGAGAGGTACGGCGGCTGGTCCTCGCGCACTCCGGCGAAGTAGTCGCTGCCCATGAACGCCCGGATCGTCGCGTAGACGACGAACGCGCCGAAGACGACGAACGTCGTGAGCGGCGACAACCACCAGCGATCGGTCCGGAGCGTGCTTTCCTCGATCTGCGCCCGGGTCGGGCCTCGCACGCCAGTCGTCACTACGTACCTCCGGATCACTCAGTCCGAGCTGCGGTGTCCCTCCGGGGGCAGAGTCTGCACACCCGCGGCGGTTTGTGAAAGGGGCCACACCGTGGACATGCCGCCCGCCGCCTGTCCCGCATTGTTCGCCGCCTGCGCAGTAAGGGTTGCCTTACGGGCAAATGTCACACTCCTCCCGATGCTGGCGGGGTCCCGCTGCGCGGTAACGTGACCGGTCGTGGCAGACCCAGTGACCAAGACACCCAGACTCAAAGAGGGCACGCGGGCCTACCGCACCTCGATCGCCCTGAAGCTCCTGATGGCGATCAGCGGCATCGTGTTCGTCGGCTTCGTGCTGGGGCACATGTACGGGAACCTCAAGGCCTTCTCCGGCCACGACGCGTTCAACGAGTACGCCCACCACCTCCGCGAGCTCGGCGAGCCGCTGCTCCCCCACGAGGGCTTCCTCTGGATCATGCGGGCCGGCCTCATCGTGTCGCTCGTCGTCCACGTGGTCTGCGCCGTGGTCCTCTGGCGACGCGCGCAGAAGGCGCGCCCGGTGAGGTACGCCGTGAAGAAGCACACCGGCGCCATCCCGGCGAGCCGGCTGATGCGCTTCGGCGGCCTGACGATCTTCCTCTTCCTGGTCTGGCACCTGGTCAACTTCACGATCGGCAAGGTCAACGTGCAGGGCGGGGAGACCGACGACCCCTACAACCTGCTGGTCGACACGTTCGACGTGTGGTGGATGACGCTCATCTACCTGGCCGCGATGGCGATGCTCGGCGCCCACCTGCACCACGGCGTCTGGAGCTCGCTGCAGACCCTCGGCTGGACGAGCACGCAGCAGGCCCGCGCGACCGCCAAGACGTTCTCGCTCGCGCTGGCGATCGTGATCGCGGGCGGCTTCTCGCTCGTGCCGCTCGCCGTCCTCGCCGGCATCATCGACTGACAGGAACGGGATCCCTTCATGACCGACATGCCGGACACCACCCTCACGTCCGACCGCTCCCACGACGAGCCGTCGCCGGGCCAGTACGACGACGCCGCCGGCTACTACACGCTCGGCGACCCGATCGTCGACACCAAGGCGCCCCAGGGCCCCATCGCCGACCGCTGGCAGACCCGGAAGTTCGAGGCCCGCCTCGTCAACCCGGCGAACCGCCGCAAGCTCTCGATCATCATCGTCGGCACCGGCCTCGCCGGTGGCGCCGCGGCCGCCACGCTCGGCGAGGCCGGCTACAACGTGAAGTCCTTCTGCTACCAGGACTCCGCGCGCCGGGCGCACTCGATCGCCGCCCAGGGCGGCATCAACGCGGCGAAGAACTACAAGGAGGACGGCGACTCCGTCCACCGGCTCTTCTACGACACGGTCAAGGGCGGCGACTACCGCTCGCGGGAGTCGAACGTCTACCGACTGGCCGAGGTCAGCGTCAACATCATCGACCAGTGCGTCGCGCAGGGCGTCCCCTTCGCCCGCGAGTACGGCGGCCTGCTCGACAACCGCTCGTTCGGCGGCGTGCAGGTGTCCCGCACGTTCTACGCCCGCGGCCAGACCGGCCAGCAGCTGCTGATCGGCGCCTACCAGGCGATGCAGCGCCAGGTCGCGGCCGGCACCGTGGAGGAGTTCACCCGCCACGAGATGCTCGAGGTCATCGTCGCCGACGGCCGCGCGCGCGGCATCATCGCGCGCAACATGGTCACCGGCGAGATCGAGACCCACCTCGCCGACGTGGTCGTGCTCGCCTCGGGCGGCTACGGCAACGTCTTCTTCCTCTCGACCAACGCGATGGGGTCCAACGTCACCGCCGCGTGGCGCGCGCACCGCAAGGGCGCCTACATGGCGAACCCCTGCTACACGCAGATCCACCCGACCTGCATCCCGGTCTCCGGCGACCACCAGTCCAAGCTGACGCTGATGAGCGAGTCGCTCCGCAACGACGGCCGGATCTGGGTGCCGAAGAAGAAGGAGGACTGCACCAAGGACCCGCGGGACATCCCCGAGGAGGACCGCGACTACTACCTGGAGCGGATCTACCCGTCCTTCGGCAACCTGGTCCCCCGCGACATCGCCTCCCGCCAGGCCAAGAACATGTGCGACGAGGGTCGCGGCGTGGGCCCGATGGTCGGCGACTTCCGGCGCGGCGTCTACCTCGACTTCAAGGACGCCATCGAGCGCCTCGGCGAGGACGCCGTCCGCGAGAAGTACGACAACCTCTTCGACATGTACGAGCGGATCACGGGTGAGAACCCCTACGAGGTCCCGATGCGGATCTACCCCGCCGTGCACTACGTCATGGGCGGCCTGTGGGTCGACTACGACCTGCAGTCGACGATCCCCGGCCTGTTCGTCACCGGCGAGGCCAACTTCTCCGACCACGGAGCCAACCGGCTCGGCGCCTCCGCGCTGATGCAGGGCCTGGCCGACGGCTACTTCGTGCTGCCGCACACCATCCGCGACTACCTGGCCGACGGCCCGTTCGACAAGATCGACGAGTCCCACGAGGCCGTCGTCGAGGCGCGGAAGTCGGTCGAGGACCGCATCCAGAAGTTCCTCTCCATCAACGGCACCCGCTCGGTCGACAGCTACCACAAGGAGCTCGGCCACATCATGTGGGAGTACTGCGGCATGGAGCGCACGGCCGAGGGGCTGCGCAAGGCGATCGACATGATCCGCGAGCTCAAGGCCGACTTCTGGAGCAACCTCAAGGTGCTCGGCTCGGCCGACACCCTCAACCAGAGCCTCGAGAAGGCCGGCCGCGTCGCGGACTTCATCGAGCTCGGTGAGCTGATGTGCATCGACGCCCTCAACCGGCGCGAGTCCTGCGGCGGCCACTTTCGCGCGGAGTCCCAGACCGAGGACGGTGAGGCGCTGCGTCACGACGACGAGTTCGCCTACGTCGCCGCCTGGGAGTTCACGGAAGGCGACGAGCCGCCCATCCTCCACAAGGAGGACCTCGTCTACACCGCCATCGAGATGAAGCAGCGGAGCTACAAGTGAGCGCGACCGAAGTGAACCCGACCGACACCGCGGCCGAGCAGTCCGGGATGAACCTGACCCTGCGCATCTGGCGCCAGGCCGACGCCGCCGACCGCGGCTCGCTGCACACCTACGAGGTCTCGGGGATCTCGCAGGACATGAGCTTCCTGGAGATGCTCGACGTCCTCAACGAGCAGCTCAACGCCAACGGCGAGGAGCCGATCGCGTTCGACTCCGACTGTCGCGAGGGCATCTGCGGCACCTGCTCGCTGATGATCAACGGCGAGCCGCACGGCCCCGAGGTCACCACGACCTGCCAGCTGCACATGCGCTCGTTCAAGGACGGCGAGACGATCACCATCGAGCCGTGGCGGGCCAGCGCCTTCCCGGTCATCAAGGACCTGGTGGTCGACCGTGGCGCGTTCGACCGGATCATCCAGTCCGGCGGGTTCATCTCCGCCAACACCGGCTCGGCGCCCGAGGCCAACTCGGTGCCGGTCCCCCGCGACAAGGCGATGCGCGCGTTCAACGTCGCGACGTGCATCGGCTGCGGCGCGTGCGTGGCGGCCTGCCCCAACGGCTCGGCCTCGCTGTTCCTCGGCGCCAAGATCACCCACCTCGGCGAGCTGCCGCAGGGCCAGCCCGAGCGCTGGGACCGGGTCGTCGACATGGTCGGCCAGCACGACTACGAGGGCTTCGGCGGCTGCACCAACATCGGCGAGTGCGCCGCTGCGTGCCCGAAGGAGATCCCGCTGGACGTCATCAGCCAGCTCAACAAGGACCTCCGGACGGCGATGAAGCACGGCCACTGAGGCAGGACCCATCCACGAGGCGGGCCGCGGCGACATGCCGCGGCCCGCTTCGCGTATAAATTCACTCGTCCACGATCTCGGGAGGAAACATGGGGAGCACTCCACCGCCGCCACCGCCGCCGTCCGGCTGGCAGCCAGGACCGCCGCCGGGAGCGCCGATGCCGCCCCCGCCGCCCGCGCGGCGTACGCGGTGGGGCCTGATCATCGGGATCATCGTCGCCGTCCTGGTGCTGCTGGGGGTCGGCGTCGCCGCCGGGTTCGCCGTGCTGGGTGACGACGACGCCGACGACGACACCACGACCTCCGAGCCCGACGATCCGGGACCCCCCGACGACGAGGCGACCATCGCCACACCCGAGCCGTCGGCCGCGGAGTCGACGGAGGCCGCCCCCGAGCCCACTCCGGAGACCGAGACGCCGTCACCGACCGTGCGGGTCGACACCTCCGACGTGGTCGGCAGCTGGGAGGGCGCCTACGAGTGCGGCCAGGGCGACACCGGCCTGTCGCTGGAGATCAGCGAGGGCGCGGCCGCGGGAGAGCTCACCGCGGTCTTCCACTTCCGCAAGATCCCGTCGAACCCCGACGTCCCCGAGGGCAGCTACCGGATGAAGGGCTTCCTCGAGGACGGCAAGCTGCGGCTGCGCCGCCTGGAGTGGATCGACCGGCCCGAGGGCTTCGTGATGGTCGGCCTCAACGCCCTGATCACCGAGCGCCAGCCGCAGACGATCGCCGGCACCGTGAGCAACGTGGGCTGCGGGGCGTTCGAGATCGACCGCCAGTAGCGGCGGCGGCTCAGGCCTGCTGCGGCACGACCCAGACGTCGTCGCCCTCCCCGGCGGACTCGCCGAAGGTCGGGCAGCGGGCGCCGGGAGCCACCTGGACGTCGAAGATCTCCTCCACCCCGGAGGCGAACTCGAGCGTGCCGACCGTGGTGCCGGTGCTGAGCTGGATCACGCCGACCCCGCACTTGAGCTGGTCGTGGTAGGCCGCGATCGGCACGCCACCGAACGTCGACGTCTCCCGGATCCGGGAGAGGCCGACGAACGCGAGGTCTCCGTGGAGGGCGAGTCCGCGCGCGTAGCCGGGGACGGCCGCGACGACGTCGCGCTGCCCGGTCGCGGGGTCGACCGTCTCGAGCCGGCCCAGGCCGGAGTTGAGCACGTAGAGCCGCCCGTCGTGCCACCGCGGAGAGTGCGGCATGGCGAGACCGGTGGTGACCGGCGCGCCCGACGCCACGTCGAGCACGGCGCCGGTGTCGTTGCGCGACGCGCGCCACCCGCCCGGCTCGTCGGTGCGGGCCATGACGGTCACGTACGCCGGCGCGCCGTCACGCATCGCGAGGCCGTTGAGGTGGCACCGGTCCTGCGGCGCCAGGCTCGAGATGAACGGCGGTCGCCAGCGGGGCACGAAGCTGTAGCGGTGGTCGAGGCCGGCCAGGCAGGAGAAGCGGGTGTTGACGATCCAGAGGTCAGGACTGCCGTCCGGGGCGGTCCCCCACGCGATCTCGTGGCACGCGATCTCGCCGGTGACCGTCGAGGAGCGCGGCAGCCAGCACCGGTCGTGGCGGCCGGGCGGCGCCATCCGCGGTGCGAGGTCGGAGTGGTCGCGCAGCATCCAGACCTGTCCCTTGCCGGCGACGGCGAGGACGTCGGCACCGAGGGCCAGGCCCATCGCCTTGTCGAAGCGCCGGAACGAGAAGGTGAGCTGCTCCTCCGCGACGCCGACGGCGACGACCTGGCCCGCCTGGTAGGTGGAGACGAGGAGCGAGCAGCCCGCTTCCGACAGGAGCGCCGGGAGCCCGGTGCTGTGGTGGAACCGGACCTCGGTCGGCCCGCGGGTTCCCGTGGGAGGAAGGGGCGCGGCGTCCGGCGCCGTCACCGCATGCTCAGGGTGTACCGCTTGGTCACGCTGCTCTTGCCCCCGCCGCACGAGGTGAAGGTGAACTTGGCGCGCACCTCGACCTCGCCGGTACGGCGCAGCTGCCGCTTGGCCTTCCGGGTCGGCTCGAGCGTCAGGTAGAGCTCGTCGCCACCCGGACCGGTGACCTCCCGCTCCACGTGCTTGAAGAGGGTCGAGTCGACCGGGTCGGCGGTGACCAGCCCGGCGCTGTCGACGTACACCCGGACCCGCACCGCGCCCGTCTCCCGGTCGGCCCGCGCCCGCGAGGAGACGTAGAGCTCGCCGCCGCGGTTGATGTCCGCCACCATCTCGGTGCCGTCGGCCGTGCCGTCGGAGCGCCACAGCTCCTCGCCGTGGGCGCGGTCGTCGGCGGCGAAGTAGAGCACGTCACCGGACTCGGTCAGCTCGTTGGGGCTCCGCTCCTTGGTGCCGGGCCCGATGTCCTCGACCATGGTGGTCCCCGCGTCGGTGCCGTCGGAGCGCCAGAGCTCGCGCCCGTGGGCGCCGTCCCTCGCGGTGAAGAACAGCGTGCCGGCGACCTCGGTCAGCCCGCTCGGGTAGCCGGCGTACTCACCCGGGCGGATGTCCTTGACCAGCACCGTCCCCGCCTCGGAGCCGTCGGAGGACCACAGCTCGAGCCCGTGGCTCTCGTCCGGGGCCGCGAAGAACAGCCGGTCGCCGACGACCTCGAGGCCGTCCACCCCGTAGTACTCGTCGTCCCCGCCGTTGAAGTCCTCGACCAGGACGGTGCCCGCGTCGGTGCCGTCGGAGGTCCACAGGTCGCGACCCTCGCTGCCGTCGTCGTCGTTGGCGGTGAAGAAGACCGAGTCGCCCATGGCGGCGAACCCGGTCGGCCGCCCCGACTTGGTGCCGGGAAGGATGTTCTTCACCATGGCGGTGCCGCCGGGCGTGCCGTCCGACCGCCACAGCTCCTGGCCGTGCTGCCCGTCCCTGGCCCGGAAGAAGAGGTGATCGCCCGCGGCGGTCAGCTCGGTCGGCTCGCTGTCGTAGGCGCCGGGGTGGACGTCCTTGACCATCACCGTGCCGACGCGGGTGCCGTCCGACGTCCACAGCTCCTTGCCGTCCTCGCCGTTGTCGGCGCTGAAGAACAGCGAGTCGCCGACGGCGGCCAGGTCCGACGGTCCGCCGTAGTACTCGCTGTACTCGTCCTCGTTGTCGGCGGGAAGGATGTCCTTGACCAGGACGGTGCCGGCCTTGGTGCCGTCGGACTTCCACAGCTCCTCGCCGTGGGTGCCGTCGTCGGCGGTGAAGAACAGCGTGTCGCCGGCGGCCGTCAGGTTGGAGATGCCGTTGTAGTAGCTCTCCTCGTCCGTGCTGAAGTGCTTGACCAGGACGGTGCCGGAGCGGGTGCCGTCGGAGCGCCAGAGCTCGTCGCCGTCCTCGCCGTCGGCGGTGAAGAAGAGCGCGCCGCCGGCCGCGACCAGGCTGCTGCGGCCGTAGTCGTGGTCGTAGTCGCCCTCACCGTCGGAGCCGAGCCTCTTGAGCCGGACCGTTCCGTTCGCGGTGCCGTCGGTGCGCCACAGGGCACTGCCGGCCCCGTCGGAGGCGGTGAAGAACATCGTGCCGTCGACGTCGGTCAGGTTGTCGGGCGAGCTGCCGGGCGTGGTGGCGCCTTCGCACGACAGCAGGGCGGTCGCCCGCTGGTCCGCGCCGGCCGCCGCTGCGGACGGGGCGGTCAGGGCGGCGGCACCGGTGCCGGCCAGCGTCACCGCGGCCGTGGCGGCCGTCGCGGCCCGACGAGCGCGGGCGCGGCGCCGCAGCTCCTTGGCCCGGGCGACCTGCGCCCGGTGTGCCCGATCCCGTGCGGTGCGCTGTCGTCGGCTCATCGGCCTCCCCGTTCGTCCTCGCGAGAAAGCCTCGCGCGCTGAGTATGCATCCAGACGACGCGGGACGGGGCCGGTTTGGTTCCGTTACGGTCGCTTGCTTGCGCGCAGCGCCTTGAGCCCGAGCGAGCCGAGGGCGGCGGCGATCGCGAAGTTCACGACGATCAGCACGGTGTGGGCGATCCAGTAGCCGGCCGCGCGGTCCTCGCCGGACTCGTAGGCCGAGTAGAGGTTCTTCGCGAAGTTGCCGAACGTCAGGACGTTCCACTCGGCCACGGCCAACAGCAGGATCGCGTGCTTGCGCTCGAACGACATCTCGGTGCTCATCCAGCTCCTCGTCTCTTCCTCAGTACGGCGGCCGCGGCGACCACCGTGGCGACCCCGGCGGCGAATGGGGCGGCCGACCGCGCGACGAGCCCTCGCGGGGGCCCGTGCTCGGCCTCGATCCTCTCGCGCCACGCCAGCGGCGGGGACTGCGGCCCCTGCACGCTCGCCGGGCCGGTGTCGCGCTGGGCGCGCGCGGCGGGGCTGGTGTGCGCCCACGCGGCGGCGTACAGCACGACCTGCGAGAAGTAGTTGATCCAGACCAGGAGGATCAGCGCGATCCCGAACGCCTGGAACGCCGGCTGCCCCCTGGTGGTCGAGAGCAGCACGCCGGAGAGCTGCTTGAGCAGCTCGAACCCGATGCCGCCCAGCAGCGCGCCCGCCCACAGCGAGCGCCGTGGGGTCGGCGGCTGGGCGAGCAGCCGGAACATCAGGAAGAACAGCAGCGTGCTGGCCGCGACGCCCAGCAGGATGCCGAGCACCCAGAGCAGCCAGCCGAGCTCGGAGCCGAGCCCGAGCTCCTCGAGGATCCAGCCGGAGATCCGCGTCGCCACCCCCGAGACGCCGACGCTGGTCAGGAGCACCACCCCGAGGAGGACGAGCGACACCAGGTCGCGCACCTTCCCGGACACGAAGCCCGGCAGCATCCGGGCGGGCTCCTCGAACACCGCCACCAGCGCGCTGCGGAGCGCGGACAGCCAGCCCAGCCCGGCGTACAGCACGCCGACGAGACCGATCGGGCCGACGATGCGCCCGGCCTCCTCGATCTCCGTCAGGGAGATCTCGTTGTCCCGGCTGCCGATGATGCCCGGCAGCACGTCCTCGATGGCCTTGACCAGGGCGTCGTTGGCGTCGGGGTAGACCCGGGCGATCCAACCGACCGCGAAGAACGCCAACGCCAGGACCGGGAACACCGACAGGAACGCGAAGTAGGTGACCCCCCCGGCATGCTGGCTGCCGTTCACGCCGCTGTAGTGGCCCACCGTGCGGAGGGCGTGGTCGAGCACCGGCCAGCGCTCGCGCGCGGCCTCGAGCCGTCGCTTCACCCCGTCGAAGACCATCGGTTCCCCCGTTCCATGAGCGACAGGCGTTGGGTCAGAGCGGGAAGCTGCGGGTCGCCTTCCAGCCGGCCGGGCCGTGGTGCACGTAGAGCTGGAACTCGGTCACGTCGAAGACGCACTCGAAGCCGGCGAGCTCCTCGAACGCCCGGTCCAGCGCGGCGTCGCCGACGTGATGGGCGACGGTCACGTGCGGGTGGTAGGGGAAGTCGAGGTCGACGGCCAGCGGTCCACGCCGTACGGCGTCCGCGAGCAGCTCGCACTCGGAGATCCCTTCGACCAGGCCGACGAAGACGACCGGGGAGACGGGCCGGAACGTGCCCGTTCCGCGCAGGTGGACGCGGAACGGTGCCCGGCCGGCGGCCGCCTCGGCGAGGTGCTGCTCGATGCCGGCGAGGTCGCCGTCGATCGCCATCGGCGGGATGAGCGTGATGTGCGTGGGCACGCCGGCGGCGGTGGGGTCGCCGACCGACAGGCGGAACTCGTGGAGCTCGGTGGCCCACGGCTCGGGCACCTCGATCGCGACGCCGATGGTCGTCATCCCGTCGGAGCCCCCGGGCGGCTCGGTGCGGAACGTCGACATCAGCTCGGTACCGCCCCCGTCGGAGCGACGAAGCCCACGCGCTGGTAGACGTCGCGCAGCGTCGCGCGGGCGACGCTGCCGGCCGTCTCGGCCCCCTGGGCGAGCACCTTCATCAGGTGGTCCTGGTCGTCGAGCAGCTCCAGGGTGCGCTCCCGGAACGGGGTCACGAACCCTACGACGAGCTCGGCCACCTCGCCCTTGAGGTCGCCGTAGCCCCTGCCGGCGTACTGCTCCTCGAGCGCGCTGATCGGCTCGCCGCTCAGCGCCGAGTGGATCGTGAGCAGGTTGCTGATGCCGGGCTTGGCCTGGGCGTCGAAGCGGATCTCGGAGCCGGAGTCGGTGACGGCGGAGCGGATCCGCTTCGCGGTGACCTTCGGCTCGTCGAGCAGCCAGATGCACCCGCTGCCGCCGATGCTCTTCGACATCTGTTTCTCGGGGTTCTGGAGGTCGTAGATCTTCGCGGTGGACTTGAGGATGTAGGGCTCGGGCACCCGGAACGTCTTCTTGTAGCGGCTGTTGAAGCGCTGCGCGAGGTCGCGGGTGAGCTCGAGGTGCTGGCGCTGGTCCTCGCCGACGGGCACGTAGTGCGGCCGGTAGAGCAGGATGTCGGCCGCCTGCAGGATCGGGTAGGTGAACAGGCCCACCGAGGCCGCGCCCTCCCCCTGCTTGGCGGACTTGTCCTTGAACTGGGTCATCCGCCGGGCCTCGCCGAAGCCGGTCAGGCAGTTGAGCACCCAGCCGAGCTGCGCGTGCTCGGGCAGCTGGCTCTGCACGAAGACGGCCGACCGCGCTGGATCGATGCCGGCGGCGAGCAGCTGCGCGGCGGCGACGAGGGTGCGCTGGCGGAGCACCTTGGGGTCCTGCTCGACCGTGATCGCGTGCAGGTCGGCGATGAAGAAGAACGGCTGGTGGTCGCGCTGGAGGTCCACCCACTGCCGGAGCGCACCGAGGTAGTTCCCGAAGTGGAACGAGTCGGCGGTCGGCTGGATCCCGGAGAGCACCCGCGGGCGGGCGCCTCCCCCGGACGTGGCCGGCGGCGCCGTCTCGGGCAGCGGCTGCTCGGTCGTGGCGGACATGCGGGTGATTCTCTCAGGCGCCGGCCGTCGCCGGGAAACGGGTTGCCGTGTGTGTCTTTACACTTCGCCGGTGACCAACCCCAATGCACCAGAGCCGGCCGGCACTACCCAAGGCGCCTGGCCGTATGGCCCGATGGCGACACGTCCGCGAGCGCCGTTCGGCCTAGCCGTCGCCACGACGGTGCTCGCGATCGCGTGGACTGCGGCCGAGCTGGTGACGGTCCTCACCTCGTTCCCGGCCGCTGACGAGTTCGCGGCCGTCGTCGAGCGCGGCGGTTCGTCGTACGACGTCTTCACCGCTTACGACGCGTTCGAGCTGCTGCTGTTCCCGGTGATGATCGCCACCTACATCGTCGCCTGCGTGTGGCTCCAGTCGGCGCGGAAGACGGCCCAGATCATCTCGCCCCGGTTCTCGCACACCCGCCGCCCGGTGTGGGTGTGGCTCGGCTGGTGGGTGCCGATCGTCTCGTTCTGGTTCCCCTACCAGGTCGTCCGGGACGTCCGGGACAACAGCTCCACCTCCGCCGTGCCAACGGTCGGCCTCGGGCTCTGGTGGACGGCGTGGCTGGTGTACATCATCGACAGTCGGGTGACCGCGCGGCTGATGTCGTCCACCGACGCCGACATCGTCGCTGCCCTGCCCGTGTTCGAGAGCATCGGCGGCGTGGCGGTCGCGGTCGCCTGTGTTCAGTGGTGCCGGCTGGTCCGCTCGATCACCGCGGCACAAGAGGCGCGGATCGCCGCCGCCGTCTGAACCGCGCGCTCAGCGCGCGGCCGCAGCCCCGTCTCGACGGTGCACGGCGGCGGACCACAGCAGCAGGCCCAGGCCGAGCACCGACAGCCCGGCGCCGACGAGCGCGGGTGCCCGGTATCCGTGGCCGGCGGCGATCACCAGGCCGCCGAGCCAGGCGCCGAGCGCGTTGGCGATGTTGAGGGCGGCGTGGTTCATGGCCGCCCCCAGCGTGACCGCGTCGCCCGCGACGTCCATCAGCCGCAACTGCAGGTTGATGACCAGGACCGAGGCGATCGCCGTGGTCAGGAACGCGACAGGGAGCAGCACCCAGCCGCCGGGCGCGGCGGCGAAGTAGACGAGCATGATCACGACCCCGCCGACCGACGACAGCAGCAGGCTGCGGAACACCGACCAGGCTGCGAGCTCGCCCGCGAGCCAGGTGCCGACGACCATGCCGAGACCCAGCGCGAGCACGAAGAGCGGCACGGCCCCGCGCTCCAGCCCGCCCACGTCGGTGACGGTCTTCGCGACGTACGAGTAGATCGCGAACATCCCGCCGAAGCCGATCGCACCGGCGGCCATCGTCAGCCAGACCTGGCCGTTGGTGAAGAACGAGCCGGCCTCGCGGCGGCCGCTCGCCTCGCTGTCGCCGGGCACCGACGGCACCACGGCGAGGATCAGCGCGACCGTCAGCGCGGCGAGCACCGCGCAGACGAGGTACGTCGCCCGCCAGCCCACCTGCTGGCCGAGCCAGGTCGCGGTCGGCACGCCGAGCACGTTGGCGACCGACAGGCCCAGCATCACGCTCGCCACCGCGCGGCCACGGCGTGCGGGCACGACGAGGCTGGCCGCGACCAGGCTCGCGACACCGAAGTAGGCGCCGTGCGGCAGGCCGTCGAGGAAGCGCGCGGCCGTCAGCACCTCGAAGCTCGGCGCGGCGGCGCTCACGAGGTTGCCGGCGGCGTACGCCGTCATCAGGCCGACCAGCATCGCGCGGCGCGGGAGCGCGGCCCCGAAGAACGCGAGGAACGGCACGCCGACCACGACGCCGAGCGCGTAGGCCGAGATCACGTGGCCCGCCGTCGGCACCGAGACGTCGACGCCGCGCGCGACCTCGGGGAGCACGCCCATGGTGACGAACTCGGTCGTGCCGATCGTGAACCCGCCGAACGCCAGGGCGAGGATCGCGAGAGCCGGCCGCGACGTGCGTACGTCGGGGGTCGGGTCGGCGGTCTCGGTGGTCGCGGCGGGAGAGGTCACGTGTGGCTGCAACACCGCCGGAAGGTCGGGGCATTCCGCCGGCGGCCCGGAACCGCCCGTCGGCGGTGTGTGACCGCTCACCCCGCGAGGTGTCCCCAGTCGGGCGCCAGCTCGGTCCACCGGCCCACCGCGGCGACGGCCCCGTCGACGAGCACGACGACGCGGTCTGCGCGGGCGAGCGCGGCCCGCTTGGACGTGGCGCCGATGACCGTCTGGCCGCGGGCGCGGAGCGCCGTCCAGAGCTCGATCTCGGTGGTGGCGTCGAGGGCGCTGGACACGTCGTCGGCGAGCAGCAGCTCGGCGTCGGTCGCGAGCGCGCGGGCGAGCGCGAGCCGCTGCACCTGGCCGCCGGAGAGCCGCACGCCGCGGTGACCGACGAGCGCCTCCTTGCCACCCGCCTCGTCGACGTCGGGAGCGAGCATCGCGTCGGTCACGGGGCCCTCGAACGCCCGGTGGTGACCGAGGCGCACGTTGTCGGCGAAGGTGCCGGAGAGGACCCGCGGCACCTGGGCGACGTGGGCCACCTGCCCGGGCCGGAGGAAGGTCTGCGGGTCGGTGACCGGGGCGCCGTTCCACCGGATCTCGCCGCGGTGCTCGATCAGCCCGGCCAGGGCCGCGAGCAGGCTCGACTTCCCGGACCCGACCTGCCCGACCAGCAGCACCAGCTCGCCGGCCTCGACGGCGAGATCGACGCCGCTCACCCCGATCGTGCCGTCGTCGTGGACGGCCTCGAGGCCGACCAGGTCGAGGCGCTCCAGCGGCAGTCGCTCGACAGGCGCGGGCTCGGGGGCCCGGCCCGTCACCAGGTCGACGCCGGGAGGCAGGTCCATGAGGTCGGCGCCCCCGGCGAACCGGCTGGTCTCCTGCTGCCAGGCGCGCGTGCCCGGGGCCTCGGTCACGACCATGCCGGCGACGCGCCCGAACCAGTCGAACCCGGCGACCGCGTTGGCGACGAGCAGCGTCGTGGCGAGGCCCCAGCCGCCCCACACGTGGATCGCCCACGCGGTGACCACGCCGCACTGCACCATCACCATCGGGACGCCGTCGAGCACGGACTGCACCCGGTGCTCGCGCACCGCGGCGGCGACGCGACCCGAGTCGACGGAGCGCAGGTGGGCGTGCACGTCGGGCGTCGCGGCCGCGAGCTTGATCGTGCGGGCCGCCTCCAAGGCCGAGACGAGCGCGCGGCCGAACCGGGCGCGCGCGGCCGAGGCCGCGGCGGCCGACCGGCCCGCGATGGGCCGGCCCACGGCGGAGGCGACCGCCGAGGTGACGAGCACCGCGAGCAGCACCGCTCCCGCCACCCAGGTGCCGGCGACGATCGCCGTCACCGCCGCGATGATCATGCCGTTGACGAAGTCGACCCAGCGGTCGGCGTAGCGCGCGTAGCGGTCGGCGTCCATCGACCTGGCGACCACCTCGCCCGGCGGCGTGCGGGGCAGCCGGCGCTGGCCGGTCTGGCCGTGCAGCACCGACATCCGGGTGCGCAGCATGACCTCGATCCACCACCGCGGGTAGCGGAAGAACGCGTCGGCGAGCAGCAGCGGCGCGGCCAGCAGCGACACGACGAGCGCGACCACGAGCGGCCCGGGGGCGTCGCCGCGCTGGAGGTCCTCGACCACGTGCCCCCACAGGAGTCCGGTGATCGCGCCCTGGGCGCCGGCCAGCGACGCCAGCAGGAACCACAGCGCGCCGAGCGCGCCCCAGGCGGGGCGCACCGAGAGCACGTGGGCGATGCCGCGGGCGAGCGACGGCCCGGTGCCGACCTCCGGCAGGTCGGGCGCGGGACCCGAGCGGCGCTGCCCACCCACGGCGCCCGCGACCGGCTCGTCGGCGGGTCCGGCGTGCGACGCGGACTCCTCGCGGCTCGCGCGGAGCAGGTCGGCGTAGGGGCCGGCGACGACCGCCAGCTCTGCGCGCGGGCCGACCTGGGCGACCCGTCCGTGGTCGAGCACGGCGACCAGCGGGGCGCGCTCGATGGTCGACAGGCGGTGCGCCACCAGGATGCCGGTGCGGCCGGTGAGCAGCCGGTCGGCGGCGGCGACCACGCGCCGCTCGGTCAGCGGGTCCATCCGCGCCGTCGCCTCGTCGAGGACGACCACCTTGACGTGGCGGACGAGCAGCCGCGCGAACGCGACGAGCTGCTCCTCGCCGGCCGACAGCGTCGTACCGCCGGGTCCGAGGAGGGTGTCGAGTCCCTCGGGGAGGCCGGCGACCCACTCCCCCAGTCCGAGCTCCTGCACGGCCGCCTCGATCTCAGCGCGCGGGTGGGAGCCGAAGAGCGTGATGTTGTCGGCCAGGGTGCCGGCGAGGATCTCGGTGCGCTGCGTGACGACGCCGACGCCCGCGCGCAGGCGCTGAAGGTCGAGGTCGACCACGTCGGTGCCGCCGATGAAGACCGACCCGCGCGGCGGCTCGACCGCACGCGAGAGCAGCGACGCGAGCGTCGACTTGCCCGAGCCGGAGCGACCGACGAGCGCGAGGGTCTGGCCGGCGGGCACGCGCAGGTTGATCCCCTGAAGGGCGAATCCGCCCTCCGGGTAGGCGAAGTGGAGGTCGCGGACCTCGACGTCGGCGGTGTCCGGCACGGCGAGCCCGCCGACCGGCTCGGGCTCGACCGCGAGCATCTGGCGCAGCCGGATCACGGCACCGAAGCCCGCCTGCAGGTCGGGCAAGTGGTTGGCGAGCATCGCGATCTGGCCGACGAACGTGGAGGTGACCAGGAACAGCGTCACCAGGCCGGCAACGGTCAGGTCGCCGTCGAGGGCGAGCGCGACGCCGGCGACCCCGATGCCGGCGAGCAGGGCGTGCAGGAGCACGCCGGCCCGGCGGCCGAGTCGCGCCTCGACCGTGACGACGGCCAGGAACCGCTCGTGCACGGCCGCCGACAGCAGGGCGATCCGCTGCACGACGTGGGCCTGGCCCAGGCTCGTGCGCAGGTCGTCGCGTCCGGCGATCCCCTCCTCGAGGGCGGCCGCGTGGTCGGTCCAGGCCATCTCCTCGACGACCTTCAGCTGCGCGATCCGGCCGAGCAGCGGCCGCACGACCACCCAGGTGACGCCGGCGAGCAGCGGGAAGAGCAGCCAGGCGGGCCACCAGGTGGCGCCCGCGACGATCCACATCGGCACCGTGCTGAACACGGTGCGGAAGAGCATCCAGAGCTGCCAGCGCAGCAGGTTGCCCACCTCGTGGGTGTCGTCGTCGACGCGGTCGAGGATCTCGCCGACGGCCTGCTCGGTCAGCGCCGGCAGCGGCTGCCGCATCGCGGCGTCGAGCAGGTCGTCGCGGAGCCTGCCCTCGGCCCGGTCGGACGCGCCGACCCAGATGACCTTGCCGGTGGTGTCGATGATCGAGGCGCCGACGACGCAGAGGGCCAGCAGCCACACCAGCGACGTGCCGGGGTCCTGCGCGAGCCGGCCGGCGATGACGGTGCCGGCGGTGGTGCCGAGCGCGGCGATCGCCGAGCAGGCGAGCGCGACCGCTACCAGGGGCGAGCGCAGCCGCCGCCAGTCGATGCGCCGGGAGGGGTCGACCGGCGCGTGGTCACCGCCGCCGTGGGGGCCGCCGTCACCGCCCCGGGGCGGGTTCGGGGCGGGTTCGGTGGTGGCGGTCAGTGCTCCGGTCATGGCTGCTCGACAGTACGTCGAAGCACCGACCCGCCACCTCCGATTTTCTGGTCTCCCCCGCGCCCGTCAGAGGGCGGCGAGCGCCTCGTTGAACGTCGCGCTCGGGCGCATCACCGCGGCGGTCTTCTCCTTGTCCGGCGCGAAGTAGCCGCCGATGTCGGCCGGGCTGCCCTGGACCGCGATCAGCTCCTCGGCGATCTTCGCCTCGTTCTCGCGCAGCGTCTTCGCGAGCGGCGCGAACACGGCCGCGAGCTCGGCGTTGTCGGTCTGCGCCGCGAGCTCCTCGGCCCAGTAGAGGGCGAGGTAGAAGTGCGAGCCGCGGTTGTCGGTGGTGCCGAGCTTGCGGCCCGGGGACCGGTCCTCGTTGAGGAACGTCTCGGTGGCCTTGTCGAGCGTCGCGCCGAGCACCCGGGCGCCGGGGTTGTCGAACCGGTCGGCGAGGTGGTCGAACGAGGCCGCCAGGGCGAAGAACTCGCCGAGGCTGTCCCAGCGCAGGTAGTTCTCCTGCACGAGCTGCTGCACGTGCTTCGGGGCCGAGCCGCCCGCGCCGGTCTCGAACAGGCCGCCGCCGTTCATGAGCGGGACGATCGAGAGCATCTTCGCCGACGTACCGAGCTCGAGGATCGGGAACAGGTCGGTGTTGTAGTCGCGCAGGACGTTGCCGGTCACCGAGATGGTGTCCTCGCCCTTGCGGATCCGCTCGAGCGAGTAGGCGCACGCGTCGGCCGGCGCGAGGATCTCGATGGTGAGGCCCTCGGTGTCGTGGTCGGCGAGGTACTCGTTGACCTTGGCGATCAGGTTGGCGTCGTGGGCGCGGGTCTCGTCGAGCCAGAACACGGCCGGCACGCCGGTGGCACGGGCGCGGGTGACCGCGAGCTTCACCCAGTCCTGGATGGAGGCGTCCTTGGTCTGGCAGGCGCGCCAGATGTCGCCGGCCCCGACCTGGTGCTCGATCAGCGCCTCGCCCGCGCCGTTGACGACGCGGATGGTGCCGTCGGCGGGGGCCTCGAAGGTCTTGTCGTGCGAGCCGTACTCCTCGGCCGCCTTCGCCATCAGGCCGACGTTGGGCACCGAGCCCATGGTGGCCGGGTCGAACGCGCCGTTGGCGCGGCAGTCGTCGATCACGGTCTGGTAGACGCCGGCGTACGACGAGTCGGGGATCACGGCGAGCGTGTCGTCCTCCTGGCCGTCGGGGCCCCACATGTGGCCGCCGATGCGGATCATCGCCGGCATCGACGCGTCGACGATGACGTCGGAGGGCACGTGCAGGTTGGTGATGCCCTTGTCGGAGTCGACCATCGCCATCCGCGGGCCGTCGGCGAGCGCCTTCTCGATCGCCGCCTTGATCTCGGCGCCGTTGTCGAGCTTGTCGAGGCCGGAGAGGATGCCGCCGAGGCCGTCGTTGGGCGACAGCTCGGCCTTGGCGAGGTTGGCGCCGTACTGCTCGAAGACGGGCCGGAAGAACGTCTTCACGACGTGGCCGAAGATGATCGGGTCGGAGACCTTCATCATCGTGGCCTTCAGGTGGAGCGAGAACAGCACGTCCTCGTCCTTGGCGCGCTGGATGGCGCCGGCGAGGAACTCCTCGAGCGCCTCGACGTCCATGAACGTGCCGTCGACGACCTCGCCGGCGAGCACCGGGACCGACTCCTTGAGGACGGTCACCGTGCCGTCGGCGGCGACGTGCTCGATGCGGAGGGTGTCGTCGGCGGGGATCACGACGGACTTCTCGTTGGAGCGGAAGTCGCGCTGGCCCATGGTCGCCACGTTGGTCTTGGAGTCGGAGGTCCACTCGCCCATGCGGTGGGGGTGCGACTTCGCGTAGTTCTTCACCGCGGCGGGAGCGCGGCGGTCGGAGTTGCCCTCGCGCAGGACCGGGTTGACCGCGGATCCCTTGACCTTGTCGTACTTCGCGCGGGCCTCGCGCTCGGCGTCGTTGTCGGGGCTCTCCGGGTAGTCGGGGATGTCGAAGCCCTTGGCCTGCAGCTCCTTGATCGCCGCCTTCAGCTGCGGGATCGAGGCGGAGATGTTGGGCAGCTTGATGATGTTGGCCTCGGGCTTCGTCGCGAGCTCGCCCAGCTCGGCGAGCGCGTCGTCGGCCAGGCCGAACTGCGCGAGGATGCGCGCGGCCACCGAGATGTCGCGGGTCTCGACCGAGACGCCGGCCTTCGCGGCGTACGCCTCGATGATCGGGAGGAACGAGAACGTCGCCAGCAGCGGCGCCTCGTCGGTGTGGGTGTAGATGATCGACCCGGCGGTCAGTTCGTTGGCCATGGTGCGGCGTCGCTCCTGAGGTTGGACGAAGTTGCTTGACGTCAAGATATCTCACGGGGTCCCGACCGGCCCAGCCTCGCACCGCGAGGGAGACGCGGCAAACGCCTCCGGATCGCTACAGTTCGGTTGAACCCGGCTGGTTTTCGGGAGCCCGTTCCGAGGAAGAGAGCTAGTCATGACTGACGCGACAGCTGCCGTCACACCGGCAGTGACCCCACCCACCCTCGTCCAGAAGCTCGCCGCCGAGGCGATCGGCACCATGGTGCTCGTGGTCATCGGCTGCGGCGCCGCCGTGATGACCGGCGTCGACATCGCCGCGACCGGACTCGCGTTCGGCATCGCGATCGTGATGATGGCCTACGCCTTCGGCCGCATCTCGGGCGGTCACTTCAACCCGGCCGTCTCCGTGGGCGCCGCGCTCGCCGGACGCATCTCGTGGACCAACGCGGCCCTGTACGCCGCCGCGCAGGTCGTGGGCGGCCTCGTCGGCGCGCTGGTGCTGTGGGTGCTGCTCCACGGCTTCGACGGCTACGACTCCTCCCGCGACGGCATCGGCGCGAACCTGTTCGGCGACCAGGGCAGCGGCTACGAGTGGTGGGCCGCCCTGCTGCTCGAGATCGTGCTCACCGCGATCTTCGTGCTCGTGATCCTCGCGGTCACCGACGAGCGCAACGACACGGTGGCGTTCGCGCCGCTGGCGATCGGCCTCGCGCTGGCCGCGATCCACTTCGTCGGCATCCCCGCCACCGGCACGTCGGTCAACCCGGCGCGCTCGATCGGCCCCGGCATCTTCACGTTCGACGGCGACCAGATCCTGCAGCAGTGGGTCTTCATCGTCGCGCCGCTGGTCGGCGCTGCGGTGATGGGCTTCGCCTACCCGCTGCTGTTCGGCCGCGGGGCCGACCCGGTGCCGGGCTCGGGCCTCGGTGGCGGCGCCCGCGTCGCCGCGGGTGTGCCGGGCCTCGGCGCGCCCAACGCGTTCGAGCAGCAGTGGAACCAGCAGGACTACCCGCAGCAGGCCGGCCAGCAGCCCGCGCAGCAGGAGCAGCCGATCATCCAGGACGGCTGGCAGTGGGACCCCGCCGCCCAGCAGTGGATCCCGGCGCAGCAGCAGCAGCCCGCTCCGCAGCAGCCCGGCCAGCAGGGCGGCTGGGCGCCGCCGGCCGGCGGTGACCAGACGCAGGTCCGGCCGCCGCAGTAGCAGCGGCCTCCTCCCTCACGAAGGGGGTTCCTCCACGCGGAGGAGCCCCCTCGTGTCATTTCCGGTCTCGACCGCCACCAAGCCCACGCCCGCGGCGAAGTACTCGCGACGCTCCCCCTCGTCGTCGTGCACCTCCAGCACGACCACCTCGTCGTACTCCCCCGCCGGGACGGACACCGTCTCGTCGACGCCGACGACCTCCGCGCGGACCTCGAGGCCGGGGGCGTCGGCCATCACGAAGCCGTCGCCGAGGCGCGGTTCGGCGGGCATCGCCAGGCCGGGCTCGGCGAACAGCGCGTCGTCGCGCCCCATCCACCACACGTTGCCGTCGTCGTCCTGGGCGTAGAGGTCGACGGCCCCGTCTGCCGGCTCGCCGGGCTCGGTGGTCGCGAGCTCGACGAGCGCGAACCCGTCCTGCGTCGCCGTGCCGAGCACGGACATCCGCGCGCGGTCGTCGTACTCCCAGGCCTCGACCCGCGCAAGCGGCAGCCACCGGTTGGTGACCTCCGCGGCGAAGTCGTCCGGGTCGGGCGACGGGGTCGGGATCGTGAGCTCGTCCACGCCGGTGGGGTCGTACGGCGCCGAGGCCGAGCCGCAGGCGGCCAGCGTGCTGACGGCCAGGCAGAGGACAGCGATCGTCGAGCGGCGCACGGAGGCATCGTTCCAGCAGCGGTGCCCGCGTGCGACCACGGGTCGTCCCGCTGCTAGCGTCCAGAGCACTCCCCGCCTCGTCTGATCCAATGAAGGAGTTCTCGTGAGCGACACGCCCCTGAAGGTGGCCGTGACCGGCGCCGCCGGTCAGATCGGCTACAGCCTGCTGTTCCGCATCGCCAGCGGAGCGATCGCCGGCGACCGCCCCGTCGAGCTGCGCCTGCTCGAGATCGAGCCGGCCCTCAAGGCCCTCGAGGGTGTCGTCATGGAGCTCGACGACTGCGCCTTCCCGAACCTCGCCGGCATCGAGATCGGCGCCGACCCGGAGAAGATCTTCGACGGCGTCAACCTCGCGCTGCTCGTCGGCGCCCGCCCCCGCGGCCCGGGCATGGAGCGCGGCGACCTGCTGTCCGCCAACGGCGCGATCTTCACCGCGCAGGGCAAGGCGCTCAACGCCGTCGCCGCCGACGACGTCCGGGTGGGCGTGACCGGCAACCCGGCCAACACCAACGCGCTGATCGCGGCCAGCAACGCGCCCGACATCCCCAAGGAGCGGTTCTCGGCGCTCACCCGCCTCGACCACAACCGCGCGATCTCGCAGCTCGCCGCCAAGACCGGCGCCAAGGTCACCGACATCAAGAAGATGACGATCTGGGGCAACCACTCGGCGACGCAGTACCCCGACCTCTTCCACGCCGAGATCGGCGGCCGCAACGCCGCCGAGGTCGTCGGCGACCAGGACTGGCTCGAGAACACCTTCATCCCGACCGTCGCCAAGCGCGGCGCGGCGATCATCGACGCGCGCGGCGCCTCGTCCGCCGCGTCGGCCGCCTCCGCCACGTGCGACGCCGCTCGCGACTGGCTGCACGGCACCCCCGAGGGCGACTGGGTCTCGATGGCCGTCGTCTCCGACGGCTCCTACGGCGTGCCGGAGGGCCTGGTCTCCTCGTTCCCGGTCACCACCGCGAACGGCGACTGGAGCATCGTCCAGGGCCTCGACATCGACGACTTCTCCCGCGCGAAGATCGACGCCTCGGTCGCCGAGCTCGCCGACGAGAAGAACGCCGTCACGGAGCTGGGCCTCATCTGACCGACGCCGAGTCGGCTCGTCTTCACGCTTGAGAAGGGCCGAGTCGGCGCGTGATCACGCGCCGACTCGGCATCCTGGTGAAGATGGGCCGACTCGCGCTATTTCAGGCGTGAAGATGAGCCGACTCGGCGCTAGAGGCCGGGCTGGTCGGGGATGCTCGAGGCGAGGAAGAACAGGACGGCGCTGACGCTGCCCACGACCACGACGTCGACCCAGCGGCGCCGTACGGCGAGCATGCCGGCGTCCTTCTGGGGCAGCACCAGCCGGAAGACCGCGGCGGCGGCGAGGGCGCCGGCGATGACCCGGATGCCGACCCGCCAGTCGGCGAAGGCGACGAGCACCAGGCCCGCACCCATCGCCAGGAGCACGCAGAGGTAGAGCGCGCCGCCGATCGTCGACGGGTAGCGGCGCGGCTCCTCCGCGTCGGCCTCCGGAGCGACGCCGGCGTCGTGCTCCTCGTTCTGGTCCTCGATGAGGGTCACGTCCCTCAGTGTGCTCGTCCGGCGGCCTTCTCGGCCATCGACACGACGTTGGCGAGCAGCATGGCGCGGGTCATCGGGCCGACGCCGCCCGGGTTGGGCGACACCCAGCCCGCGGTCTCCCACACGTCGGGGGCGACGTCGCCCGCGAGCTTGCCCTCGACCCGCGAGACGCCGACGTCGAGCACGGCGGCGCCGGGCTTGACCATCTCGCCGGTGACGATGCCGGGGACGCCGGCCGCGGCGACGACGATGTCGGCCTCGCGCACGTGCGCGGCGAGGTCGACGGTGCCGGTGTGGCAGAGCGTCACCGTGGCGTTCTCGGAGCGGCGGGTCAGGAGCAGGCCGAGCGGGCGGCCGACGGTGATGCCGCGGCCGACGACGACCACCTTGGCGCCCGCGATCGGGACGTCGTGGCGGCGCAGCAGCTCGACGATGCCGTACGGCGTGCAGGGCAGCGGCGCCTCGTGCCCCAGGACCAGCCAGCCCAGGTTGGTCGGGTGGAGGCCGTCGGCGTCCTTGGCGGGGTCGATCATGCCGAGCACGCGCAGCTCGTCACGGCCGCGCGGGAGCGGGAGCTGGACGATGTAGCCGGTGCAGGCGGGGTCGGCGTTGAGGTCGAGCACCGCCTGCTCGATCTCCTCCTGGCTCGCGGTCTCGGGCAGGTCGACGCGGATCGACGCGATGCCGACCTCGGCGCAGTCCTTGTGCTTGCCGTTGACGTACCAGCGCGAGCCCGGGTCGTCGCCGACCAGGACGGTGCCGAGGCCGGGCGTGATGCCCTGCTCCTTCAGCATGGCCACGCGCTCGCGCAGCTCGTCCTTGATCGCCGCCGCGGTGGCGGACCCGTCGAGCTTCTGTGCGGTCACGGTGTGTTCGTCCCTCTCAGTGCGCGAAGTGCCGGGTGCCGGTGAAGTACATGGTGACGCCCGCAGCCTTGCAGGCCTCGATCGTCTCCTCGTCGCGCACCGAGCCGCCCGGCTGCACGATCGCCTTCACGCCGGCGTCGAGCAGGATCTGGGGGCCGTCGGCGAACGGGAAGAAGGCGTCGGACGCGGCGACGGCGCCTCGCGCGCGCTCCGCCCCCTCGACGAGGGAGTTGGCGCGCTCGACGGCGAGCCGGCACGAGTCCACACGGTTGACCTGGCCCATGCCGATGCCGACCGACGCACCGCCGCTCGCGAGCAGGATCGCGTTGGACTTGGCGGCCCGGACGGCGCGCCACGCGAACGCCAGGTCGGCGAGGGTCTGCTCGTCCGCGGCGTCGCCGGTCGCCAGCGTCCAGGCGGCCGGGTCGTCGCCGTCGGCCTGGAAGCGGTCGGCGTGCTGCATCAGCAGGCCGCCGCTGATCGGGCGGGTCTCGACGCCCCCGGGCGCGAGGTCCTCGGCGACGAGGATGCGGATGTTCTTCTTCCGCTGCAGCACCTCGACAGCACCGTCGTCGTAGCCAGGGGCGACGATGACCTCGGTGAAGATCTCGGCGACCTGCTCGGCCATCGCGACCGAGACCGGGCGGTTGGCCGCGATCACGCCGCCGAACGCGGAGACCGGGTCGCACTCGTGCGCGCGCCGGTGGGCCTCGGCCACGTCGCCGCCCACGGCGATGCCGCAGGGGTTGGCGTGCTTGATGATCGCCACGGCCGGCTCGTCGAGGTCGTACGCCGCCCGCCGGGCCGCGTCGGTGTCGACGTAGTTGTTGTAGGACATCTCCTTGCCGTGCAGCTGCTCGGCGGCCGCGAGGCCGCCGGGGCCGAAGCCGTGGCGGTAGAGCGCGGCGGGCTGGTGCGGGTTCTCGCCGTAGCGCAGGACGGCCGCCTTGTCCCAGGTCGCGCCGGCCCAGGCCGGGAAGCCGGTGCCCTCGGAGGTGTCGGTCACGACGTTGCCCATCCACGAGGCGACGTGCACGTCGTAGGTCGCGGTGTGGACGAACGCCTTGGCGGCGAGCGCCTCCCGCTCGGCGAGGGTGAAGCCGCCGGCGCGCGCGGCCTCCAGCGCCCGGACGTAGTCGGCGCCGTCGGTCACGATCGCGACCGAGGCGTGGTTCTTCGCCGCGGCGCGCACCATCGACGGGCCGCCGATGTCGATCTTCTCGATGCACTCCTGCGGGGTGGCGCCCGACATCACGGTCTCGGTGAACGGATAGAGGTTCACCACGACCAGGTCGAACGGCGCGACGCCGAGCTCCTCGAGCTGCTGGACGTGCTCGGGCAGGCGGCGGTCGGCGAGGATGCCGGCGTGCACCTTCGGGTGCAGGGTCTTCACGCGGCCGTCGAGGCACTCGGGGAACCCGGTGAGGTCCTCGACCTTGGTGACCGGCAGACCGAGCGACTCGATGAGGGCGGCCGAGCCGCCGGTCGACACCAGCTCCACGCCGGCGTCGGCCAGCCCGCGGACCAGGTCGTCGAGACCGGTCTTGTCGAAGACGGAGACGAGTGCTCGCTTGATCGGGATCCGGGCGTCGCTCACGTCAGTGGTTCTCCTCATCGGGTCGGTGCTTCACGATGAGAGGCACCCAGGCGGTCGATGCCGGCTCTTCACTCCCCGGTGGTCCCCCACCTGCGCCAGTCGTGTGCTGCGCACTCTAGCGACGGGTCACGCCCCGAAGCGAACCCGGCGGCCGTCCACGCGCAGGCCCTCGCGGGCGATCCGGCCGACGCTGTCGACCAGCATGGCGCGCTCGGCGACCTTGATCCGCTCGTGCAGCGACTCGACGGTGTCGTCGTCCTCGACCGGCACCGTGGTCTGCGCCACGATTGCGCCCGTGTCGACGCCGGCGTCGACGACGAACAGCGTCGCTCCGGTCACCTTGACGCCGTAGGCCAGGGCGTCCGCCGGCCCCTGCATGCCCGGGAACGACGGGGACAGCGCCGGGTGGGTGTTGAGCGTGCGGCCGCCGTACGCGTCGAGGAACGCGGGCCCGACCAGCTTCATGAACCCGGCCAGCACGACGAGGTCGGGCGCGAAGGCGGCGACCTCGTCGGCGAGCGCCCGGTCCCAGGCGTCGCGCGACGGGAAGTCCTTCACCCGTGCGGTGAACGTGGGTACGCCGGCGCGCTCCGCGCGCGCCAGCCCCTCGATGCCGTCTCGATCCGCCCCGACGGCCACCACCTGCGCGCCGTACGACGGATCGGCACACGCGTCGAGCAGCGCCTGGAGGTTGGTCCCGCTGCCGGAGACGAGGACGACGAGACGCGCGGGAGTGGCAGGCACGGCGGGGAGTCTAGTGACGACACGGGTGGGTACTCCCCCCGAAGGTCAGACGTAGACGTCATGGCCGTGTGGGTGGTCGGTCTGTGGGGCCCGGCCACCCACACCCTACGTCTCTCCGCGCTCCGCGACCTGCGCTTTCGGCGAAGTGGCCGACGTCACTCAGGCGCGGCCGAGGCGGGCGCGCAGCCGGGCGACCAGGAGCGTACGGCGCTGCCAGCCCACCATCGCCAGCGCGCCGAGCAGCCCGCCGATGCCGAAGCCGGTGACGGCGTGGAGGAGGACGTCGATCGTGTCGGGGCCGACCTCGCGGAGGCGGCCGGGACCGACGGCGCCCCCGGCGACGAGGGTCAGCGCGCCCAGCACCACGCCCGCGGCGAGGCCGCCGCCGCAGCCGCGGATGGCGGCCTGGTCCCAGGGCAGCCGCTGCGACCGCTGGGTCCACGCGGAGACGACGGCCGCAAGCACGACCGGCGTGGCGAGGAGGGCCATGGTCCAGCCAGGTGTCGGCCCGTTGTCGGGGAGCGCCGCGAGCAGGGGGAACATCGGCAGAGGCCCGAGCACCACCTCGGCGGGCGAGACGACCGTGCCGGTGCCGACCGAGAATCCGGGGCCGAGCAGGTAGGCGCCGGAGAACAGCAGGGCGTTGGGCACCACCAGCAGCGTCAGCAGGGTCAGCAGCGCGGTGTCGCCGGCGTCGGCGTGCAGCTGCTCGACGATGTTGGCCGCGGTCGAGAAGTCGAGGACGAACGCCACCAGCAGCGCGACCGCCGACAGCGCCCACCACGCGAGCAGGATCGATCGGGTCAGCGAGGCGCCCGAGCGCAGAGCGGGCGAGAGCGTGGGCAGCCACACCGCCGCTCGACCGCTGCCGCGCGCGATGGCGAGCCCGCCGACGCCGACAGTGAGCAGGAGCGACCAGAGGACCACGCGCGGCGTCGCGGGCTGGGTGGACTGCGTCGCGGTCAGCGCGGCGACCACGACGGCGACGACGACGTAGCCGGTCGTGAACAGAGCGATCGTCAGCGGGACGGTCCAGTCGCGCTCTCCGTCGGCGATCCGGTCGGCGTCGGGGCCGTGCCCGGACACCGACTCGCCGACCCGGTGACCGAGCCGCCAGATCGACCAGGCGCAGATCAGCGTCAGGCCCAGGGGTACGGCGGTGAGCCGCACGCCCTCGACCGTCACCCCCGATCCGTGCGCGCTCAGCCAGAACAGGGAGCCGACGCGCAGCGAGCCGCTCGGGCTGCCCGCGCCGCCGGCGTCGGTCAGGAACCAGCCGACGACCGCGACGGCGAGCGCCACCAGGAGCGGGCCGCCCGCAGCGACCGCGCCGCCGATCACGGAGGTCGGGACGATCGGGCGCCGCGTGCTCAGCTCCCGGCTGACCTCGGCGGCACTGCGCTCCCGGGCGCTGGCGCGGGCCGGCGAGGACTGCAGGGAGGTCATGGCCCCAGCATCGCCCGCGGAGGCGAACGTTCTGATGAGGCACGCCGCATATACAGTGGACCGGCCATGAACGACCGCGAAGCCTCCTTCGACGCGTTCTACCGCGACTCCCGCGACCGGCTGCTCCTCCAGGCCTACGCGATGACGGGCGACCTGGGCGCGTCGCGCAGCGCGGTCCGCGACGCGTTCGTGGTCGCGTGGCACCACTGGCGCAAGCTGGCCCGCCTCGACGACGCCGAGTCCGCCGTACGACCGCAGACATGGCGCAACGCGAGCCGCCGGGCGACCGCGCGGCCGTGGCACAAGGAGAAGGGCCTCGACCCCGAGGCGAAGGCCACCCTCGACGCGCTGGCGACGCTGCCCGTCGTGCAGCGGAAGGCGCTGGTGCTGACCCAGCTCGCCGCCGTGTCGATGACCGAGATGGCGCGTGAGCTGGGGCTGCCGCTGGAGGCGGCCGAGCGTGAGCTGCAGCTCGGCGCGTCGGCGTTCTCCACCCGACGCGGGATCCCGGCCGCCGGGATCCCGATGCTGTTCGCCGAGCTCGGGAATGCCACCGCGAAGGTCACCTGGCCCCGGGTGACGATCATCCGGCGCGCCGGAGCGGCCCGACGCCGCGCCCACACCGTCGTCGGCGCCGTGGCGGCCGCCGCGGTGCTGGTCGGCGCCGGCGTCGCCGTGACTGACTCCGCCGGCGTCCGTCCCACCCTCGCCCGCGAGCCGCTCCCGTCGCCGTCGTCGACCCCGATGGCCCCGGGCGCCGAGCTGAGCCTGCCCGACACCAGCCTGCTCCCGGCCGACGTGGTGCGTGGCGGCCTCGCCGGCGGCGGCTGGCGCGAGACCCGCACCGACGACAACTCGACCGGCAGCCCCGTCGTGCACTTCTGCCAGGACGCCGAGGAGCGGTACGCCGACCGCAACGGCGTGGCGGCGTGGGTGCGCGTGTTCCGCGACGGCCCGCAGGGCGAGGCGACGCGCACCCTGACCCAGAGCGCCGAGGCGTCGGCGTCCCCGACGGCGGCGCGGCGGGCCTACCTCAACGCACGCCGGTGGTTCGCCGGTTGCACGGTGCCGCAGACCCAGCTCTTCAGCACGTCCACCAGCCCGGGCACCGGCGACGACTCGGCGCTGTTCCTCTTCCGCGAGGTGCCGACCGACACCACCTACCTCATCGGCCTCGCCCGCACCGGGCTGTTCACCACTGCCCTGACCCTGGAGACCGAGGTGGCACCCGGCACGGCCGACCTGGAGGGCATGGCCGAGCTGCTCGGGACCGCCGTCAGCCGGCTCTGCGCGCTGCCCGACGGGGGCGGCTGCGCCGCGAGCCCCGCCCGGGTCGAGCCGGCGGCGCCGTACCCCACCGGCTCGGTCCCGGCGATGCTGTCCGAGATCGACCTGCCGCCGGTCGGCGCCGACCCGGCCCGTTGGGTGGCGCCGGAGGCGCGCCAGATCACGCCCGGCAACGCCACCACCGGGGTGATCGGGTGCAGCTCGGTCGCCTTCGCCGGGGCGTTCCGCGGCAAGGAGTTCCGCAACAACCTGATCCGCGACTGGGTGCTGCCGGAGAGCGACCTGCCCGACGAGGTGGGCCTCACCCAGATGGTCGCCTCGCTCCCGCCGGCAGCCGCAGAGGAGCTGGTCGCCCTGGTGCGCGACCAGGTCACCAGCTGCCCGGACGAGGACACCGGCGCCGGCACCGACGTACGCCCGATCGCCGGCTGGGACGAGAAGGACCAGAACGTCTCCGCGTGGCACCTGACCACGCGGCTCCCCGACGACCAGGTCGTCGAGTACGACGTCGCGATCATCCGCCAGGGCGGCTCGCTGTCGCTCCTCTCGTACGTCGCCGCGCCCGAGGCGGAGATGCCGGCGGCGTCGTTCGAGGCGCTCGTGCGGCGCGCCCTGGAGCGGCTGCCGGAGCTGCCGGCCTACAAGCGGGGCTGACCCGCCCGGCGGATCCGCCCCTCCCCGGCGTTTCTCTGCCACTGTCGACGCAACCGAAGGGCGTGCTGCCGCGTATCCCTCCCGACAGCACCCACGACGGGTGCGGTGCACGGGGTCCCGGGTCTCGGGCAGGGGAAGGAGGCGGGCCATGGAAGCCGACGAGTTCGACCATCTCTACACAGCGTCGTTCCGCCGGGTGACGGGTCAGGTCTACGCCATGATCGGCGACTACGACGAGGCCACCGAGTGCGTGCAGGAGGCCTTCGCCCGCGCCTGGGCCCACCGCCGCAAACTCGAGAAGACCGAGTATCCCGAGGCGTGGGTCCGCACCACCGCCTACCGGCTGGCCGTGAGCCGCTGGCGGCGCCGCAAGACCGCGTCCCGCCCGGGTGACCGGGCCGTGGGCGCCGCGACCGAGATGCCCGCTGTCGACGAGTCGCACGTCGCCCTCGTGGCCGCGCTCAAGAAGCTCCCGGAGGCACAGCGCCAGGCGCTGGTGCTCCACCACATCGCCGACCTCCCGGTCCACCAGGTGGCCGCCGAGGTCGGCGTCCCCGAAGGAACCATCAAGGCCCGGCTCAGCCGCGGCCGCACCGCCCTCGCCGCGTTGCTGAGCGACGAGCCCGGCGGTCTGCAGGACGGAGGGCTCTCCCATGTCTGACCCGCTCGACCGACTCACCGAGTTCGGGTCCTCCTTCGAAGGAGGCACCATGCCGAAGTCCGCGGCCGAGGTCCGCGCGCGCGGCGACCAGATCCGCCGGCGCCGGCAGGGGCTCATCGCCGGTGCCGCCACGGCAGCGGTCGTCGCGGTCGCCGTACCCGTCGTCGCCGTCATCGGCTCGCCCGGTGGTGAACCGCCGGAGCCCGCCCCGAACCCGACCGTGAGCGACACCGCCTCGGTGACGCCGTCGGACCCGATCACCGAGGCCAACCTGATGGTCCCCACCGACATCCCGGCGCCCGAGGGCATCGTGGTCGGCTACGGCTCTGCCCGGCGCGGCGACGGCCAGCCCTTGGCGAGCCCGTGCCAGCCCTCGTCGCTCGAGGACCTCGGCGCGACCACGGTGTTCCAGCGCGACTACTTCTTCTCTGCGAGCGAGGGCGGCGACGGGGCCGCCGATCACCACCTGAACGAGACGATCGCCCAGTTCCCGAGCGCCGCCGCGGCGCGCGAGGCTGCCGGCGTCATCCGGGACTGGCACGAGGAGTGCGACGCCGACTCCCTCGGTGCCGACGACATCGACGACAAGGGCGTGCGGCAGGTCGAGATCCCCGGCGTCGAGGCGAGCATCTGGCAGGGCCAGTACGGTCCTCCGTCTGCGTCGCCGGGCTCGGCGTACGACGCCCGCGACGACCAGAGGTGGCACCTCGAGAGCGGCACCGTCGTCGCGGGCGACCGGCTGGCGATGGTGACCGACCTCGACCTGGGCGGTCGGACGGCCGCGGAGCCGTGGGTGCTCGAGGGGATCCTCCCCGTCGCGGCCGAGCGGCTCCTCGTCACGATGGACCCGGACGCCGGGCTGTCCGAAGCGAACCTGCTGTCCGACGACCAGACGACCTACGACGAGTTCGGCTCGTGGCACACCGCCGACACCTACTCCGGGGATGGCCAGGACGCGTTCCACCCGTGCGCGGAACGGTCGCTGACCGAGCAGGGCGCTGCTGGCGTCATCAACCGGACCTGGTCGTTCGAGAGCACGACCTCGGACGACGAGACCTACCTCGCCGAGCGCTGGCTCCGGCAGACGGCCGCCGAGTTCAGCGACGAGGAGGCGGCCAACAACGCCGCCACCAGGATCTTCGAGAGCCTTGCCGACTGCGCACCGGCAGCGGAGACCTACCCCGACTACCAGTACCTGGAGGAGGTTCCGCTCGAGAGCGGGCCGCCCGAGCTCGACTACTTCGCGCTCTACACGTCCCAGCTCGGGAACGTGCAGGACCCGGACGGCGGCGGCTACGCCCTCGTCATGCACACCGGCGTCGTGCAGATCGGCACCCGGATCGCCGTCCTGACGATGGGGATCGGCGCGCAGGACTTCTTCCCCCAGCCCATGCAGGAGATGCTGCCGACGGTGGCCGAGCTGCTGGTCGCGGGCCTGGTGGTGCCTGAAGGCGACAACGCCGAGATGGGCGTCATCCCGGACGGGTTCCCGCTCGCGGCGGGCTGGCCGGACAGCGCCGAGGCGGAGGGCCGCGGGCTGATCGGTCCCAGCCGCGACCTCGAGACGCTGGTGTTCGACACGCCGTGCGGCGTCAACGTGACCGACCTCGACCACATCGACCGGCTCCGCGCGACCTGGGAGAGCGTCGAGGACTTCCGCCAGCGCCAGCTGACCGTCTACGCCGACGGCGATGTCGCCGGCGCCGCGGTCGAGGAGCTGATCGGCCCGTTCCAGGACTGCCCCCTGGGCCCCGAGGACGAGAGCGGCAGCCGCACGGAGACGGAGGTGCTCCCGGTCGACGCGGGCGACGAGGCCTGGGCGATCCTGGAGCGCGACGGCGGCGTCGCCGGTTCGATGGGCGAGACCACAGTGGTGGTCCGGGACGCCACGTCGGTCCTGGTCCTCAACCACGGCGGCCACGCCGGCCGCCCCGACGGCGACAGCCAGGCGACGATCGACCGGCTGCTCGACGAGGCGAGCGAGGTGATCGCCGCGCTCCCGAGCATCCAGGAGAACATGGACGACGGTGCGGTCGACCCGGACGCGTCCGAGGGACCGGACCTGGGCGCACCGGCGGGTACGACGGAGGTGCCGGCGAGCTTCCGGCTCGCTGCTGGATCCGGTGCGACCGGTTCAGTGGAGGTCTACGGGCCCGACCGCTCGGAGGTCGGTGTCTTCTCGACCACTGTCTGCGGCGAGGACATCGCAGCGATCCCGCGGGTGATCGAGCTCAGCCACCTCGGCTACCGCGAGGTCTACGAGGGGGAGGGCTCGCACCAGCGCCGGATCACCGCCTATCCGACCGTGCAGGACGCGATCGACGAGATGAATGCGCTGCGGGCTCAGCTGGACGGCTGCGAGCGCGACACCGCCTACGAGAGCAATGACGAGCGGGTCTGGGACGTCTACCGGCCGCGGACCGGCTACGACGAGATCACGTTCTCCTACCTGGGCGGCCTGGACGGCCCGCCGTACGGCACCGCGTACTCGGTGGTCCGGGTCGGCAACGCGATCCTCGCGGTCGCGGAGAGCGGGGAGTACTCGCCCGAGACCATCACCGGCGCCCTGCCGAACCTCGCCAGAGCTGTCGGGGCGGTCGCACCGGAGATGTGCATCTTCACCGCCGACGGCTGCTGAGCCGACGTACGAGATGACGAAGGCCGCCACCCTCGCGGGTGGCGGCCGTCGTCGTACAGCCTGAACCTCAGAGGCTCTGGAGGATCTCCCGCGCCAGGGCGGCGGTGGCTGAGGGGGTCTTGCCGACCTTGACGCCGACGGCTTCGAGGGCTTCCTGCTTGGCGGCGGCGGTGCCGGCGGAGCCGGAGACGATGGCGCCGGCGTGGCCCATGGTCTTGCCCTCGGGGGCGGTGAACCCGGCGACGTAGCCGACGACGGGCTTGGTGATGTTGGCCTTGATGTACTCCGCGGCGCGTTCCTCGGCGTCCCCGCCGATCTCACCGATCATCACGATGACCTTGGTCTCCGGGTCGTCCTCGAAGGCCTGGAGGGCGTCGATGTGGGTGGTGCCCACGATCGGGTCACCGCCGATGCCGATGGCGGTGGAGAACCCGAAGTCCTTCAGCTCATACATCATCTGATACGTCAGGGTCCCGGACTTCGACACCAGCCCGACCGGGCCGGAGCCGGTGATCGTGTGCGGCGTGATGCCGGCCAGCGACTCACCGGGGGTGATGATCCCGGGGCAGTTGGGGCCGATCATCCGGGTGGACTTGCCCTGGAGGTAGGACCACACCTCGGCGGTGTCTTGGACCGGGACGCCCTCGGTGATCACCACGATCAGCGGCATCTGCGCGTCGATGGCCTCGATGGCCGCGTCCTTGGTGAACGCCGGCGGCACGAACAGCACCGACACGTCCGCGCCGGTCTCCTTCATGGCCTCGGCCACGGTGCCGAACACCGGCAGCTCCACATCCGCACCGTCGGCGTTCTTGTGGGACACGGTCGTGCCGGCCTTGCGGGCGTTGACACCACCGACGATCTGCGCTCCGGAGTCGAGCATCAGGGCGGTGTGCTTGGCACCCATCCCGCCGGTGATGCCCTGGACGATGATCTTGCTGTCCTTGTTCAAGTAGATAGACATTCTCGTCCCCTTCTCAGGCGTTCGCGTGGGCGAGCTCGGCGGCCTTGTCGGCCGCGCCGTCCATGGTGTCGACCTGCGTGACGAGCGGGTGGTTCAGCTCATCGAGGATCGCCCGGCCCTGCTCGACGTTGTTGCCGTCCAGGCGCACCACCAGCGGCTTGGTCGCGGCGTCGCCGAGGATCTCCAGGGCACCCTTGATGCCGTTGGCGACCTCATCACACGCGGTGATGCCACCGAAGACGTTGACGAACACGCTCTTCACGGCCGGGTCGTTCAGGATCACATCCAGGCCGTTGGCCATCACCGTGGCGTTCGCGCCGCCGCCGATGTCGAGGAAGTTCGCGGGCTTCACCCCGCCATGCGCCTCGCCGGCGTAGGCGACCACGTCCAGGGTGCTCATCACCAGGCCCGCGCCGTTGCCGATGATCCCGACCTGCCCGTCGAGCTTGACGTAGTTGAGGTTCAGGTCCTTCGCCTTCGCCTCCAGCGGGTCGGCCTCCTCCCGGATCACGAACTCCTCATGATCGGGGTGCCGCACCTCCGAGGCGTTGTCATCGAGCGAGACCTTGCCGTCCAGCGCCTCCAGCTTGTCGCCCTCCAGCCGCGCCAGCGGGTTGACCTCCACCAGCGTGGCGTCCTCCTCGACGAACACGGTGTAGAGCTTCTCGATCATCTCCACCGCCTGCTCGAAGACCGGCTCGGGGAACCTCGCCTCAGCAGCGATCTCACGGGCCTTCGCGGCATCCACACCCTGGCCGGGGTCGATCGCGATCTTCTTCACCGCATCCGGGTTGGTCTTGGCGACCTCCTCGATCTCCACACCACCCTCCACCGAGGCGATGCACAGGTACTGGCGGTTCGACCGGTCCAGCAGGAACGAGAAGTAGTACTCCTCGACCGGCGGGGTCGCCGGGGTGACCAGGACCCGGTTGACCGTGAGGCCCTTGATCTCCATCCCCAAGATGTTGCTGGCGTGCTCAAACGCCTCGTCGGGCGTCTTGGCCAGCTTCACACCGCCGGCCTTGCCGCGGCCACCGGCCTTCACCTGCGCCTTGACGACACAGAAGCCGTACTCCTCCGCAGCCGCACGCGCCTCCTCGGCGGTCTCCACAACCGTGCCGAGGGTGGTGGTCACACCATGCTTGGCGAAGAGCTGCTTCGCTTGGTACTCCATCAGGTCCACTGATACGTCCTCTTCATCGAGAGTGGGGCGCCGGCAGGGTGGCGGGCGCACATCCTCGGGCACCCTAGTCCGCTACCGCCGCGTACGACGAGGGCCCCCGACCCGACATGACAGGGGTCACACGCGTCGCTGGACCGTCCCGCACCGTGGAACTCGCCTGTGCAGGAACGGGACAACCTTGAGTTCATACCCCTAAGATTTCGGCTCGTGTGCCCGATCATCTAAGGTCGGCACGCACGATTCACCGGGACGCCACCTCGCGTCCACCGAACCGGACCGCCGAACCTGACCAGGGACAACAGGGAGCTTTGAGGGATGGGTAGCCACCGCGCAGAGCGTCCATCGACGCGACGCCGGTCGAGCACCTCCGAAGCAACCTCCTCCTCGAGCTACGTCGGCCGTCGCATCGCTCGACCCGAGCCGGTCGCCGCGCCGCCGGTCGTGGCCGGGGAGTCCGTCGCCTCGGTCGAGGCGACCGCACCTACCGTCACCGAGCTCCCGGCCGTGACGGTCGAGCTGACCGCGATCACCGAGTCGAGCGGCTCGCTGAGCCCCGCCGTCCCGGGCAAGCGCCGTGCGGTCAAGAAGACGTCGACCAAGCCCAAGGGTCCGCTGCGGCTGCTGCCGTCGGTGCCGGTCGTCGCGGGGGTCGCGACGCTCGCCATCGCCGCCACCGGCGCTGTCACGACCTCGGTGGGGCCCGACCTCGTCGGCAACGACACGCCCCGGATGGCGGTCCCCAACGCGCAGACCGGCGCCTTCGGATCCGGCACCTATGACGCGCTCGGTCGCACGGTCCTGAGCCGCGACTCCGACCGCGACGCTCTCGACGACGCGAACGACTCCGAGCTCGTCGAGGAGGCCGCGGCCCAGGCCGAGCAGCGCAACGACCGGCTCGGCGAGCTCGCCGAGGCCGCCGAGGCGGAGGCCAAGGAGATCACCCTCAACCGCTGGGTGCTGCCGCTCGGCGGCTACAGCCTGAGCGCCGAGTTCGGCCAGGCCGGCAGCTACTGGTCCAGCGGCTATCACACCGGTCTCGACTTCAGCGCCTCCAGCGGGACGCCCCTCGTCGCCATCGCGAACGGCGTCATCACCTCCACCGGCTACGACGGCGCCTACGGCAACAAGACCGTCCTGACGCTCGAGGACGGCACCGAGATCTGGTACTGCCACCAGACCTCGATCGGCGTCTCCGTCGGCGACAACGTCGTCGGCGGCCAGCCCATCGGCACCGTCGGCTCGACCGGCAACACCACCGGCCCGCACCTGCACCTCGAGGTGCGGCCCGGCGGCGGCGACCCGGTGGACCCGTACGCGGCACTCGTCGCCCACGGCGTCACGCCGTAGCGCCTGACGCCGACGGCGGGCGCTACGGCACCCGCTCGCTCCCGCAAACGCTCAGAGCTTCTCCACCGGCGCATACCGCAGCAGCAGCCGCTTGACGCCCTCGGTGCCGAAGTCGATCGAGGCGACCGACTTCTCGGCCTGGCCCTCGACGGAGACCACCGTGCCGAGGCCGAACGTGTCGTGGGTGACCCGGTCGCCGGGCTCGAGCACGGGGATCGGGCGAGCCTTCTTGGCCTTCGAGGCCGCGTCGGCGCGGGCCGCGGCGCTGGAGAAGTTGCGGCGGCCGGCGGCGGTCGGGGCACCGAGGCGGTTGCCGCCCTCGCCGTACCCGTCGCCGCCGTAGGCCTCGGACGCGAACGTCGGCCGCGACCACCGGGCCTGGTCCGCCTCGGTGCGGCGCCAGTCGACGAGGTCGATGGGCAGCTCCGCGAGGAAGCGGGACGCGGGGTTGTGGGCCGGCGCACCCCACGCCGAGCGCACCACGGCGCGCGAGACGTAGAGCCGCTGCCGCGCGCGGGTGATGCCGACGTAGGCGAGGCGGCGCTCCTCCTCCAGCTCGGGGCGGTCGCCGAGCGAGCGGGAGTGCGGGAAGACGCCGTCCTCTAGACCGGTGAGGAAGACGACCGGGAACTCCAGGCCCTTGGCGGTGTGGAGCGTCATCAGGGTGACCACGCCCTGGTCGGGCGGGGCGTCGGGGTCGTCCTCCGGCGCGTCGGGGATCTGGTCGGAGTCGGCCACCAGCGCGACCCGCTCGAGGAAGTCGGCGAGCCCGGGCTCGACCAGGCCCGCGTCGACGTCGGCGGGGTCGGCCGACGGCGCGGCGACGGGGTCCTCGGCGAACTCGCGGGCGACGGCGACGAGCTCTCCCAGGTTCTCGACCCGGGTCTCGTCCTGCGGGTCGTCGGACTCCTCGAGCGACTTCAAGTAGCCGGACCGGTCGAGCACGGTCTCGAGCACGACGTCGGGCCGCTCCCCCGCCTCGACCATCGACTGCAGCTCGGCGACCATCGCGACGAAGCCCTCGATGTTGGTCTGGCTCCGGGTGGCGAGCCCGGGCGCTTCGTCGGCGCGCTGGAGCGCCTCCCAGAACGTGATGCCCTCCCGGGTGGCGAGGTCGTTGACGCACTCGACGGCGCGGTCGCCGATGCCGCGCTTGGGGGTGTTGAGGATGCGGCGCAGCGAGACCTGGTCGTCGGGGTTGACCAGCATCCGCAGGTAGGCGAGCGCGTCGCGAACCTCGCGCCGCTCGTAGAACCGCACGCCGCCTACGACCTTGTAGGGCATGCCGGTGCGGATGAAGATCTCCTCGAACACGCGGGACTGCGCGTTGGTGCGGTAGAAGACCGCGACGTCGCCGGCCTTCAGCCCGCTGTCGGTGAGCTTGTCGATCTCCTCGGAGACGAACCGCGCCTCGTCGTGCTCGGTGTCGGCGACGTAGCCGACGATCTTCTCCCCGTCGCCGGCGTCGGACCACAGCCGCTTGGGCTTGCGGCCCTGGTTGCGCTCGATCACGGCGTTGGCGGCGGTGAGGATCGTCTGCGTGGAGCGGTAGTTCTGCTCGAGCAGGATCGTGCGTGCGTCGGGGAAGTCGTTCTCGAAGTCGAGGATGTTGCGGATGTCGGCGCCGCGGAACGCGTAGATCGACTGGTCGGCGTCGCCGACGACCATCAGCTCGGCGGGGGGTACGGCGTCGCCGGGGCGCGCGTCGTCGTACGGGCTGTCGTCGAGCGAGGTGTCCTCGAGCGACTGGCCGCACAGCTGGTGGATCAGGGAGTACTGCGCGTGGTTGGTGTCCTGGTACTCATCGACGAGGACGTGGCGGAAGCGGCGCCGGTACGTCTCGCGGATGTCGGGCTTGGCCTGGAACAGCCGCACCGTCTCCATGATCAGGTCGTCGAAGTCGAGCGCGTTGGCCTCGCGCAGCCGCCGCTGGTAGAGCGTGTAGGCGGCCGCGTAGCTGCGCTCGATGCTGTTGTGGACGTCGGCGGCGACCTCGTCGGGGTCGCGCAGCTCGTTCTTGTGGTTGCTGATCCAGTGCAGCACCGGGCCGGGCTGGAACCGCCGCGGGTCGAGCTCGAGATCGTTGCAGACCAGGGTGATCAGCCGCTTCTGGTCCTGCGCGTCGTAGATCGAGAAGTTCGACTTCAGCCGCTCGTAGCCGAGGTGCTCCGCCTCCTTGCGCAGGATGCGCACGCACGCGGAGTGGAACGTGGAGACCCACATGATGCGGGCGCGGTTGCCGACCAGGTCGGTGACCCGCTCCTTCATCTCGGCGGCGGCCTTGTTGGTGAACGTGATCGCCAGGATCGAGCCCGGGTGGGCCTTCCGCTCGGAGATCAGCCACGCGATCCGGCGGGTGAGCACCCGGGTCTTGCCGGAGCCCGCGCCCGCGACGACGAGCAGCGGCGGGCCGGCGTGCACGACCGCGTCGCGCTGGGGTCCGTTGAGGCCCTCGAGCAGCTCCTCGGCGGAGGGTCCGCGCCGCGTGGTGCGGGGCTCCTCGGCGGGGGTGAGGTGCTCGAACCCGGGCAGCTGCGGCGGGGTCGTCTCAGAGGCACTCATGTTCGTCCCAGCGTACGGCGCCGCGCCGACGGATCCGTCGGCGCGGTGGTGGTGCGGACTCGGTCAGGCCCGGTCCAGCCCGGTCAGGAATGGACGGGCGACCAGGCGACCGCGATGCAGACCTCGGCGACCGCGAGCACCAGCAGGCCGACCCAGAGCCCGAACGGGATCCGCTCCTTGCGGGTGTTGGCCATGACCAGCACCAGCAGGACCAGGCCGATGGCGAACTTCACGCCGATCTTGGCGTGGTTGACGTCGCCGTCGCCCGCCTCGAGGACACCCACCAGCCCGATGCCGGCGAGGAACGCGGTGCCGACGCCGTCGCGCATGGCGCCGTTGACGACCTTCTCGTCGCGCCCCGCGCCGGCCTGCGCAAGCAGCCCGCCGATCAACGCCGCGAAGCCGAGGATGTGGAGGATCAGCAGGATCAGCCGAAGGGTGTCCATGGCTGAACTCTAGGGGGGTTTCGAGGCTCGGCCGCGAGCGGCCTCGGCGCTTCGCGCCGTGCTCCCTCGCACCTCAACCACCGGAGGGCTTCATCTGCCAGTGGCACTGAAGTGCTGGTAGTCCTTGAGCGAGCTCCACGCCCCGCCCCACGACCAGCCGATCCGGGCGAACTCGCGCACCACGACCGAGCCGGCCAGCACCATCCCGGGCCGCACCCAGGAGCGGTCGAGATAGGCCGACGCGAGCTCAGGAAGCACGACATCGCCGTTCTCGTAGGGGTTCTGGAACGGGTTGACGTCGATCGCCAGCCCGTAGGCGTGGGCCGACCAGCTCGTCGTGCCCCTGGCGGCCCGGCACACGAGGCCCGCGGTGTTGTTGCCGTCTCCCGTCGGGTGCGCCTCGAGGTCGTCGGTCGTGGGCAACCGCATCTCCTCGATCGGGAAGTCGGCCTCGAACAGCGCGCGGAACACCGACACCACGTCCCTCGCCTCGGTCGCCGCGACCACCAACTCCCCCGTGTGCGCCTCCCCGTCGAACCCCCGGAAGCTCATCGTCAGGTAGCGCAGCCCACCCAGCGCGACCGGGCACTCCGGCGACCAGGTCTCCCCCATTCGCCGCCGGATCGCCTGCGTCACCACCCCGACCGTCGCCCGGAACCGCCCATCGCGAGGCGGCGGCAGCACATCCACCGTGGGGAACCGCCGGTCCCGCAACGCCTTCGGCGTCGGCCGCATGACCCCGAACCCGTCCGCCCGCAGCGGCAACGGCGTCGCCCCAAGCTCCCACCCAGGCTCCTCCGGCTCCGCACTGGGCGCCGGCTCCGACCGCCGCGTCGGCGACGAGGAGTCACCGCCCTCGGCCGACGTCTCGGTCGCCGTCGCGCCCAGACCCCCCGCGGAGTCGCTCGCAGGCTCCCCCGAACAACCAGCAAGCGTCACCGAGGCAGCAGCAACCGCAACCACGAGCCCCGCCGTACGCCGCCGCCAACCCAGGTGGGTCGGAACGGACTTCCCGGCCCTCCGGGCGATTTCGCGACGACGCGCCGGCGCCCAGACCCGAGCGGCGAGCAACCCAAGAGCGCCGCAGCGCGGCGGAGCGAGCAAGCCCGGAGGGCCGGGGAGGCCGGGCCGACCCGCCGGAGACGCAGACGACGTACGGCGAGACTCAAACAAGATCAGAGCAACCGGCGATCCGAGGCCCAACGCGTCAGTTCATGCCGCGACGAAAGCTGCAGCTTCCTCAAAACAGAGGACATGTGCGTCTCCACCGTCTTGATCGAGATGAACAGCTCCTTGGCGACCTCCTTATAGGAGTAGCCGCGCGCGATCAGCCGCATCACCTCGCGCTCCCGCTCGGTGAGCCGGTCGAGGTCCTCGTCGACGTCGGCCACGTCGATGGACCCGGCGAACGCGTCGAGCACGAAACCCGCCAGGCGCGGCGAGAACACCGCGTCGCCCTCGGACACCCGGGTGATCGCGTCGACCAGCTCGGGGCCGGTGATCGTCTTGGTGACGTAGCCGCGGGCACCGCCCCGGATCGTCCCGATGACGTCCTCGGCGGCGTCGGACACCGAGAGCGCGAGGTAGCGGGTGTCGGCGCCGGGCGCACCGCGTCGCATGACCTCGACGCCGCCACCACCGGGCAGGTGGACGTCGAGCAGCACGACGTCGGGAGCGGCGGAAGCGATCGTTGACACCGCCGTGTCGACGTCCTCGGCCTCGCCGACCACGTCGACCACGCCCGCGCCGGAGGCCGCGAGCTCGGCCATCACGCCGCGCCGGAACATCCCGTGGTCGTCGACGACCACCACCTTCACACTCACGCTTCCTCCTTGTCGCGGGCCAGGTGCAGCCTGACCTCGGTGCCGTCACCCGGCGCGGACCGGATCTCGGCGGTGCCGCCGTGCCGTTGCATGCGGTCGATGATGCTGCCCCGGACGCCCATCCGGTCCTCCGGGGTCGCGTCGGGATCGAACCCCGCGCCGCGGTCGCGCACGAAGACGTCGACCGCGCCCGCCGTGACCTCGGCGTAGACGTCGACGCGCGGCACGCCTGCGTGCTTCGCGGCGTTGGTGACGGCCTCGCGCGCGGCGGCGACGGCCGGGCGCAGGGTCTCGGTGAGGTCGCAGTCGCCGACGGCGACGACGTCGACCATCACGCCCCAGTGGTCCTCGACCTCGGCGGCCATCGCCCGAAGCGCCCCGGCGATCGTCGTGTCGTTGGTGGTGTCGCCGTCGAAGAGCCACGACCGCAGGTCGCGCTCTTGCGCTCGCGCGAGGCGGACGGCGTCGGCCGGGCTCTTCTGGATCAGCGCGAGCGTCTGCAGCACGGAGTCGTGCAGGTGGGCGGCCACGTCGGCGCGCTCCTGGGTGCGCACCCGCTCGGACCGCTCGTCGGCGAGCTCGGTGGTCAGCCGGTAGATCCAGGGACCCACCACGATGGCGATGCCGCCGATGCCGAGGATCACGGCGATGGTGACGTCGCGCGCCAGCGACCACGAGCCGCCGCGGAGCGCGAGCAGCACGAGCGCCGTCACCATCAGCCCGAGGCCGGCGGCGATCCGGCAGTACGACGCCCAGCCGCCGTCGCCGAGCACCACCCGGGCCGGATCGACCCGGCCGGTCGCGTCGAGCCAGCGCTCGCGCTGGGCCTCGTCGGCCTGCCGCCACAGGAGGGCGACGCCCGCGACGCCGATGGCGATCGGCCAGATCAGCGCGCCCTGGCCGAAGACCGACTCGGCCGCGAAGACGAGTCCGATGCCGAGGGCGCCGAGCGCCATCACCGGCCCGATGTCGCCGAGCCGGCGGATCCGGCCGGGGCGTCGGCCACCTCGGGTCGCGCTCTCGATGCCGGGCGCGGCCGACTCGAACTGCGATCCGGCGGGGAGGAACACCCACAGTCCCGCGTAGAAGGCGATGCCGGCGCCGCCGAGGACGGCCGACACGATGAACGCGATCCGCACCCAGAGCACGGGGACGGCAAGGTGGGCGGCGAGCCCGGAGGCCACGCCGCCGACGATCTGGCCGTCGAGGTCGCGGTAGGCGCGCCGGGGTCCGGGGGCGGCGCCGGCCGTCGGCGCGGCGGCGGGGGCCCCCGGCTGGGCAGCGCCCGGCTGGGCAGCACCCGTCGGGGCAGCGGCCGGAGGTGCCGGCGTGCCCGCAGGCGCGGTGGGAGTGCTCCTCATGACACCTCCATCGTCACACAGCACGCCCGCGCGGAGCAGGGGGAACGACCCTGGCCCGACCCTGAGCCCGTCCGCGTGCGGGGCGGGTAGTTTCAGGGTCGTCACCGATGGTGAACGGTCCCGACGGCGAGCAGGCTGGAGCACATGAACGACACCCCGCCGCCGGGCGGCACCTCCGACACCGGGTCCACGGGCACGCAGGCGCCCCCTCCGCCGTACACCGGCGAGGGCCCCCGCCCCTCCCGTGACGAGCTCCGCGACCTGGCGCGCCTGCGCCGCAGCACGACCGACCGCAAGATCGCGGGCGTCGCGGGCGGCATCGCCCGCCACCTCGACATCGACCCCATCGTCGTGCGCATCGCGCTCGTCGTGCTGGTGTTCTTCGGCGGCGGCGGGATCCTGCTGTACGGCGCCGCGTGGCTCCTCGTGCCCGACGACACCGGCGACTCGGTGGTCCGGCTCGACGACCGCAGCCGGACCGTCGCCCTCGCGATCGTCGGTGTGCTGACGGCGCTCTCGCTGGTCGGTGACGCGTTCGGCGGCTGGGAGTTCCCGTGGCCGCTCGCCGTCGCTGGCATCGTCCTGGTGGTGCTGCTCTCCACCGGCAAGGGACAGAAGATCCACCAGCACGCGATGAAGTACTCCGGTCACGGCCATTGGCACGGCCCGCACCGGATGCACGGCTGGCACGGCACCCCGCAGAACGCGCCGCTCGTCGGCGAGGACGGCGAGCCGCTCCCGTACGACGCGACGGGCGCGCCCTACACGGGGCCGCAGCAGCCGCCGTGGCAGCGGTCACCGCGCAAGAAGGGGCCGATCCTGTTCGGCTTCGCGTTCGCCCTCGCGGCTCTCGCCGTGGCCGTCGTCGGCACCGTCGACCTGGCCGGCGCCGACGTACTGCCCTCGACCTACCCGGCGGTGGTGCTGGCGTCGATCGGCCTGATGCTCGTCGTCGGCGCGTTCTACGGCCGAGCAGGCGGACTGATCTTCTTCGGCCTCGTGGCAGCGGTCGCGACCGCCGCGACGTCGGTCGCGAGTTCCTACGACGCCGGAGAGATCCGCTCGACGCCGGACACGGCGGCGGAGGTCTCCGACAGCTATCACCTCGACCTGGGCGAGATCGAGCTCGACCTCACCGAGATCGAGGACCTCGAGAACCTCGACGGCCGCACGATCGACATCGACCTCAATGTCGGCCGGCTCGCGGTCGTCGTGCCCGAGGACGGACTCACGGTGAACGTCGATGCCAACCTCGAGGGCGTGGGCGAGGCGAAGGTGTTCGGCGACAAGTCGGGCAACTCGCTGACCGGCGTCCACGACGGCGGGCCCGGCACCGACCTCCCCGAGCTGACCATCGACGCCACCAACTACGTCGGCGAGATCGACATCCAGACCGCAGGGAGCAACTGATGAGCACCACGGACACCGCGACCTCCGAGACCACCGAGGCACGCCCCGAGTCGGGCTTCCACTCCGTCAACGTCGGCCACCTGGTGATGGGCGTCGCGTTCCTCGGGCTGACGGTCGTGTGGATCCTCGTCGTCGCCGCCGACGTCGTCGACCTCGATGACAAGGGTTGGGTGATGGGCGTCCCGTGGATCTTCGCCGGCGCGGTCGGGCTCGCCGCGACCGCCCTGCGCAACCTCACGCGGCGCGGGTCGGCACACTGACGTCGTGACCCTCGTCAGTCTCCCCGGACTCACCTCCCTGCCCGTGCTCGACCACCCCGACCTGGTCGCGCCGCCCGTCCTCGCCGGACTGAAGGCGTGGCCGGACGCCGACCGGGTGGCGGTCGTCGAGATCGACCCCGACCTCGCCGACACCGCGGCGATGAGCGAGGCCTACGACGTACCGATGGCCGCCGGCGCCAACTGCGTCGTCGTCGCCGGCAAGCGGGAGGGCGAGGAGCGGGTCGCCGCCTGCCTGGTGCGCGCCGACACCCGCGCCGACGTCAACCACACGGTCAAGCGGCTGCTCGACGTGCGCAAGCCGTCGTTCCTCCCGATGGACCGCGCGGTCGAGGAGTCGGGCATGGAGTACGGCGGCATCACCCCCGCCGGGCTGCCCGCCGGGTGGCGCCTCCTCGTCGACGCCCGGGTGCCGGACATCGACGTCGCCGTCATCGGCTCGGGCCTGCGCCGCTCCAAGCTCCTCGTCCCCGGCGACGCCTTCCTGACCCTGCCCGGCGCCGAGATCGTCGACGGCCTCGCCAGTTAGCGCGAGTCGGCAGAAGTTCGCGTCCGTACGACGCCGAGTCGGCAGAAGTTGTCACACCTGCAGGCCCGAGTCGGCAGAAGTTTCCGGCAAACTTTTGCCGACTCGCCGCCCTCGCGGCGCCACTTTCTGCCGACTCGGCGCTGCTGTCAGTGAGGCGCGTCGAGCCCGGTGATCCGGAGGCCCGCGTGGGTCTTGTACTTCCGGTTGATCGAGATCAGCACGGCGGTGAACGGCTCCAGCTGACGCGCCAGGCGCAGCTTGCCGCCGTCGATGCCGACCCGGCCGGTGACCGAGGCGGCGAGGTCCATGGCGACCTGCTTGGCCTCCACCACGTCGCCGACGACGAGGACGTCCTCGTCGAGGAACTCGTCGTCGCCCCACAGCAGCACCGCCGAGACGTTGTGGAACGCGCCGACGACGGTCGCATCCGGCGCCAGCTCCTGGGCCGACTCGGCCGCCGAGCCCTCGCCGCCGTTGACGACGCGGCCGTGGGCGCCGCGCTTGTCGAACGCGAGCGGGTTCACGCACGAGATGACGGTCTTGCCGGCCAGCGGCAGGGAGGCGACGAGCTCGTCGTGGCCGTCGTAGGGCACCGCCAGCAGCACCACGTCACACGCCTCGACGGCGTCGGCGTTGGCCAGTCCCGTCACGCTGCCCGCGGCCGCCGTACCGTCCAGGCGCTCGCGCACCTCCGCAGCGACGGCCTCGGCCTTCTCAGCGGCCCGCGACCCCAGGACGACGTCGTGGCCGCCCTTCGCGAACCGGTAGCCCAGGCCCTTGCCCTGCGGACCGGTGCCGCCGATCACCGCCACGCGATACCGCGTCTGCCCCGTCTGGTCCGTCACACGTCCTCCTCGACCGTTGCGATTGTGACAGCGATACTGTCACAGTTGGCCCCATGAAGCTCTCGATGCCCCTCGTCTATGCAGGCAACCCGCGCGAGTCCGCCGACCAGGTAGTGGCCCTGGAGAAGGCCGGACTCGACACGATCTGGGTAGCCGAACCCTACGGTTTCGACGCCCCCTCCCTCATGGGCTATCTCGCCGCCAAGACCGAGACGGTCGAGATCGGCGCGGGCATCCTCAACGTCTACTCCCGTACGCCGGGCGCGCTGCTGCAGACCGCGGCGGGCCTCGACAACGTGAGCGGCGGCCGCGCGGTGCTCGGCCTCGGTGCGTCCGGGCCGCAGGTGATCGAGGGCTTCCACGGCATGCCCTACGAGCGTCCGCTCGGACGCACCCGCGAGGTCATCGAGATCCTCCGCATGGGCCTGCGCCGCGAGCCGCTGGAGTACGCCGGCCGCGACTTCACGCTGCCGCTGCCCGCCGACCAGGGCCTCGGCCTTGGCAAGCCGCTCAAGCTCCTCAACAAGCCCGAGCGGGCCGACCTGCCCATCTGGGTCGCCGCGCTCGGCGACAAGAACGTCGCCATGACCGCCGAGGTGGCCGACGGCTGGCTTCCGTTCCTCTTCATGCCCGAGAAGGCGCGCCAGGTCTGGGGCGCGGCGCTCGACAAGGGCCTCGCCAAGCGGTCGGCGGACCTCGGGCCGCTGCAGATCAGCGCCGGCGGCATGGTCGCGATCGGCGAGGGTCCGGAGACGAAGGCGTTCCTCGACTTCATGCGGCCGATCTACGCGCTCTACGTCGGTGGCATGGGCGCGAAGGGCAAGAACTTCTACAACCAGCTCGCCTGCGAGTACGGCTTCGAGAAGGAGGCTGCGGAGATCCAGGATCTGTACCTCGCCGGCAAGAAGAAGGAGGCCGAGGCGCTGGTCCCGCTGGAGTGGCTCGAGGCCGGCAACCTGGTCGGTCCGGCGTCGTACGTGCAGGAGCGGATCGCCGCCTTCAAGGAGGCCGGAGTGACGAACCTGCAGGTCACGCCCGCCTCCGACGACCCGGCCGCGACGATCGCGCAGCTCAAGGAGTGGGTCGCCTGACCCTCTGTCACAAACCCTCGGTGCCGGTCGTCGAATGCCTCGGACGACCGGCACCGATGATTTCGATGCTTTCTCAGGGTCGTCTCAGGGTGAAAACCCGATGCCTCTGTCCACGGTCCCTGGAAGGCTGCCCCACATGCACCGTCAGATAGCCGGAAAACTCACCGGCCCCATCACGAAGTGGATCGTCCTCGTGGCGGTCCTGTTGATCGCCGGCGGCCTCAGCTCGTTCGCCGGCAAGCTCATCGACGTACAGAACAACGAGACCGAGTCGTGGCTTCCCGAGAGCGCCGAGTCGACCAAGGCGTTCGAGAAGCTCAACCAGTTCCAGGACGAGTACGACGTCGGCACGATCGTCGTCTACTACAAGGAGTCCGGCCTCTCCGACTCCGACCTCGCCGCGATCGAGGAGCACGCCGCCGAGATCCAGGCGATCGATCCCGAGGCCATCTCGGAGGTGCTGACGCCCGCCACGGCCGCCGAGGCCGGCGTACCGACCCCGTTCGTCTCCGACGACGGCCAGGTCGCGATGCTCCAGTTCACGGTCAACTACGGCGACAAGCTCTGGGAGGAGCTGCCCGACCTGAAGAAGGAGATCGACGACATCACGGAGATCGACGGGGTCGACAACTACCTCGCCGGCGCCGGCGGCCAGAGCGCCGACGCCGCGACCGTCTTCTCGAGCGGTGACGCCAACCTCCTGATGATCACGCTCGGCGTGGTGATCCTGATCCTGCTCGTCAGCTACCGCAGCCCGGTGCTGTGGCTGCTGCCGATCATCAGCGCCGTGGTCGGCCTGGGCGCGTCGATGGGCGTGCTCTACCTCCTGGCCAAGAACACCGACCTCACCGTCAACGGTCAGACCCAGTTCATCCTGACCGTGCTGGTGATCGGCGCCGGCACCGACTACGCCCTGCTGCTCGTGGCCCGCTACCGCGAGGAGCTGAGGCGGCACGAAGACCGGCACGAGGCGATGGCGTTCGCGCTGCACCGCGCTGCGCCGGCGATCCTCGCCAGCGCGGCGACCGTCGTGGTCGGCCTGCTGTGCCTGCTGTTCGCCGACCTCAACTCGACCGCCGGCATGGGCCCGGCCAACGCCATCGGCATCGCCGTGACGTTCGTGGTCATGGTGACGCTGCTGCCCGCGCTGCTGGTGATCTGCGGTCGCTGGGTTTTCTGGCCCTACGTCCCACGCTTCGGCAGCGAGGAGCCCACCGCCTCCGGCCTGTGGGCCAAGGTCGGCAACGGCATCGCGCCGCGGCCGCGGATCGTCTGGGTCGGTACGGCGGCCGTGCTCGCCGTGCTCTGCCTGGGCTTCCTGCGGGTCGACACCAGCGGCATCCCGAGCGACGAGATGTACACGACCGACCAGGACTCGGTGATCGGCCAGGGCATCCTGACCGACCACGGGCTGGTCGACTCGAGCACGCCGGTGCAGGTCGTCGCCAACGAGGACAAGGCCGAGGACGTCGTCGCCGCGATGCAGGACGTCGAGGGCATCGCCGAGCCGGTGCTGGTGCCGGGCCCCGACGGTCAGCCGCTGACGATCGACGGCAGCGTGCTCATCGCCGCCGAGCTCACCAACAGCGACCCCTACTCCGATGACGCCCTCGACGCCGTGGAGAACGTCCGCGACGCCGTGCACGACGTCCCCGGGGCCGACGCGCTCACGACCGGCATGTCCGCCGTGACGCTCGACATCATGGATGCCTCGGCACGCGACAACAAGGTGATCATCCCGATCGTCCTGGTCGCCGTGCTGCTCATCCTGATGGGGCTGCTGCGGTCGGTGCTGTCGCCGGTGCTGCTGGTCGGGACGGTGATCCTGTCGTTCGGCGCGGCACTGGGCCTCTCCAGCCTCGTGTTCGACTTCATCTACGGCAGGGAGCACACCGACCCAGGGTTCCCGTTGTTCGCCTTCGTGTTCCTGGTGGCACTGGGCATCGACTACAACATCTTCCTGATGACCCGGGTGCGGGAGGAGACTGCCGAGCACGGCACGAGGAAGGGCTCGTTGATCGCACTGTCGTCGACGGGCGGCGTGATCACCTCGGCCGGACTCGTCCTCGCGGCGACGTTCGCCACGCTCGCCACGATGCCGATGACGTTCACCTTGCAGCTCGGGACGACGGTGGCACTCGGGGTCCTGCTCGACACGATGATCGTGAGGTCGGTCCTGGTGACCGCGCTCAACCTCGACATCGGCGGGAAGATCTGGTGGCCGAGCAAGCTCGACAGCGGCGGTCCGGGCCGGTCGGCCGATCCGGACGCCGATCCCGACGAGCGGAAGGTCCCGGTGTCCGTCTGAGGCTCGGATGACCCCATAAGGTGCGGCCCGGGCAGGGGCGCCAGCAGGTGAACTAACCTGCTGCCTGCTCGGGCCGCACCGGCGGCCCCTCCCCTCAGGAGAGCCGTCGTGGAGGAACCTCGGGACCGGCCGGCGCCGTACGGCGGCCCGCCTCCCCCGCCTCCCCCGCCTCCCCCGCCTCCCCCGCCGAGCGGCCCGCCTCCGAGCGGCCCGCCTCCGCTCGGCCCGCCGCCGGGCTGGACGCCCGGCGGCCCACCTCTCCCGCCGCCGCCTCCGGCGCGTCGCCGCCCGCGGACGCGCACCGTCGTTCTTGCCGGGCTGGCGCTCGTCCTCGTCGGCGGCCTCGCCGTCGGCGGCTGGGCGTACGGCACCGGCCGGCTCGGCATCGGCCCCTTGAGCGCGACCGACAAGGACGCGGCGGCGACGATCGCCGGCAGCGTCGAGGGTCCGCAGTGGGCCGACGACGAGCAGCGGTCCTGCGCGGCCGAGCGGCTTCTCCGCGACCGCCGGGCCGACGACCTGGAGCAGGCCGGCGTGATCGAGCGCGACGGCAGCGGGTGGAGCTACACCGGCACCTGGCCGGCCGCCGACGCGACCGCCTACGCCGGTGCGCTGCTCGACTGCTCCGACGACTGGCGTGCCCAGCTCGGTGAGGTGTGGGTCCTCGACGACACCGAGTGCCTGGCCGGCCTCGAGCGCACCGCCGTCGCGGAGCTCGTCGCCGGCACCATCCTGACGCTCGCCGACGCCGACGACGCGGCCGCTCTCACCAGCGCCCGCGACGGGCTCGACGACTGCTACGCCAGCGACGCGCCACGGCCCGAGGCCGAGGCGAGGCCGGGCTACCGCTCGGTGGTGTTCCGCTTCGTCCGGCCGGAGGTCCCGGGCGCCGAGGTCGCACTCCACGTCGGCCCGGCGGGGTCGGAGCACGCTCGCGAGCTCCGGCGGACGGCGTACCGCCTCGACACCGGGCGGGGCGGCCGCAAGGGCTGCGTGCGGGCGACGGTCGTCGCGACGTACCCGTGGGGAAGCACCCGGACCGCAGCGAGGCGGTTCTGCGGGAGGTCGGAGCCGCAACGGGTGTGGTGGGAACCGCGGGACGACTGCGCCGGCAGCCCGCCCTGCCGCAGCTGGAACCTGCGCTACGAGGGCTGGCCGGGCCGGTCCTGGATCACCGCCCGGCTGGTCGAGGACGGCGGCCGCTGCACGTCGGTCAGCGGCAGCTGCCGGGTCAAGCTGGTCACGCCGCGGAGCGGGCGCGGCGTGATCATCATCTGGTCGGCGTTTCCCGGGTGGGACGCGGAGTTCGTCGCGGAGGTCGGGGGCCTCGAGGCCCGGTTGCCCAACTGAGGTGGGACTAGATCCAGGGGTGGAACACGTTCTCCGCAGCATGACCCCCACCTCTAGGCTGACCCGGTGAGTGACGTGCCGACCCCCCAGCAGGTACGACGCGCGCTGGCCCGTGTCGAGCGCGGCGCCGCGATCGACGTCGCCGAGGCGACCGCGCTCCTCGCGGCGCGCGGCGAGGACCTCGACCGGCTGACCGCCGCGGCCGCGAAGGTCCGCGACGCGGGCCTGCTCGCCGCCGGCCGGCCGGGGGTGGTGACGTACTCCCCGAAGGTGTTCATCCCGATCACCCGGCTGTGCCGCGACCGGTGCCACTACTGCACGTTCGTCGAGACGCCGGCCCAGGCGGCGCGCGAGGGGCGGTCGCCGTACCTCTCCCCCGACGAGATCCTCGAGATCGCCCGCGGCGGCGCCGAGCTCGGCTGTCTCGAGGCACTGTTCACCCTCGGTGACCGCCCCGAGGACCGCTGGCCCGAGGCGCGGGCGTGGCTGGACGAGCAGGGCTACGACTCGACGCTGGCCTACATCCGGGCGATGGCGGTGCGGGTGCTGGAGGAGACCGGCCTGCTGCCGCACCTCAACCCGGGCGTCATGTCCTGGGAGGAGCTCAACCGGCTCAAGCCCGTCTCCCCGTCGATGGGGATGATGCTCGAGACCACCTCGCGGCGGCTGTTCGAGACCAAGGGCGAGGCCCACTACGGGTCGCCGGACAAGGATCCCGAGGTCCGGCTGCGGGTGCTGGAGGACGCCGGGCGGCTGTCCGTCCCGTTCACGACCGGGCTGCTGGTCGGCATCGGCGAGACGCTGCAGGAGCGGGCCGAGACGATCTTCGCGCTGCGCCGTACGACCCGCGCCTACGGCGCCGTGCAGGAGGTGATCGTCCAGAACTTCCGCGCCAAGCCCGACACCGCGATGCGGCACGCCGACGACCTCGGGCTGGACGAGTACCGCGCGGCGATCGCCGTCACCCGGATCGTGCTCGGCCCCAAGGCGCGGGTGCAGGCGCCGCCCAACCTGGTCGACAGCTCGGAAGGATCGGCGGAGTGCCGCCTGTTGCTCGAGGCCGGTGTCGACGACTGGGGCGGCGTCTCGCCGCTGACGCCGGACCACGTCAACCCCGAGCGGCCGTGGCCCTCCCTCGACCGGTTGCGCGCGATCTCGGCGGAGTGCGGCTTCGACCTGCGGGCGCGGCTGACCGTGCACCCCGAGTACGTCGTCGGCAGCCTACGTGACGGCGAGCCGTGGATCGACCCGCGCGTCGCCGGTCACGTCGCCGCCCTCGCGGGGGAAGACGGGCTCGCGATCCCCGGTGTCAAACCGGTCGGCCTGCCCTGGCAGGAGCCCGACGGCGGCTTCGAGAGCGCGGGCCGCACCGACCTGCACGCCGCGGTCGACGCCGAGGGCCGCACCGACGACCGCCGGTCCGACTTCGACAACGTCTACGGCGACTGGGACGAGGTCCGCGACCAGGCCGGCAGGGTTGCCGCCGGCGGTCGAGGAGGCCGGTCGCGGCCGTCACGAGACCAGGCGGCCGCTCTCCGTGCAGCCGAGGCCGACCCCGGCAACCTCTCCGACGAGCACGCGCTCACCCTGATGACGGCCGAGGGCGAGCTCCTCGAGCAGGTCGTCCGGCTTGCCGACGACCTGCGCAGGGACACGGTCGGCGACACCGTCACCTACGTCGTCAACCGCAACATCAACTTCACCAACGTCTGCTACGTCGGCTGCCGCTTCTGTGCGTTCGCGCAGCGCCGCACCGACGCCGACGCCTACTCGCTGTCCTACGACGAGGTGGCCGACCGCGCCCAGGAGGCGTGGGACCTCGGTGCCACCGAGGTGTGCATGCAGGGCGGGATCGACCCGCAGCTGCCCGCGACGGCGTACTTCGACCTCGTGCAGGCCGTGAAGAAGCGGGTGCCCGACATGCACGTGCACGCGTTCTCGCCGATGGAGGTCGTCAACGGCACCGCCCGCACCGGCCTGTCGATCGAGGACTTCCTGATCAAGGCCCGCGAAGCGGGCCTGGGCTCACTGCCGGGAACGGCGGCCGAGATCCTCGACGACGAGGTCCGGTGGGTGCTCACCAAGGGCAAGCTCCCGGCCAGCACCTGGATCGAGATCGTCTCCACCGCGCACCGCCTCGGCATCCCGACGACCTCGACGATGATGTACGGCCACGTCGACAACCCGCGCCACTGGGTGGCCCACCTCAACGTGCTGAGGAAGGTGCAGGACGCCGCGCGCGAGCACGGCAGCGCCGGCTTCACCGAGTTCGTCCCGCTCCCGTTCGTGCACACCTCCGCACCGATCTACCTCGCCGGCGTGGCCCGGCCCGGCCCGACCCTGCGCGACAACCTCGCCGTGCACGCGATGGCGCGGATCCTGCTGCACGGCCGGATCTCCAACATCCAGACCAGCTGGGTCAAGCTCGGCGTCGACGGCACCCGCGCCATGCTCCGCGCCGGCGCCAACGACCTCGGCGGCACCCTGATGGAGGAGACCATCTCCCGGATGGCCGGCTCCGAGCACGGATCGGCCAAGACCGTCGCCGAGCTGGTCGAGATCGGGGCCGGCATCGACCGCCCGGTGCGCGAGCGCACGACGCTGTACGACGCCCGCTAGGTCCCTGCGGAGCGCCCGGCGGGCCTTTGGATCGTGCAAGAGGTCACGGTTCGAAATACTTTCGCCTTGCCTCTAGACGTGACCGGCGCCACTCAATATGTTGTGCCGAACAACATATCGGCCGCGTGGAGGTGCGCCACCCCGGACGCGCCGGGCCGAGGATCGCAAGGAGGCGGTTGATGGTGAAGGGCAAGCGCAGCGCGCTCGTCGCGGTGGGGCTCGGGCTCGCGCTCTCGCTCGCGGCATGCGGCGAGGACGACAGCAACGGCAGTGGCAGCGACACAGGCGGTGACGGCGGCGACGTCCAGGGCAAGATCGGCGTCATCCTCCCGGACACCGAGTCGTCGGTCCGCTGGGAGAGCGCGGACCGGCCGGCGATCCAGGCGGCCTGTGACGAGGCCGGCGTCGAGTGCGACATCCAGAACGCCGAGGGCGACGCAGAGCGGATGACGCAGATCGCCGACACGATGATCGGTGACGGCGTGACCGTGCTCGCGATCGTCAACCTCGACTCCGCGTCCGGCGCGGCGATCCAGGAGAAGGCCGCGTCCGCGGGTGTCGCGACCATCGACTACGACCGGCTCACGCTGGGCGGCTCGGCCGAGTACTACGTCTCGTTCGACAACGTGAAGGTCGGCGAGCTGCAGGGCCAGGGCCTGGCCGACTGCCTCGGCGACAAGCCGGCGAACATCGTCTACCTGAACGGCTCGCCGACCGACAACAACGCGACCCTCTTCGCCGAGGGCGCGCACAGCGTGCTCGACCCGATGACGCAGTACAAGGTCGTCGGCGAGCAGGCCGTCCCTGACTGGGACAACGAGGAGGCTGCAGTCATCTTCGAGCAGCTCTACACCGCCGCCGGCGGCAAGGTCGACGGCGTGCTGGCGGCCAACGACGGCCTCGGCGGCGCGGCGATCAGCATCCTCGAGGGCAAGGGCCAGGCCGGCAAGGTCCCGGTCACCGGCCAGGACGCGACCGTCGAGGGCCTGCAGAACATCCTCGCCGGCACCCAGTGCATGACCGTCTACAAGTCGGCCACGCAGGAGGCGAACGCTCTCGCCGAGGTCGCGATCGCGCTGGCCACCGGTGGCGAGGCGGAGACCACCGGCACCACGGCCGACAGCGAGTCGGGCCGCGAGGTGCCGTCGATCCTGCTCGAGCCCCAGTCGATCACGGCCGAGAACGTCGGCGACGTGATCGCCGACGGTGGCCAGACCTACGAGGACGTCTGCGCCGGCGAGTACGAGCAGATGTGTGCGGACGCGGGCATCACTCCGTGACCCTGCACCACCTCTGAACAGCACCACCTGACGGCGTCCGCGCCCCGGCGATCCCGGGGCGCGGGCACCCGTCGGGCGCGCACCAGTCGCACCCGGCATATGTAGATCCGCCCAACAAATCCCGAGCACATCGGAGCCCGTTCCACATGACTTCCTCGATGCCCCTCGAGTACGGCGAGCAGCCCGCCGTACCGATCCTCCAACTGCGTGGCGTCAACAAGAGCTTCGGCGTCGTCCACGTCCTGCACGACGTCGACTTCGCCGTCTACCCCGGCCAGGTCACCGCGCTCGTCGGCGACAACGGCGCGGGCAAGTCCACCCTGGTGAAGGTCATCGCCGGCATCTACGGTCGCGACAGCGGCGACTACGTCTTCGAGGGTGCGCCCGTCCACGTGCACGGTCCGCGCGACGTCGCCGCGCTCGGGATCGAGGTCGTCTACCAGGACCTCGCGCTGTGCGACAACCTCGACATCGTCGACAACATGTTCCTCGGGCGTGAGCTCCGCAAGGGCGGTGTCCTCGACGACAACGCCATGGAGGAGAAGGCGCGCGAGACGCTCGCCTCGCTCTCGGTGCGCACCGTCAAGTCGGTGCGCCAGAGCGTGGCCAGCCTGTCCGGCGGCCAGAGGCAGACCGTCGCGATCGCGAAGGCGGTCCTCTGGAACTCCAAGATCGTGCTCCTCGACGAGCCGACCGCGGCCCTGGGCGTCGCCCAGACGCGGCAGGTGCTCGACCTGGTCCGCCGCCTTGCCGACCGCGGCCTGGGTGTCGTGCTCATCTCGCACAACATGAACGACGTGTTCGAGGTCGCCGACCGGATCACCGCCCTCTACCTCGGCCGGGTCGCGGCCGACGTCCCCGCGCGGGACCTCACCCACAGCCAGGTCGTCGAGCTGATCACCGCGGGCCGCTCCGGCGACCTCGGCATCCGCGAAGCCGCCACGGCGACGATCTGAGGAGGCCGCGATGACTCTGCAGTCCGACAACGCGACCACCGAGCCCGCCGCCCAGCGCGCCGGCTTCGACTCCGACGCGCACCACGCGGCCACCGTCCGCGACGCCGTCACCGACTACCTCAACCGGCTCCGCGGCGGCGACATGGGATCGCTCCCCGCCATCCTCGGCCTCGTCGTCCTGTTCGCGGTGTTCACCGGTCTCCACGACCGCTTCCTGACCACCTACAACATGGCCAACCTCGTGGTGCAGGCCGGCTCGATCATCGTGCTCGCAATGGGCCTGGTGTTCGTGCTCCTCCTCGGCGAGATCGACCTGTCGGCGGGTGTCGCGGGCGGCGCCTCGGCGACGATCACGACCCTGGTGATGATCGACTACAGCTGGGAGTGGTGGCTCGCCACGCTGGCAGGACTCGCCGCCGGTGCCGTCATCGGTCTCGTGATCGGCGTCCTGGTGGCCACCCTGGGCATCCCGTCCTTCGTCGTCACGCTCGCGTTCTTCCTCGCCCTCCAGGCGGTCCCGCTCAAGCTCATCGGCTCGGGCGGCTCGCTCCGGGTCACCGGCGTGCTCCGCGATCTCTCGATCAAGAACGTGCCGGTCACGGCCGGCTGGATCGCAGCGATCGCGATCGTGGTCGGCTTCGCCGGCCTGTCGCTGTGGAAGTACCGCACGCGGTCGGCGAAGGGACTGGTCCACAAGCCGCTCGGACTGATCCTGCTGCAGATCGGCGTGCTCGCCGCGGTCGTCCTGGGCGTCACCGCCCTCCTGAGCGACAACCGCGCCCCGAACCCGCTGCTGTTCAACATCAGCGGCATCCCGTGGGCGGCTCCGGTCGTCATCGCACTGCTGCTGTTCTGGACGTTCGTGCTGACCCGCACCCGGTTCGGCCGGCACCTCTACGCCGTCGGCGGCAACGCCGAGGCCGCGCGCCGCGCGGGCATCAACGTGACCGGCATCAAGATCGCGGCGTTCATGATCTGTACCTCGATGGCGGCCATCAGCGGCCTGCTCGCGGCGTCGTACACCGGCAAGGTCTCCCCGGGCTCCGGCGGCGGCAACGAGCTGCTGTACGCGGTCGCCGCGGCAGTCATCGGCGGCACCAGCCTCTTCGGCGGCCGCGGCCGCGCGATCGACGCCGTCATCGGCGGTCTGGTGATCGCGACCATCCCCAACGGGCTGGGCCTGCTCAACCAGGCGAGCTACATCAACTTCCTGGTCACCGGCGGCGTGCTGCTGCTCGCGGCCAGCGTGGACGCGATCTCCCGCCGCCGACGTTCCTCCGCAGGCGTCTAGCAGGACCGATGACGACCAGGCAGCGCGGCGCCGGCACCAACCAGGAGGGGGTGCGCCGCCACAATCTCGGGACCCTGCTCCGCCACGTGCACCGGACCGGGGAGATCTCCCGTGCCGAGCTGACCAGCCTGATGGGGCTCAACCGCAGCACCATCGCGGGGCTGGTCGGCGAGCTGGCGGAGCTCGGGCTCACCGAGCACGCCGACCCGGCCACCGGGTCGGCGGGCGCGGGGCGGCGTACCGCCGGGCGGCCGTCGGCGGGCGTGCGCGTGGTCGATGCGGGACCGTACGTCGTCGCCGTGGACCTCGGCGTCGACCGCGCGGTCGTGGCGCGGGTCGGGCTGGGCGGCCGGATCGCCGAGCGCGCCGAGGCCGCGATCAACGAGGACACCGAGGCCTGGCAGGTCGGCGCGGCCGTGGCCGCGCTGGTGCGACACGTCGTGTCGTGGGCGCCGGAGCACGCGCCCCTGCTGGGCATCGGCATCAGCGTGCCGGGTCTGGTCCGCCGTACGGACGGACTGGTGCGGCAGGCGCCCAACCTCGGCTGGCGCGACGTGTCGTTCGGGTCGATCGTGCTCGCCGCGCTCGACCTGGACGTGCCGGTCCGGCTCGGCAACGACGCCGACCTCGGCGCGCTCGCCGAGCACCATCGCGGTGCCGGCGTAGGAATAGACGACCTGATCTACATCTCCGGCAACGTCGGCGTCGGTGCCGGCGTCATCACCGGCGGGGTGCGGCTGCAGGGCGCCGGCGGCTACGCCGGCGAGGTCGGCCACATGAACTTCGACCCGCGCGGGCCGTTGTGCCATTGCGGCAGTCGCGGCTGCTGGGAGACGGCCGTCGGCGCGCACGCGATCGCGGCCGCGGTGAAGTCGCCGGCCGACCAGGTGGTGCGGCTCGGCGAGGTGCTCGACGAGATCACCGCTCCCCCGCGCGAGCTGCGCCCGATCGCCGCCAGCATCGGCCGCGGCCTCGCCGACGTGGTGAACTCCTACAACCCGAGCCTGGTGATCCTGGGCGGCTACTTCCAGCCGCTGTTCCGGCTGATGCGGTCCGAGGTCACCGCCGGTCTCGCCGAGCGCACGATGGCCCCCGCGCTGGAGTCGGTGCGGCTCGCGGTCCCCGGCCTCGGCGCCGACTCGGTCCTCCTCGGCGCGGCCGAGATCGCCCTCGAGCCCGTGTTCGCCGACCCCGTCGCCAGCCTCGCCACCGCCATCACCGACGCCCGTTCCCGCCTCGCCGGCTAGCCGAGTTGTAGGTCATGGTCGGCCGAGTTGTGGGTGATGGTCGGCCGAGTTGTGGGTGATGGTCGGCCGAGTTGTGGGTGCTGGTCGGCCGAGTTGTACCTGATCACGCGGGTGGTCCACGGCGTACAACTCGACGTGCCACGAGGTCCAACTCGACGTGCCACGAGGTCCAACTCGGCCCGCCACGAGGTACAACTCGGCCCGCCACGAGGTAGGACTCGGCCTTAACCCAGGTCGACAAGGCCGTCGAAGAGGGCGGTGAGGGAGCGCTCGGCGGCGCCGAGGGCGGCGGCCTCGGTGCCGAGCGCGCCGAGGCGGAGGTCGGGGACCTGCTGAACGGGGGCGGCGAGGGTGGCGGCGAGGACGTCGCGGGCGGGGGCGAGCACCAGGTCGCCGAGTGGCTCGAAGTAGCCGCCGAGGACGATCACCGAGGGGTCGAGGATGCCGGTGACGATGGCCAGGCCCTGGCCGAGGCGGGCGCCGATCCTCTCGACGGCGGCTCGTACGGCGGGCGCGGCCTGCGCCCTCTCGGCCACCACCCGCGCCGTCTCCTCCGGCGTGGCGAGCTCGGGCAGGCCGACCGCGGCGAGCATCGCGTGCAGGCCGACGGAGGCCTCCCAGCAGCCCGTGCGACCGCAGCCGCAGCGCGCGCCCGGCTCGCCGATCGGCAGGTGGCCGACCTCGCCGGCGAAGCCGCGGGCGCCGCGCACCAGGCGGCCGCCCTCGACCAGGCCGGCGCCGATGCCGACGGTTCCGGTGAGGTAGAGCAGGTGGCGGCTGCCCCGGCCGGCGCCGTGGTGGAGCTCGGCGACCGCGGCGCAGTCGGCGTCGTTGTTGACCCGCACCCGGTCGGTCCACCCGAACGCGGCGTCGATGCGCTCGGCGACGCCGGTGCCGGCCAGGCGCAGGTTGGGCGTCCACGCGATGGTGCGGTCGTCCTCGGTGATCAGCCCGGGCACCGCGGCGGTGGCGCCGACCGGGGTCTGCCCCGCCACCCGGACCGTGTCGGCGACACCGTCGGCGATGTCGGCGAGCGTCCCCTCGATGTCCCGCACGTCGAGCACGGGGCGGGTCACCCGGTGGCGGACCTGGCCGGACAGGTCGACGACCACCGCGGCGACGTACTCGACGTTGGCCTCGAACCCGATGCCGACCGGCCGCCCCCCGGCGAGCGTGAGCCGGAGGCCGGGCCGGCCGCGGTCGCCCGAGCGCACCTGCTCGAGCTCGCGGACGGCGCCGGCGTCCTCCAGGTCACCGACGATCGCGCCGACGGTCGCCTTCGCCAGCCCGGTGCGCCCGGACAGCTCCGCGCGGCTCGCCGGGCCGTCGACGCGCAGGGAGCGCAGGACCGCTCCCGCGTTGCGGCGCCGTACGGTGTCGGACATCGATGCGGCCGCTCAGCGCACGCCGTAGAGGTGCTCGAGCGCCAGCTGGTCCAGCCGCTCGAACGCGGCACCGCGGGCGGCGAGCGCCTCGACGTCGGGCAGCGGCCACTCCAGAAGCTGCTGCCAGCCCTCGTCCTCACCGACCGTCGGCACGGACAGCTCGGGCACCCTCGCGGCCTCCAGCGCGGCGACCACCTCGGGGTCGGCGCGGAACGCCTTCGCCTTCTCGCGCAGGATCAGGTAGTTGTCGATGCAGGCCTTCGCGGTGACCCACACGCCCTCGTCGTCCTCGGTGCGGACCGGCTTGTAGTCGAAGTGCACGGGACCGTCATAGCCGCCCGCGAGCAGCGTGTCCACGACCCAGAAGGCGCCGCGCACGTTGCCGGCGCCGAAGCGCAGGTCCTGGTCGTACTTCGGGCCGTTCTGCCCGTTGAGGTCGATGTGGAAGAGCTTGCCCTGCCAGAGCGCCTGCGCGTAGCCGGCGGCGGCGTTGAGCCCGGCCATCTCCTCGTGACCGATCTCCGGGTTGACGCCCACCAGCTCGGGACGGTCGAGGGTCTCGATGAACGCGAGCGCGTGGCCGACGGTCGGCAGCAGGATGTCGCCGCGGGGCTCGTTGGGCTTGGGCTCGATCGCGAACTTGAGGTCGTAGCCCTTGTCGGTCACGTACTGGCCGAGGACGTTGAACGCCTCCTGGTAGCGGTCGAGCGCGGCCGCCACACCCTGCGAGGCGCCGTACTCCGCGCCCTCGCGGCCGCCCCAGCAGACGTAGACCTGGGCGCCGAGCTCGGCGGCGAGGTCGATGTTGCGCATCACCTTGCGCAGCGCGAACCGGCGCACGTCGCGGTCGTTGGCGGTGAACGCGCCGCCCTTGAACACCGGGTGCGTGAACAGGTTGGTGGTCGCGGTGGTCACGACCAGGCCGGTGTCGGCGAGGCCCTTCTTGAAGCGCTCGATGATGGCGTCGCGGGTGGCGTCGTCGCTGCCGAACGGGATCAGGTCGTCGTCGTGGAAGTTCACGCCGTAGGCGCCGACCCCCGCCAGGCGCTCGAGCGCGTAGACCGGATCCATCGGCTCGCGCGTCGCGTCGCCGAACGGGTCGCGGGCCTGCCAGCCGACGGTCCAGAGGCCGAAGGAGAACTTGTCGCTCGGCGACGGCGCCGGGATCTCGATGGTCATGTCTTCCTCTCGATGGGGTGGTGGGTCAGACTCGGTCGCGCAGCGCCGCATAGGCCGTTCGTACGGCGGGCGCGGGCGTCGCGTCGAGGGTCTCGGTGTCGGCGAGCGGCCAGTCGGGCGGCTCCGCCGCGCCGCTGAGGGCCCAGGCGGCCTGGCGGGCGGCGCCGCGGGCGACGTACTCCCCCGCCGGCGGGAGCAGCACCGAGCGCCCGAGCACGGCGGGCGCGAGCGTCCGCACGGCGGGCGAGCGGGTCGCGCCACCGACGAGCATGACCCGCTGTGGCTCGTCGCCGGTCGCCGAGAGCAGGGCGTCGACGCCGTCGGCCAGCGAGCACAGCAGGGCCTCGAACGCGGCCCGCGCGAGGTCGGCCCGCGTCGTCCGGGGCGTCAGCCCCGCCCAGGTGCCGGTCGCGCCGGGCCGGTTGGGGGTGCGCTCGCCGCCGTAGTAGGGCAGCAGGGTCACGCCGTGCGCTCCGGCAGGCGCCTGGAGGGCGAGCATGGCCAGCTCGTCGTGGTCGACGCCCAGCCAGCGGGCCTGGAGGTCGAGGATGCCGGCGGCGTTCATGGTGGTGACCATCGGCAGGAAGCCGCCGGTCGCGTCGGCGAACCCGGTCACGGTGCCGGTGCCGTCGGCGATCGGGCTGCGGCTCACGGTCGAGGCGACGCCGGAGGTGCCGATGGACACGAGCACGTCGCCGGGTCGCAGGTCGAGCCCGAGCGCCGCGCCCATGTTGTCGCCGGTGCCGGCGGCGACCACCTGGCCCGTGGGCGTCTGCGCCGCGACGGCGCCGGGGGCGACGACCGCGGGCAGCGCCGGCTCGTGCCCCAGGGCGGCCTTGGCCAGGTCGGGGCGCCACTCCCCCGCGGCGGTTGCGAAGTAGCCGGTGCCGGAGGCGTCGCCGCGGTCGGTGAACGCGGCGGTGCCGGGCGCGGCGAGGTGGCGCGAGACGTAGTCGTGCGGCAGCAGCACCTCGGCGACGCGGGCGGCGTTGTCGGGCTCGTGGTCGCGCAGCCAGCGCAGCTTGCTCGAGGTGAACGATGCCACCAGCACCGAGCCGATCGCGTCCGCGCACGCCTGCGGGCCACCCATCTCGGCGATCAGGGCCTCCGCCGCCGCGGCGGACCGGGTGTCGTTCCACAGCAGCGCGTCGCGCACCGGCTCGCCGGCCGCGTCGAGGGCCACCATCCCGTGCTGCTGGCCGCCCACGGCGACCGCTGCCGCCCGGTCGAGCAGGCCTGCCGTCGCGGCGTCGAAGGCCTCCAGCCAGGCGCGCGGGTCGACCTCCGTGCCCGCGGGGTGCGGGGCGCTGCGCTGCTCGATGACGGTGCCGTCGTCGGCGTCGACGAGGACCGCCTTCGTGGACTGGGTCGAGGAGTCGACACCGAGGACGAGGGCCATAGGGAGTATTTAGTACGACCCTTGAACTAAAGTCAATGCTTGTGCTGAGGTGCGAGCGCAGCGAGCCTCGAAGTGCTTGTGCTGAGGTGCGAGCGGAGCGAGCCTCGAAGTGCTTGTGCTGAGGTGCGAGCGAAGCGAGCCTCGGAGCGCCTAGGTGAGCGCAGCCGGGCTCCGGGGCGTACGGCGCCGCTCCCGCCACGCCTTGAACCGGGCCCACCCGCGCCTGATCATCCGGATCGCCAGCCAGAGCACGACCAGCCCGACGAGCAGCAGCGCGCCCGCGATGCCCGCCGCGATGTACGGGTGCTCGATCGCGAACCAGACCAGCCCGAGCACGACCACGTCCTCGCCCACGCTCAGGCCGATGTTGGTGAAAGGCTCCGGCATCGTGTTCGCCGCCATCCGGGTGCCGGCCTTGACCGCGTGGGAAGCGAACGCGCTCACCCCGCCGACGGCGCCGCCCGTGAGCCCGCTCAGGTCCGCGGAGTCACCGGCGATCAGGGTGCCGATGACGCCGCCGACCACCGGCCGGATCACGGTCGAGATCACGTCCCAGGTCGAGTCGACGTACGGCACCTTGTCGGCGACGAACTCGAAGGCGTACATGACACCTGCGACCGCGAGCACCTCCCAGCGCCCCAGCACGTCGGGGATCTCCGTGGAGGGCGCGACCCGCTCGGCGATGCCGAGGACCAGCACGACCAGATAGGCGTTGACGCCGCTGGCCCAGCCGCTCGAGAAGGTGAGGGCGAGGGACTCCACGAGCGCAGCGTATCCACGATCAGGCCGGGGGTAACGTCGACGGCATGAGCAACATGGATCCGGGCGATCGCGAGTCCTACGGCGACTACAGCGTCGACGACGAGACCCAGCTCAATCCCGAGGACACCCTCGGCGACCAGGACGTGGACGACGAGCTCGACCGCGGCTACACCGCGCCCGAGAAGTGGTCGGTGGCCCAGAAGTACGGCAACACGCCCTGGGAGGAGGAGCACGGCGAGCCGCTCGACGCCCGCCTCGCCCAGGAGGAGGCCGAGCCCGATCCCTACCTCGAGGCCGAAGAGCTCGACGAGCAGGAGTCGGACGGCGAGCACGAGGTCGGCGACCAGCGCGCCGGACGCCTGGTCGACCCCGACGAGGGGTTCGGCGAGGACGGCGAGAAGGACCTGGTCGGGCGCGACGTCGGCATCGACGGCGCGGCGGCCAGCGCCGAGGAGGCCGCCATGCACGTGGTTTCCGAGGAGGATGCCGGCTGAGTCGCGGGGTACTTCAAGTCCGAGCCGCGAGGCTCAGACCTGAGGAGGAACCGTGGAACTCATCTTGTGGATCCTTGCCGTCATCCTGGTGGTGTCCGGCATCGTGAGCCTCTTTCGAGGCGAGGTCCTCTGGGGGGCCGTGCTGATCGTCGTCGGCCTGCTCGTGGGCCCCGGCGGAGTCAGCCTCTTCACCTAGCACCGAGGGGCAACGCTCGACCGTCCAGCGGATGGTCGCCGTCGTCCTCGGACCTCAGCCTCAGGGTCGTACGTCGACCCAGACGAGGCGGTGGTCCGAGGTCGGCGGCGGGTAGCTGCCGGTGAGCCGGTAGAGCGGGTCGTCGGTCGTCGGCCAGAAGACGCCGGCGCCCTTCACCTTCAGTCGGCGCGCGGGGAGGACGTAGTCGGCGCGCAGGTTGCCCGGCGCCGGGTTGTCGTTGAAGTCCGCGGTGTCGTAGGCCGGGTCGCCGTCGTGCGTCGCGTTGGCGCCGCCCTGGAGCACGGCGGCCTCCGGCCCACCCTCCGACGTCGGCAGCGGGTCCTCGACCAGCGGGTGCTCGAGCAGCTGCTGGATCGCGGCGTCCACCGAGTCGCCGTCGAGCGGGTCGGCGTTCTGGTCACCCGCGATCACGAAGCTCTCGCCGCGGCGCAGCCCGCCGTACTCGCCCTCGTCGTCGTAGATGTACGACGCCGCGCGCCCGCCGCGCACGTAGTCGGCCCAGAACCGGATCTCGTCGTGGTTGCGGGTGCCGTTGCGGTCCTCGGCGCCGTCGAACGTCGGCGGCGTCGGGTGCGAGACGAGGAAGTGCACGGTGCGGCGACCGACGCGGATCGGCAGGTCCCAGTGGGACTTCGACGACAGCCGGAACACCTCCTGCTCCTCGGGTGAGTACCAGTCGGCCGGCTCCGGCGTGGCCGGGTCGTCGGGCAGCAGCGCGCCCGGCATGTCCTTCCAGAGGAAGTGCTGGAACGTGCGCGCCCGGGCGGCGTCGATCGGGTGCTTGGAGTAGACGACCATGCCGTACTGGCCCGGGAAGAGCCCGAAGCCGAACGCGTCGTCGCCGCCGGAGACCTGCCCGTTGTTGTTGAGGTCGAAGCCGCTCGGCACGCCGGTGTTGGACGGCGCGATGAACGCGTAGGGGTACTCGACGGGGTCCGCGCCGTTCTGCGACACCTCGAGGTAGTTGTCGCGGAACAGGTCGACGGCCTCGGGTGCGTAGTCGAACTCGTTGATGAGCACCACGTCCGGGTCGACCCGCTGGATCGTCTCGGCGACGTTCTGCGCCTGCTCGTTGTCCGGCGTCGACAGGTCGGCGACGAGCTGGCCCTCCGCGTTGCGGTTGAGGGAGGCGTTGAACGTCGCGAACCGCACCGGGTCCTGACGGTGGTGGCCGTCGTCGGGCCCGCGATGGGCGGTGGCGGGCGACGAGGTCGCGGCGAGCGCGCCACCGAGGGCGAGCGCGGCCGCGGTGGACAGGACGAGCGGCGTACGACGACGCACGGCGACCTCCCGAGAGGGCGGGGACGGGGACTGCAGCCGACCCTAGGTCGCCGCGCCCGGGCGCGCCACTGTGGCGCCGGTGAAGGTTCGGTGAACCCGTCAGCGCTCGATGCGCACGCCGCCGTAGATCCCCCTCCGGACGATCCACGGCTGCAGGACGCGCGTGACCGACCACGCGGGGAAGCGGAAGGGCCGCCCGGAGGGCGCGAAGACCTGGAGGCCGTCGGCCTGCGGGCCCACGACCGAGCCCCACCGCGAGCGGGGCGGCTGGAACTCGCGCAGCGGCCGGCCCGCGAGGAGGGCCCGGACGTTGGCGGCCAGCAGGCGGTCGGCGCGGTTGCGCGCCGAGGACCGGAGCGGGTCGGTGGCCGCCACGTCGCCGACCGCGAAGACCTCCGGGTGACCGGGCAGCTGGAGCGTCGGCAGGACGCGGACGAAGCCCTGCTCGTCGAGCAGGCTCCCCGGGATCCAGCCGGTGTTGGGCCGCACCTTGCCGACGGCCCAGACCACGGCGTCGGCCGCCAGGGGCGGTTGCCCGGTCGACCACTCCACCGGCCCCTCGGTGATCCGATCGCCCGCGAACCCGTCCGGCATCGCGGCGCGATGGCCCGGGCGCAGGCCGACGCCGGCAGTCACCAGGCGGCGCCGTACGTGACTCCACACGCGGGGGTGGTGCCGGGGCAGCGCTCGGTCGCCGGGGAAGCAGAGCTCCACCTGCTTGTCGGGCCATCGCACGGCCAGGTTGAGAGCGGTGCCGACCGCGGCGGCCCCGCCGCCCACGACCACGACCGTGGGCGCCTCGGCCAGCCGCTGGTGCGCGGCACGGAGGTCGGCGGCCACCTCGTCGCGGGTCTGTAGGTGGGGCCGGCGCCAGAACCCGTTGGTCACACCGGTGGCGATCACGAGCACGTCGTACGGCTCCGCGACACTGGTCCCGTCGGCGACCACCACGGTGACCGTGCGCGCTCGGACGTCGAGGCCGGTCAGCTCGCCGTGGACGGTACGGACCCCGTCGAGCCTGCGGTAGCGGCTGAACGACGTCCAGTAGTCCCGCACCCAGTCCTCCGGGCGCGCCAGCCGCATCCCGAGCTCCTGCCCGCTGACGAGACCGGGCTTCGTCGAGACCCCGACGACGTCGACGTGGCGCGCGAGGTGGATCGCCGTCAGCAGGCCGCTGTCCCCGAGCCCCGCCACGACGACACGGGGCCGGGTCACGAGACCGCCCGGCGCGGTGGACGCGGCACCAGCATCGGCACCCGGTCGATGACGTCCTGGTACGACGGCCGCCGCTCGAGGCTGCGCTTCTCCATCATCGGGATGCTGGCGCCGAGGAACATCGCCACCATCGCGACGACCCCGACCGGGAGCCACCACCAGTCGCCCGGCGACGCGGCGATCCCGAACAACGCGAGCGAGCCCCAGAAGCTGATCTCACCGAAGTAGTTGGGGTGGCGCGACCAGGCCCACAGGCCCTGGTCCATCACCCCGCCGGGCGGACGGGTCCGGATGAACCGCCGCATCTGCCCGTCGGCGACCAGCTCGATGGCGACGGCACCCACCCCGACCAGCAGGGCGATCCCGTCGAGCCAGCCGACGTCGCGGCCGGGTCGGGCGAGCGCGACGTAGGCCGGCACCAGCCCGAGGAACACCTGGAACGTCGGCACCAGGTGGATGCCGACCAGGTCGGCCGCCAGCTCCCACCGGCCGGCACCCTCCCGCACCATCGGGTAGCGCCAGTCCTCGTGGTGGAGGCCGGGGAACGTGATCACCCAGTTGGCGGTGAGCCGCACGGCCCAGAGGAACACCACGAACAGCACCAGCGCCGTACGCGCGTCGTCGCCGGCTCCCCCGCTCGCGAGGACCCAGTAGCCGGCGAGGAACGGTGGCAGCACGCTCCAGTAGGCGTCGTAGAAGCTGGAGTTGCGGTGCCACCGGCTCGCAGCGAAGACGACCAGGGTCGCGAGGACGTCGGCGACGAGCGCGTCGAGCCACAGCCACGCGGTGTCGGGCGCCCACGCGAGCCAGGCGGACGCCACGCCGAAGGCGAGGACGTACGCGGCCGCGACGCGCAGCAGGGACTCGGTCCTGGTCACGGCCGCCAGCGTAGTAGAACGCGTTCTAGTGCGCCGAGGATCCTGAGTCGGGGCGTGACGGCACTCCGAAGGCGGCGGTTGAATGCTCAACCGGGCCCCGCAACGGCCGAAACATCCTCCGTGATGACGGATCCCGGCCCGGCCGCGAGCAGCACGGCGTTCGCGTGGGGCGACACCCACCTCCAGCAGGGCTGGCGAGGCATCGTCCTCGGCGCCGCGCTCCTCATCGACAAGCTCGACGAGGACCTGCGTCGCCTGCACAAGATCACGTTCGAGGAGTACGTCGCGCTCGTCGTCCTGAGCGAGAGCCCCGACGGCATGTGCGCCGGGAACCTCGCGGTGGGCAAGGCGGTCCACCCGAGCCGGCTGACCCGGCTGGTCACCCACATGCAGCTCGCGGGCTGGATCAGCCGCGACTCCCACGCCGGCCGGGGCACGGACGCCTGGGTGCGCATCACCCCGAAGGGCCGAGCCCTGGTCGAGCGGGCCGCTCCCGACCACGTCGCGAGCATCCACGCCAACGTCATCGACCTCGTCCACCGTGACGACTTCCTCGCCGTCGCGCGGTTGTTCAGCCACGTCACGGACGCGCTCGTCGCCCGGCACCCGGAGCTCGACGTGCGCGGCGGGCTCACGACCGCGGGCTGACCCGGCGCTCGTCACGTAACGACGACCGGCGACCGGGCGTTGGGCGGTCATGTGTGACCACCATCTCCCCCGGCTCGACCGGCGCGCGCTCCTCGCCGCCGGCGCCGGCGCGACGGCCGCGGTCGTCGTACCCCCGACCCTGACGACGCCCGCCGCAGCGGGCGCCGTGCCGACGTCGTACCACTTCGCCGGCCGGTTCGGCGGCGTCCAGGCGCCGTGGCACTACCTGCCCTTCGAGGTGCCGACGGGGGTGCAGGCCATCGACGTCTCCTACGACTTCCAGCCCCTCGAGACCGGGCTCGGGTTCACCGCGAACGTCGTCGACATCGGGATCTTCGACCAGGACGGCACGGCGCTCGGGAGCGCCGCCGGCTTCCGCGGCTGGTCGGGCGGCGCACGGCGCAGCTTCCGGGTCGCCACCGACAGCGCGACGCCCGGCTACCTCGCCGGACCGATCGAGCCGGGCGAGTGGCGGGTCGCGCTCGGGCCGTTCGCGGTGGTGCCGCCCGGGGTCGACTGGACCGTCGACGTCACCCTGACGTACGGCGCCGCGACGCCCGCGCCGGAGCCGACACCGCCGCCGCGGGCCGTCGTCGGCACCGGCGAGGGCTGGTACCGCGGCGACCTCCATCTGCACACCGTCCACTCCGACGGCCGCCACACCCAGGCGTCGCTGGTCGCCCTCGCCCGCGAGGCAGGGCTCGACTTCATCGGCTCCTCCGAGCACAACACGTCGTCGGCGCCGCTGACGTGGGGCGCCCACGTCAGCGACGCCGAGCCGCCTCTCGTCGTCTGCGGTGAGGAGGTCACGACGCGCAACGGGCACTGGATCGCGGCCGGCGTACCCGCCGGCACCTGGATCGACTGGCGCTACACGGACCGCGCGACGCTCGCGCGGTTCACCCAACAGGTGCAGGGCCTGGGCGGGCTGGCGGTCGCGTGCCACCCGTGGGCGCCGACGCCCGGCAGCACCTGGGGCTTCGGCCTCGACCTCAAGGGCATGGACGCCGTCGAGCTCTGGAACGGCCCGTGGACCGCCGACGACCAGGTGGCCGTCGTGCAGTGGCACACGTGGCTGACGACGGGCCGCTTCGTGCCGGCGGTCGGCAGCTCCGACTCGCACCACACCGGCCAGGTGGTGGGCAAGCCGCACACGGTGGTCAGGGCCTCGACGCTGTCGGTGCCCGCGATCGTCGACGGCTTGCGTGGCGGTCGTTCGTGGCTCGCCGAGTCGTCAGCGGTCGGCCTCACGTTCGAGGCGTCGGCCGACGGGCGCACGGCCACGTGCGGCGAGCGGCTCGGCGCGCGCGGCGGCCAGCTGGTGCCGGTGCGGCTCGAGGTGACGGGCGCGCCGCGGTGCGTCGCGCAGGTGCTCGGGCCGCTCGCCCCGCTCGGCGGCGCGCTGACCGACGACACCGGCCGCGCAATCGTGACGGTCACGGTGCCCACCGCGCTGGCGCCATGGGTCCGAGCGGAGGTACGGCGCCTCGACACCCCGTTCGAGGTCAACCCGCTCGAGGGCGTGCCCGCGCTGCAGATGGTCGCGCTGACCAACCCGATCCGGCTCACCGGCTCCTGGGCGGCGCGGGCCTGAGGCCGGACGAGGCCCGCTCAGCGCGCCACGTCGGCCCAGACGACCTTGCCGGCGCCAGCGGGCTCGAACCCCCACCGGGCGGCCAGCCCTGCGACGAGCTTGAGCCCGCGCTGGACGTTGACCTTGCGCGGACCCGGCTCACGTACGACGGGTGGGTGCGGGCTTCCGTCGCCGACGCGCACGCAGACGTGGGCGTCGTCGATGACCACCTCGAGCGACAGGGGGGTACGGGCGTGCTCGACCGCGTTGAGGACCAGCTCGGTGACGACGCTGAGCGTCTCGTAGAAGGCGGCCTCCTCGACGCCGCGGGAGCGCAGGGCGTTCGCCACCAGGCGCCGTGCCTCCGACCCGCTGGAGCGCTCGCCCTCGAGCTGCCACTGGCGCCGGAAGACGGCGTCGGCGACGACGCCGCCGTGCATGCCGCAGACCGAGCCGATGTGGACCGCGTGCTGCGGATCCTCCAGGAGCACGCCCGGGTAGGCGCAGAGCAGGTCGGCCCCGGTCTCCCGGAGCAGCTCGTTCCACGCGGACTCGAGCTCGATCGCCTCCTGCGGCCGCCCGGCGTCGAAGAGGAGCGCCACCATCTCGCCGAACGCGAAGACCGGGCCGCGAGCCACCCGCTCCCGGACCAGGCTGCCGACGACCTCGTCGAAGGCGCTCGGGTCGAACGCGCCGTCGGGCCGGAGCAGGTCGAGCGTCGCGGCGGCGTCGAGCATCAGCAGGGTGCCGTCCGTCACGGCAGCCGCGTCGTCGATGCCCGCGGCCGCCACCCGCTCGGCGAACACGTGCTGGTGCGAGGGCGTCGCGATGACGATCGCTGACTGTCCGGCCGCGAGCGCTGCGGCGAGCCGCTCGCCGGCCACGCCGGCCAGCTCGTCGTCATCTTCCGAGAACAGGACGTCGTGCACGACGTCCCGCTGGGCCACGCTCACACCCCGAGGCTACCTCGCTGCGGATGAGCAATCATGCGGTGGGGCCACTCACCTCTCTCGGGATCGCTCCTCCTCGGCGTACAAGACGACTGCAAGGGGCCTGCCGGTCCATCGTGCGGCTCTCTCGACGACGGCGATCGCGCCCCGGGTCCACACGGCCAGGCCAGCGGGTGTGAGCACCTGGCAAGGCTCGACGAGGCCCGGCATCGTCGGCTCGCGCAGCCTCGCTGCGTCGTAGATCAGCACGTGCCCGGTGGCCGTGAGGCCGAGCAATCGCCGGAGGGTCCGCATCGCCGGCGTCGGCTCGACCAGATGGGACGGGTCGGCGACGCCGCGCAGTGACGGCCATGGCTCCAGCCAACGCGCGCGATCATGCTCGCGACCCCGCCCGCCGGGCTCTCGTCCTCCGTCGGCTACTCCCACTCGATGGTGCCCGGCGGCTTCGACGTGATGTCGATCGCCACCCGGTTGACCTCGGCGACCTCGTTGGTGATGCGGGTGGAGATCCGCTCCATCACCTCATAGGGCAGGCGGGCCCAGTCGGCGGTCATCGCGTCCTCGGACGTGACCGGCCGCAGCACGACCGGGTGGCCGTAGGTGCGGCCGTCGCCCTGGACGCCGACCGAGCGCACGTCGGCCAGCAGCACGACCGGCATCTGCCAGATGTCGCGGTCGAGGCCGGCGCGGGTGAGCTCCTCGCGGGCGATCGCGTCGGCCTCGCGCAGGATGTCGAGCCGCTCGCGGGTGACCTCGCCGATGATCCGGATGCCGAGGCCGGGGCCGGGGAACGGCTGGCGCCAGACGATGTCGGCCGGGAGGCCCAGCTGCTCGCCGACCATGCGCACCTCGTCCTTGAAGAGGGTGCGCAGCGGCTCGACGAGCTCGAACTCCAGGTCGTCGGGCAGGCCGCCGACGTTGTGGTGGGACTTGATGTTGGAGGTGCCCGCTCCCCCGCCCGACTCGACGACGTCGGGATAGAGCGTGCCCTGGACCAGGAACGCGACCTTGTCGGCGTCCTCGCCGGTCACCGCGTCGCCCAGGACGTCGGCCTCCGCCTGCTCGAAGACGCGGATGAACTCGCGTCCGATCGTCTTGCGCTTTTCCTCGGGGTCGGTGATCCCGGAGAGCGCGTCGAGGAAGCGCTTCTCAGCGTCGACGACGACCAGGTTGGCGCCGGTCGCGGCGACGAAGTCGCGCTCCACCTGCTCGGTCTCGCCCTTGCGCATCAGCCCGTGATCGACGTACACGCAGGTCAGCCGGTCGCCGATCGCGCGCTGCACGATCGCCGCCGCGACGGCGGAGTCGACGCCGCCGGAGAGCCCACAGATCGCCTTGCCGCGGTCACCGATCTGGGCGCGGATCCTCTCGATTTGCTCCTCGACGATGTTGACCATGGTCCAGGTCGGCCGGCAGCCGGCGATGTCGAGCAGGAAGTGCTCGAGGACCCGCTGCCCGTGCTCGGAGTGCAGCACCTCCGGGTGCCACTGGACGCCCGCCATCCGACGCGCGGTCGACTCGAACGCCGCCACCGGCGTGCCCTCGGTCGACGCGAGCACCGCGAACCCGTCGGGTGCCTCGGTGACCGAGTCCCCGTGGGACATCCAGACCGAGTGCTGCGCGGGGATGTCGGCGAGCAGGGTGCCCGCCTCGCCGACGCTCACCGGCGTGCGGCCGTACTCACGGGACCCCGTCGCGGCGACCGTGCCGCCGAGCCCCTGCGCCATCAGCTGGAAGCCGTAGCACATGCCGAAGACCGGGGTGCCGGCGTCGAAGATCGCGTCGTCGATGCCCGGAGCGTCGTCGGCGTAGACCGACGACGGCCCACCGGACAGGATGATCGCCTTGGGGCCGCGGGCGAGCATCTCCTCGACGGGCATCGTGTGCGGCACGATCTCGGAGTAGACCCGCGCTTCGCGCACCCGTCGGGCGATGAGTTGGGCGTACTGGGCCCCGAAGTCGACGACGAGGACCAGGTCGTGCTCAGGAGCGGCCGTCATGGACTGATCGTATCGGGGTGCGCGGGGTGGTCCGACCACAGCCGGGAACCGGGAAATGCCCCAAAACTGCACCAGGGCCCGACCGGGGAGGGAGGGTGGTCGGACCCTGGCTGTCCATGCAGCTGCTGGACAGTGCCTGGACCGAGCCCGGACTTCGGGAGGGAGCGTGAATCTCCGGGCTCGTGTCGATCAACGAGGCCGCGAGGGGCGGGTTACGCCGTTCTGGAACCAGTTCTTTGCAAATCCAGTGCCGTGCGTCACTTGCGTCCCAACCGCGCCGGGGTGAATCAGGAGACGCCGACGATCGGGAGCCGGAGCGCGGCTGGCGCGTCATCGGGTACGACGGGCGCCTTCGGCGCCACCGGCTCGAGGCGGCGGTAGGCAGCACCGAGGTCGGGACGGGTGTCGACCTCGCCCTTGTTGGGCCAGAACGACATCGCGCGCTCCGCCTGCGCGGTGATGGTCAGCGACGGGTTGACGCCCAGGTTGGCCGAGATCGCCGATCCGTCCGCGACGTGCAGTCCCGGGTAGTTGTAGACCCGCTGGTAGGGGTCGATCACGCCCGTGTCGGGACTGTCGCCGATCGTCGCGCCGCCGATGAAGTGGGCCGTCAGCGGGCGACCGAGGGGCTCGCCGACGCTTCCGAACACGGACGTGGTCTTCATGAACCGCGCCATCCGCCGCACGGCGTCATAGGCGACGGGAATGTACGTCGGGTTGGGCGCGCCGTGGCCCTGCTGCGAGGACATGTAGCTGATCGGCCCCCGCTGGCGCCACACCGTCGTGATCGAGTTGTCGAGCGTCTGCATCACCAGCGCGACGACCGTGCGCCGCGACCAGCTGTTGAGGCTGTAGAGGCTCTTGAGGCTGCGCCGCCCCTTCCAGACCTCCTTGACCCAGGTCAGCGCGCGTGGCTCGTTCTCCAGCTCGTCGACGAGGACGGTCGCCATCAGGGGCATCACGCTCGCGCCCTTGCCGTACCGCACCGGCTCGATGTGGGTGTGCTCGTCAGGGTGGAACGAGGAGGTGATGGCGACGCCCTCGGTCCAGTCGACCGAGTCGTCGGCCGCCGTCGCCCAGAGGATCGCCTCGGAGTTGGTGCGCGTCAGGTAGCCCAGGCGGTCGGACAGATCGGGCAGCGAGCCCTCGGCCTTGAGCCGGTGGAGCAGGCGCTGGGTGCCGAGGGAGGCGGCCGCGAAGACGACCTGCTCGGTGCGGAAGGTCTTGACCGCCGTCCGACGGCTCGCCTTGGCCTTGGTCCACCGTGCGGTGACCTCGTAGCCGCCGTCGGGCAGCGGGCGCACGTCGGTGACCGTCGTCAGCGGATGGACCACGGCGCCGTTCTGCTCGGCGAGGTAGAGGTAGTTCTTGACCAGTGTGTTCTTGGCGTTGTGGCGGCAGCCGGTCATGCACTCGCCGCAGTTGAGGCAGGTGTTGCGGCGGGGCCCGGCGCCGCCGAAGAACGGGTCGTCGACCTCGGTGCCCGGGGGCTGGTCGGGGCCGCCGAAGAAGACGCCGACCGGCGTCGGGTGGAACGTCTCGCCGACACCCATCTCGTCGGCAACCTTCTTGATGACCTCGTCGGCGGGCGTCATCTGGGCGTACTCGGTGACGCCGAGCATCCGCTTGGCCTGGTCGTAGTACGGCGCCAGCTCGGACTTCCAGTCGGTGATGTGCGCCCAGGACGGGTCCTTGTAGAACGGCTCGAGCGGCTCGTACAGCGTGTTGGCGTAGACGAGCGAGCCGCCACCCACGCCGGCACCGGCCAGGATGAAGCAGTCGTTGACCACGTCGATGCGCTGGATCCCGTAGAGGCCGAGGGCGGGCTGGAACAGGAACTTCTTCGCGTCGGCGCCGTGCTTCGGGAAGTCGGCATCGGTGAACCGGGCGCCGGCCTCGAGGACGCCGACCTTGTAGCCCTTCTCGGTCAGCCGCAGCGCGGAGACCGAGCCACCGAATCCGGATCCGATGACGAGGACGTCGTAATCGAAAGCCCCCTCGCTCATGCGCGGCCCAGCTTGTTGAGCACCCGCAGGCTGGCGGTCATCACCTTCGCGTAGCCGCGGTCGCTCAGGCCGTACTGCGGGGCGAACCGCAGCAGCCGCTGGGTGGCGACGGCCTGCGACTCGGTGTAGCGGTGGATGCCCTCGCTGCCCTGGCGGCGGCCCATGCCGGACTCGCGCATGCCGCCCATCGGGGAGTCGATGCTCGCGAATGTCGCACCGAACGCCTCGTTGACGTTGACCGTGCCGCACTTGATCTGGCGGGCGATCGCGCGTCCGCGCGCACCGTCGCGGGTGTAGATCGCCGCGTTGAGGCCGTACTCGCCCTCGTTGGCGCGCTCGATCGCGTCGGACTCGTCGTGGAAGCGGTAGATCGAGATGACCGGGCCGAACGTCTCGTTGCCGAAGCAGGTCATCTCGGGCGTGACGCCCTCGAGGATCGTCGGCTCGTAGAAGTAGGGACCGAGATCCGGACGCGCCCGGCCACCGGCGAGCACCGTCGCGCCCTTGGCGACGGCGTCCTCGACGTGGGCGGTGACCGTGTCGAGCTGGTCCTGGGAGATGAGCGAGCCCATGTCGACGTCCCACTCCATGGCGGTGCCGAGCGTCATCGCCTTGGTGCGGGCGACGAAGCGCTCGACGAACCGGTCGTAGATCTGGTCGGCGACGAACATCCGCTCGGTCGAGACGCAGAGCTGGCCGGCATTGGAGAACGTCGCGCGCACCGCGCCCTCGGCCGCCCGCTCGATGTCGGCGTCGCGGAGAACCAGGATCGGGTTCTTGCCGCCGAGCTCCAGGGAGCAGCCGATGAGGCGCTCCGCGCACTGCTTGGCGATGATCTTGCCGGTCGCGGTGGAGCCGGTGAAGCAGATGTAGTCGGAGCGCTCGATCATCGGCGTCCCGAGCTCACGGCCGGGGCCGGCGACGACGACCCACAGGTCGCGCGGGAAGCCGGCCTCCTCGAGCAGCTCGGCGCCGAGCAGGGCGGAGAGCATCGTCTGCGCGTCGGGCTTCGTCACCACGGCGTTGCCGGCGAGCAGGGCCGGGAGGCCGTCGCACAGCGCCATGGTGAACGGGTAGTTCCAGGGCGAGATGATGCCGACGACGCCCTTGGGGATGCGGTTCTGCTCGACCCGGGTGAGCACCGGGATCACACCCGACTTCCGCTCGGTGTCGAGGTGGCGGTGCGCCGTGCGGGCGTAGTAGCGGGCCGTGAGCGCGATGTGGAGCGGCTCGTCGAAGGCGTGCTTGCGCGCCTTGCCGGACTCGAGCTGGATCAGGTCCATGATCTCGTCCTGGCGGTCGAGCACGATGTCGTGGAGGCGGAGCAGGATCGCCGAGCGCTCCTCCAGCGAGGTGCGCGCCCACTGCTTCTGCGCGGCGCGGGCGCGGCGGTAGGCCTCGTCGACGTCGGCGGCGCTCGACTGCGGGATGTTGGCCAGCGGCGCTCCGTCGAGCGGCGAGCTGAGCGGCACCGTGGTGCCGGACGTCGCCAGCACCCGGTCGGTGAGCCGGGCCACGTAGGCCGGCTCGAGGGCGTACGACGCGCGGGGGTCGTGCTCGGGGTCGCTGGGACCGCCGACGAGGGAACCACCCGGACCGGGAACTGAAGCGCTCATGACGAGCAGGTTACTCCCGATTACCGGCCGGTAGCGAGGCTGGGTTGGACAAATCACGTTGATATGTCAACCCAGCCTCCGCCGGTCACCGCTTGGCGTAGTTGGAGGCGCCGTACCAGTCGACGATCACCACGGGCTCGTCGCCGATCACCCAGCCGTCGTGGCCCTCGGGCAGCGACGACACGTCGCCGGGGCCGAGCTCGAGCTCGGTGCCGTCGGCCATCCGTACGCCGAGACGGCCGCTCACGTGGTACTGGAAGTGGGGCGCCTCGCACAGGTCGGTGCCCGCGATCGGCTTGACGTGGTCGGACCAGCGCCAGCCCGGCTGGAGCGTGAGCCGGCCGATCTCGGCGCCGCCGACGGTCACCAGCTCGACCTTGCCGCGCTCGAACGAGCGGGTCTCCTCGGGTGTGGCGAAGCTCTTGTGCTCGGTGGCCTGGGTCATCGGCGGCGTCTGCGTCATGGCTGTCTCCTCGGTCGGTACGGCGCCGGGTGCGCCGCTGTCCGACCACCGTGCGCGGGCCGCCTTGCAGCCGGGTTGCAGCGCGGCCGGCGCGTAGGATGCGACGGGTGGGCACGCTCTCCGTGCGTGTGCTCGGGGAACTCACCGTCGACGGGATCGACCTCAGCCAGCTGGACCGGAAGGCGCGGACCCTCCTCCAGCTGCTCGCCCTCGCCCGCGGCCGGCCCGTGCCGGGCGCGACGCTCGCCGACGCCCTGTGGGGCGACCGGCCTCCGGCCCGCCCGGGCGACCAGCTCGCGGTGCTCGCCAGCCGGCTCCGGCGGGTGCTGGGCCGCGACCGGGTGGAGCACTCCGACGGGGGCTACCGGCTGCACGCGGACTGGCTCGACCTGGTAGAGCTCCAGGCGGTGGTCGCGGAGGCGGAGCGCCGGGAGGCCGCGGGCGAGGCGGGCGGCGCCGTCGCCGCCGCGCGGATCGGTCTCGCGCTGCTGCGCGGCGCCCTTCCGGACGTGTCCCCCGGGTCGACCTGGGTTTCGGCCGAGCGGGCCGCGGCCGAGCGGCTGGTCGTCCGCGCCCGTCGCGTCGCCGCGACGGCCCTGCTGGGAGCCGGGCAGTGGCAGGACGCCCTGGAGATCGCCGCCGCGGACAGCGGGGCCGACCCGTACGACGAGCACGCCGTCCGCACCGTGATGCGGGCCCATGTCGCCGCCGGCCGCCCGGCTCGCGCGCTCGCGACGTACGCCGCCCTGCGCGAGGTGCTGGCCGAGGAGCTCGGCACGGACCCGGCTCCGGAGACGGAGGAGCTGCACACGTCGATCCTGCGCGGCGACGCGCCTGCGGCGCCGGCCGCGGCGCTGGGTCCCTCGCTCGTCGGCCGCACCAGCCAGGCGGCCCACCTCGACGCGCTCGCGCTGCGCGTCGCCGCCGAGTCGGTGCCGAGGGCGGCGCTGGTCAACGGGGAGGCCGGCATCGGGAAGACGACGCTGCTGACCGCGTGGGCGGCCGCCCGCCGCGCGCTCGGCGACCGCGTGCTCGTCGGGACGTGCGGCGCGCTCGACCGGGCGGCGCCCCTCGACGTGGTGCTCTCGACCATCGGCGACCACCTGCGCGGCCGGCCGGAGGCCGACGCGGTGCTCGGCGACGACCGCGAGCTGCTGGCGCCGCTGCTCGGCCTGACCGCCGACGACGGCCCGCAGCCGCGGGCGACCGACCCGTCGCTGGGGCCGAGCCTGCTGTACGCCGCCGTCGCCAACGTGCTGGCGCGGATCGGAGCCGGTGACCGCGTGGTGCTCGTCGTCGACGACGCCCACCTCGCGGGCCAGCCGCTCGCCGACTGGCTGGCGTTCGTGCTCCGCCGGCCACTCCCCCTGCTCGTCGTCCTCGGCGCGCGCCCCCACGAGGGCCCCTCGCTGCCGGTAACGGACGAGGTCGCCCTCGGCCCGCTCGACCTCGCGCAGGTCGCCGAGGTCGTGGGCACCGACCGCGCGGCGGACCTGTTCCGACGGTCCGGCGGCCACCCGCTCTTCCTCGCCGAGCTCGCCGCGGCTCCGGGCGACGCCCTGCCCCGGTCGCTGGTAGCGGCCGTCACCGACCGCTGTGACCAGCTGGGTGCGGCCGGCGAGCTGGTGCGCGCGGCCGCGGTGCTGGGCGGCCACCTGGACGTCGAGCTGCTCGCCGTCGTGCTCGGCCGGCGCGCCCTCGAGGTGCTGGCGGACGTCGAGGAGGCAGTGCGGCAGGGACTCCTGGTGGAGGACGCGGGTCACCACCGCTTCCGCCACGAGCTGGTGCGGGAGGCCCTGGTCTCGGGCACGACAGCCGGCCGTGCCGCGCTCCTCCACCGCGCGGCCGGACAGGCGCTCGCGCAGCGGCCTGACGCGGACCCGGTCGTGGTCGCCGACCACGCGCGCCGGGGCGACGACCCGGCGCTCGCCGCTGCCGCCCTCCGGCGCGCGGCCGCCCGCGCCGCCGAGCGGTTCGACCACGCCACCGCCGAGGACCTGCTCGACCAGTCCCTGTCCCTCCAGGCCGACGACCGCACCCGGGTGGCGCGGGCACGGGTGCGTACCCGGCGCCGCCGCTACGCCGAGGCCGAGGACGACGCGCTCGCGGCCGCGACGGCGGGCGCGGAGCGGTGGGAGACGGCCGCATGGGCGGCGTACTTCGACCGGCGCTTCGACGACGCCCTCCGCTATGCCGAGGACGGGATGCTCGCAGCGGACCCCGACGACCCGACCCGGGTGCGCTGCCTGGTCGCGTCCGGACGGATCCTCCACGCGCGCGGTGATCTCGCGGCGGCCGCCACCCGGATCGAGGAGGCGCTCACGTCCCTGCGCGGGGAGGACCGGGTCGCCGCCGCCGCGTGGCTCGGCGTCATCAACGCCCACCGGGGCGATGTCGACGAGGCGCTGCGCCTGCTGCGCCCGGCAACGCGTCCCGGGCTCGGCGTCGACCACACGTCGGTGACCCTGCACGCCCAGCTCTTCACCGGCCACGCCCTGGCCGTGGCGGGCCGGCCGGCCGACGCCCTCACCTGCTTCGAGCGGTACACGAGCGAGGTGGAGCGACGGGACGTGCCCCGGTTCGCGGGGCGCGGGCTCAACTTCGGTGGCTGGGTGCTGCGCAACGTCGGGGCGACCGGCGCGGGCCGCGAGGCGCACCAGCAGGCGGCGGAGATGGGCGGCGAGGCGATCCTCGAGCTGCGCGTCGCGGCGTGCGAGGACCTCGCCGACGCGCAGCTCCGCGAGGACGATCCGGACGCGGCCGCCGTGCTGCTCGACTCGGTCCGGCCGCTGATCGCGGGCGACCTGGTGTTCGGGTGGCGGCTGCGGATGAAGCTCCAGCTGCTCGACGCGCGGGTGCGGCTCGCCGTCGGCGACCCCGAGGGCGCCCTGCGCGTGGCCGACGAGCTGGCCGGGACGGCGCGACAGGCGGGCGTACGGCGCTACGCGTCCTGCGGCCGGCTGGTGCACCTCTGGTCGGCGGCCGCCAGCGGCGAGCGGGTCGACCCCGAGGACGCGTGGCGCGCCCTCGCGGCGGTCGAGCAGGCCGTCGGTGTCGAGTCCTGGTGGTGGGCGGGCGCGACGGGCGCCGCGCTCGGGATGGACCGGTGCCTCGGACGGGCCGAGGAGCTCGCCGACGGCCTCGCGCGGCGCAGCGGGCCGCACGCCGAGGCGCTGCGGCACGAGGCCGACCGGCAGCTGACCGGGTGGCGGGCGGTCCTCAGATGACCAAGCTCGAGGGGTCGCGCAGGCGAGCGGTGCTCAGCGCGTGCGATCGCAAGGCGCCGGAGCGCTGCCAGGCTGGGTGCCTGTCGAGCGACGGCAACGCCGCGAGCGCGCGTGCTGAGCGCCGCGCAGCGTGCGAACCCTTGAGCTTGGTCATCTCAGCGCGGTGAGGACCACCATCGCGACGACCAGCGGCGGCATCCCGTCGACGACCGCCTCGGCCTCGTCGCGCACGCGGAGCCTCTCGTCGGGCGCGAGCGCCGCCACGAACGGCGCGGTGTGGGCCATGCCCAGCCGCCAGGCCACGAGGTCGACAGCGCTCCGCATCCCGGTGTCGACGTCGACGACGTCGCTCCACACCTCGGTGAAGCCGGCGCGCTCCGCGCAGCCGGCGAGGTCGCCCGGCCCCGGGTTGGCATCGGCACGCGCGACGGCGTACCACTCCGGCGTCTCGAAGCCGTGCCGCGCGAGCACCTCGTCGACGGCGTCCTTCGCCGGATGGGCCCACTCGGGCGCGTAGCTCGACGCGACGAGCGCGCCGGCCACCCGGCGCAGCTCGATCATCGGCGGCACCGGGTCGGTGAAGTGGTTGAGCGAGAACGCCGCGACGGCCAGGTCGAACGCGCCGTCGCGGAACGGGAGCCGGGTGAGGTCGCCGACCGTGGAGAGCGCCGGCGCCCGCGGCAGCATGGCGGAGGCGAGGTCGACCGCGACCACGCTGCCCGCGCCACGCCGGCGCATCGCGTCTCCGGCCACGCCGGTGCCGGCGCCGGCGTCCAGCACGCGCGCGGCCGCGACGTCGACGGGGGCGTGCTCGGCCATCGCCTCCGCCATCCGCGCATACATCCGCTCCGGGCCCGCCCGCCACGCGGCGGCCGCGGCGTCGTACGACGTGCCGATCTCACCCACGCACGCCATCGTGGCCCAGCAACGGGGCCGCCGCCACCACTCGCTCCTCCCACCACGCCAGCTCGTCGTCGTACCCGCCGAGCGCCTTCTCCCAGCCGAACTGCACCAGCGCGCCGAGCAGGCACAGTGCGAGCTGGCGGTCCCACCACGGCTCGGTCGCGACACCGTGCCGCTCGAGCGCCGCTCGGTAGGCAGCGATCGCCTCCTCCTTGGGGGTCGGCAGCCGCCGGCAGTTGATCGCGAGGTACCAGGCGAGGTCGCTCACCGGCGCGCCGATGCCGGGCAGCTCCCAGTCCAGCAGCACCGTGCGCTCCCCGTCGTCGGTGCCCAGGTTGTCGAGCTTCCAGTTGCCGTGGACGAACGTCTGCGGCGTCGTCGCGAGCGCGTCGACGAGGGGACCCGGCTCGTGGACGAGTGGTACGACGACCGCGGCCGCGCGGGGCGCGACCCGCTCCAGCAGCGGCCACCCCTGCGCGACCAGCCGGGGCACCAGGTGGTCCGAGCCGAGCGCGGCCTCGGCGGCCGCCATCCGCGGGGAGAGCTCGAGGTAGCGGTCGGCGGGCGGGACCACCGCGAGGTCGGGGCCGGCGTCCCAGAACCTCGCGTGCAGGGCCGCCATGTGGTCCAGGAAGCGCTCGTGCTGGTCGAGCGGCACCACCGTGTCGTCGGCCGGGACCAGCCACCTGCCGACGTCGTGCATGAGGAGCGCCGACCGCTGCGGACGGTCGTGGTCGTGGGCGACGGCGACGATCGGCTGGTTGAAGCAGTCCGGCAGCGCGTCGAGGACCCCGCGGCGCCACAGCTCGACCGGGGGCCCGCCCGGCACGTCGGCCGCGCCCTCGATGCGCAGGCTCCAGTCGGCGTCGCGGTCGAGGTGCTTCACCACGTACGGCGCGCCGCCGATCGTGACTCGCTCGAGGATCGCCCCGGACTTGCCGGGGCCGTCGAGGGTGACTCGGTCCTCGGCGCCCGCGAGCAGCTCGTCGACCGAGGTGAGCACGGGTCGCACGTCAGGCATCGGCCGCCTCCATCTCCGCGAGGAGGGACGCGGGCCAGCGACCGCCGCACATGACGACGTCGCGCACGATGCGGTCGTCGACCACGTCGAGCAGGTGCACGTGGTGCCCGGCGTGAGGGACGCCGGCCTCGGTCCAGGTCAGCAGGTACTCGACGACCTCGCCGCCCTCGATCGGGTGCCGGCGCAGCTGTTCGAGCCGGCCGGGGTCGGCGAACCAGCCGCGGTAGGTCGCGCGGATCTCGTCGGCTCCCCGCTTGTGGAAGCGCCACTCGGGCACGGTCGCGTCGAGCGTGGCGTCCGGCGCCCAGGCGTCGCAGCTGTCGATGGTCGCGTCACGGACCGCTGCGAGGAAGCGGTCGACCGCGGTCGGCTGGCTCATGCTGGCCTCCTGGCCTGCTCGTCGGATCAGCCCGAGCCTGTCCGGCCAGCCTTGCAGCGCGGTTGCAGCCGCGCCAGCCCTCCCCGCGCTACATCGGCGGCGCCGACAGGTAGACCGACTTCAGCTCGGTGTACTGCGCGAGACCCTCCGGCCCGAACTCGCGACCCACCCCCGACGCCTTGAAGCCGCCGAACGGAGCCGCGAAGTCCATCGTGTAGGTGTTCACGCCGTAGGTGCCGGTGCGGACCCGGCGAGCGACGTCGAGCCCCGCCTCCTGGTCGGCGGTCCAGACGGTGCCCGCCAGGCCGTAGTCGGAGTCGTTGGCGATCCGCACGGCATCGTCCACGTCGTCGTACGGGATCACCGAGAGGACCGGGCCGAAGATCTCCTCCTGGGCGATCCGCATCCGGTTGTCGACGCCGGCGAAGACCGTGGGCCGGACGTACCACCCGCTGGTGAGGCCCTCGGGCATGCCGAGCCCTCCGGTGAGCAGCTCGGCGCCCTCCTCCTGGCCGAGCGCGATGTACTTCTCCACCCGCTCCTGCTGGCGCTGCGCGACCATCGGGCCGATCTCGGTAGCTGGGTCGAGCGGGTCGCCGACCTTCATGCCACCGATCGCCGACGCGAGCTGCGCCGCGAACTCGTCGTGCCGGTCGCGACTCACGAGCACCCGGGTCTGGGCGACGCACGCCTGGCCGGAGTTCATGACGCCGACGAACTTCAGGCCCTCGAGCGTCGTGGTCAGGTCGGCGTCGTCGAGGACGATCGCGGCCGACTTGCCGCCGAGCTCGAGGGAGCATCGCTTGAGCTGCTCGCCACAGATCGCACCGATCCGGCGGCCGGCCGCGGTCGACCCGGTGAACGCCACCTTGTCGACCCCCGGGTGGGAGACGAGGTGCTCCCCCGCCTCGCGACCGGCGGCGACGATGTTGACGACGCCGGGGGGCACGCCGGCCTCCTGGAGGAGCTCGGCCATCAGGTAGCCGTCGAGCGGCGTCTCCGGCGCCGGCTTCACCACGACCGTGCAGCCCGCGAGCAGGGCGGGGACGACCTTGGACATGATCGTGAACTGCGGGACGTTCCACGGCGGGATCGCCGCGACCACGCCCACCGGCTCGTGCCGCACCATCACGTCGGCCCCGAGCGCGCCGGGGCGCGTGGACTCCCAGGGGAACTCCCGCGCGATGGTCAGGAACGCCTCGATCTGCATCCACGGCGCCGGCGACTGCGCGAGGTTGCTGAAGGAGATCGGCGAGCCCATCTCGGTCGAGATGATCTCGGCCATCTCGCCCAGCTTCGCGGCGTACAGCCCGGAGAACGCCTGGACGACGTCGATCCGCTCCTGCGGCGACATCCGCGGCCACGGGCCCTCGTCGAACGCGCGCCGCGCCGCGGCGACCGCCGCGTCGATGTCGGCCGTCGTGCCCTCGGGGACCCGGGCCACCACCTGCTCGGTGTGCGGCGACACCACCTCCAGCTGCTGGTCGGTGGCGGGCTTCGCCCACTCTCCGTCGATGAAGAGCGCGTCTCTGTCGAGCGTCATTGCGTGTCCTTCCTAGGGAGCGAGGTCGAACCAGTCCTTGAAACCGGAGGGGTCGTGCCGGCCGAGGGCACCGTGCTCGAACAGCCCCCAGCCCTCCGAGCCGTCCGGTACGCCGGCACCCGGCCCGTGCACCGTGGCCGAGCCGACGTGGTCGATCACCCCGAACATCACCCGGCCGGCGACGGCGGGGTCTTTCATGTCGTAGGTGAAGCGCTCGGAGAAGCCCTCGCCCTTCCAGGTGCCGTGCGCCCAGTCGGGGTCGCCGCCGTAGCCGCCGCCGACGTGGATCGGCACCGGCAGGTGGGAGCGGACCTCGAACGAGAGGTCCTTGCCGTCGGGCGTCGTGCAGTGGATCGTCGCGCCGGTCGGCACCCGGGTGCCGGAGCCGTAGCGGATCTCGACGCGCGGCCAACCGAGCTGCTCGACCCTGCCGTCTTTCCAGACCCGGGTGCAGTCGTTGAGCACCCGGTAGCCGTCGGGCGCCTCCTGGATGATCAGGCAGATGCAGAACTCGTCGAACGCGATCGGCACGTAGAGCCACCACATGCCCTCGAACGGTGGGTCGGCGGGCTTGCCCGCGGGCATCGCCTCGCCCTGCGGGCGGATGCCCCACGAGCGGTCGCGGGAGCCGGTCCACACGTCGGGCGTCACCGCGATCTCCTCGCCGTCGATCGCGATCACGCCCTCCCAGCTGCCGACCTGGGCGAACCGCTGCGCGTCGAGCACGGTGCCGGAGCCCTGGCGCATCACGTGCGGCAGCTCCTGGATGGCGGGGAAGAGCCCCCGCCACGTGAGGTCGATCGCCACCCCCTCGGTCTCGTCCAGGACGACCCGGAGCTGCTGGAGCGGCTCGACGACCTCGATCCGGTAGCCGCCCACGCGGTGCTCCATCCGGTCGCCACCGCGCACGTCGGCCGCGTCGGACAGGTGGACCGCGGTCTGGGTGTCGCCGCGCCGGACGAGCACGAACGCGTCTTTCGTGCCGAGGTTGGGGTAGAAGCCCATCCCGGTGATCAGGAAGATGTCGCCGCTTCGGTCGTGGCAGTTGAGGTAGGACCGGTCGTAGAAGTGCCGGTCGCTGCTGCCGGCCCAGGCCACCGGCCGGGGCAGCTGGTGGATCGGGTACTCGTCGAGGGGCCCGAGCCCGACGTACTCCCCGTGCAGGCCGTGACTCATGCGCCGACCTCGTCGAGGATGCGCTCGACCAGCGGCTTGCAGTGGAACAGCGACTCGACGTCGTCGGGGCGCTCGATCTCGCCGAAGTGCACCTGGCGGGCGCCGGTGCGCATGAAGACGATGCACCAGATGACGCCGTTGTAGACGTGGTACCAGGACAGGTCGCCGAGCGTGGCCCCGCTCAGCCGTTCGTACGTCGCGCGCACGTCGGCCTCGGTGAGGTAGTCGGGCATGCCCGGCAGGCCCATCATCTCGGTGATCGTCTGGAACACCTGGTGCGCGAAGACGATCCAGGAGACGTCGAGCTCGCGCGGTCCGAGCGAGGCCATCTCCCAGTCGAGGACGGCGACCGGCTCGAAGTCGCGGTACATGACGTTGCCGATCCGCGAGTCGCCCCAGCTCAGCACGGCGTCGTCGGTGGCGGGGACGTTGGACTCCAGCCACGCGAGCGCCCGGTCGACCAGGGGCGAGCGACCGACGTCGCCGGCCGCCCACTCGTACCACCCGCGCACGGCCGCCAGGTTGCGCGCCAGCACCGTCTCACCCGGATAGCCGGGGTCGAGGAACGAGAAGGTGGTCGCGGCGTCCGGGATGCTGTGCAGCTCGGCGAGGACGCCGACCGTGCTGTCCTGCAGGCGCGCGCGGTCCTCGGGGGCTGCGTCGAAGAGCCAGTTGTCGCCGAACGTGTAGGGCATCACGTCGGGCGGCACGATCCCGTCGACCCGATCCATGAGGAAGAACGGCGAGCCGATCACCTCGCCGGTCGGCTCGAGCCAGCGCACGCCGGGCACGGGGACCTCGGTCAGCTCGCCGACGAGCCGCATCACGTCGTACTGCGCATCCAGCGCGTAGTGCGGGAAGACCGGGATGTCCTCCTCCCGCGGGGCGACCCGGGCGACGTACTCACCGACCTGCTGTCGGCCGTCCTCGGTCCAGGCGACGTCGAGCACGACCGTCTCGGACGACATGCCGTTGGCCTCGATGCCGGCGTGGATCGTCACCTTCGGCGCGGCTCCGTCGGGCAGCCGGGCGGCGAGCCACTCCTCGAGCCGTCCGGTCAGCGAGGCCACGTCCCGGCCGGATCTCTGCATCGTGAAGTCGGCCGGTGGGGTGGCTTGCGTCAACGTCTCCTCCTGGGGGTACCTGACCGCCCGAGCGTCCCTGTGATCGGGGTCACGGCAGGTTCCCAGCGTCCTGGAACGTGTTCTAGTTTGTCAATCATGGGTCTCCCCACCGAACGGCCGTCCGGGCTCGACTCCCCCGTCACCGCCAAGGCCATCAAGTACATGGCCAAGGGCCAGGTCGCGGTCTTCCGCGCGACCAACGGCCGGATCGGCTCGAAGTGGCGGATCGGCGCGGGCTTCCGCAAGCCGGTGCCGACGCTGCTGCTCAACCACGTCGGCCGGAAGTCGGGCCGCCCGTTCACCACGCCCCTGCTCTACATGGAGGACGGCCCGAACCTCGTGATCGTCGGCTCGCAGGGCGGGCTGCCCAAGGACCCGCAGTGGCTGCACAACCTGGTGGCCAACCCGGACGCCACGGTCGAGCTCAAGGGCGAGGGCGTACGCCGGGTGCGTGCCCGCGTGGCCGGCCCCGAGGAGCGCGCCGCGCTGTGGCCGCGGCTGGTCGAGCTCTACGCCGACTTCGACAAGTACCAGTCGTGGACCGAGCGGGAGATCAAGGTGGTCGTCCTCGAGGCGACCAAGTGAGCGCCAGCGCCCAGCGAGGAACGAGCTCGGGGCGCTGAGCGCGAGCGCGGGAGCCAGGCCCGAAGGGCCTAGGCGAGGTGAGGATCAGACCTGCGCGACGACCTCGACCCGCTGGAACTCCTTGAGCTCGGTGTAGCCCGTCGTCGCCATCGAGCGGCGCAGCGCGCCGACGAGGTTCATCGTGCCGTCGGCGACGTGGGAGGGGCCGAACAGGATCTCCTCGATGGTGCCGATCCGGTCGAACTCGACGCGCTGGCCGCGCGGGAGGTCGGCGTGGTGCGCCTCGGCGCCCCAGTGGAAGCCGCGGCCGGGGGCGTCGGTCGCGCGGGCGAACGGCGAGCCCACCATGACGGCGTCGGCGCCGCAGGCGATGGCCTTGGCGACGTCGCCGGACTTGCCGATCGAGCCGTCGGCGATCACGTGGACGTAGCGGCCGCCGGACTCGTCGAGGTAGTCGCGCCGGGCTGCGGCGACGTCGGCCACCGCGGAGGCCATGGGTACGGCGACGCCGAGCACCGTGCGGGTGGTGTGCGCCGAGCCTCCGCCGAAGCCGACGAGCACGCCGGCCGCGCCGGTGCGCATCAGGTGCAGCGCGGCCTGGTGGGTGGCGCAGCCGCCGACGATCACCGGCACGTCGAGCTCGTAGATGAACTCCTTGAGGTTCAGCGGCTCGGCCTGGCTCGAGACGTGCTCCGCGGAGACCGTGGTGCCGCGGATGACGAACATGTCGACGCCCGCGTCGACGACGGTCTTCGCGAACTCCTTGGTGCGCTGCGGAGACAGCGAGCCGGCGACGGTGACACCCGCGGCGCGGATCTGGCGCAGCCGCTCGGTGATCAGCTCGGCCTTGATCGGCTCGGCGTAGATCTCCTGGAGCTTGGCCGTCGCCTCGGCGCCCCGGAGGCCGGCGACCTCCTCCAGCAGCGGCTCCGGGTCGGCGTACCGCGTCCAGATGCCCTCGAGGTTGAGCACGCCGAGGCCGCCGTACTGCCCGAACGCGATGGCGGTCGACGGCGACATGACCGAGTCCATCGGGGCGGCGAGGATCGGCACCGAGAACCGGTAGGCGTCGATCTGCCAGTCGACGCTGATCTCCTCGGGGTCGCGGGTGCGCCGGGACGGCACGATCGCGATGTCGTCGAAGGAGTAGGCACGGCGGGCGCGCTTCGCGCGGCCGATCTCGATGTCGGTCACCGGCAAAGACTACCGAGCGTCAACGACCCTGGTAGTTCGGCGCCTCGACAGTCATCTCGATGTCGTGCGGGTGGCTCTCCTTGAGCGACGCCGAGGTGATCCGGATGAACCGGCCCTTGTCCTGGAGCTCGGGGATGGTCCGCGCGCCGACGTAGAACATCGACTGGGACAGGCCACCGAGCAGCTGGTGGGCGACGCTGGACAACGGGCCCTTGTAGGCGACGCGGCCCTCGATGCCCTCCGGGACGATCTTGTCGTCGCTGGTGACCTCGGCCTGGAAGTAGCGGTCCTTGGAGTAGGACTTCTTGCCGCGCGAGGACATGGCGCCCATCGAGCCCATGCCGCGGTAGGACTTGTACTGCTTGCCCTGGTGGAAGATCACCTCGCCCGGCGCCTCCTCGCAGCCCGCGAGCATCGATCCGATCATCACCGACTCGGCGCCGGCGACGATGGCCTTGGCGATGTCGCCTGACTGCTGGAGCCCGCCGTCGGCGATGACCGGGACGCCCGCGGGCCTCGCCGCGAGGGAGGCCTCGTAGACCGCGGTGACCTGGGGTACGCCGCAGCCGGTGACCACGCGCGTGGTGCAGATCGAACCGGGGCCGAACCCGACCTTGACCGCGTCGGCGCCGGCGTCGACGAACGCCTGCGCGCCTTCCCGGGTCGCGACGTTGCCGCCGATGACCTGCACGTGCTGGGTCGCGGGGTCGTTCTTGAGCCGGCGCACCATGTCGAGCAGCAGCGTGACGTGGCCGTGGGCGGTGTCGGCGACGAGGACGTCGACGCCGGCCTCGATGAGGGTGGTGGCCCGCTCCCACGCGTCGCCGAAGTAGCCGATCGCGGCGCCGACCATCAGGCGGCCGTCGGCGTCCTTGGACGCGAGCGGGAACTGCTCGGACTTCACGAAGTCCTTGACGGTGATCAGCCCGCCGAGGCGGCCCTCGTCGTCGACGAGGGGCAGCCGCTCGCGCTTGTGCTTGCGCAGCAGCATGTTGGCCTCTTCGCGGCTGATGCCGACCTTGCCGGTGATCAGCGGCATCGGCGTCATGACCTCGTCGACCTTGGTGGTCGCCCACTCCGCGACGGGGGTGAAGCGCAGGTCGCGGTTGGTGCAGATGCCGAGCAGGCGGTTGTCGCTGTCGACGACCGGGAGGCCGGAGACGCGGTACTCGCCGCAGATCCGGTCGAGGTCCTCCAGCGTCGCGTCGGGGCCGATGGTGATCGGGTTGGAGATGATGCCGGTCTGGGTGCGCTTGACCAGGTCGACCTGGTAGGCCTGCTCCTCGGTCGACAGGTTGCGGTGGAGGATGCCGATGCCACCCTGGCGCGCCATCGCGATCGCCATCCGCGACTCCGTCACGGTGTCCATCGCGGCGCTGATGAGCGGCGCCTTCAGCGAGATCTCACGCGTGAGGCGCGTGGTCGTGTCGATCTCGTCCGGCGCGAGGTCGGAATGACCGGGCAGCAGCAGGACGTCGTCGTAGGTCAGACCGAGGGCGGCGAACTTCTCAGGGACCTCCATGAAGGAATCCTACGGGCAGGACCGGCGCTCCTCCGAACCGGCGATCATGGGCGGAGCGGTGGCGTTGCTCACGCCCGTCCGTCAGGCTGGAGCCGTGCAATCCGACCTTCCTCCGCACGTCCTCGTCCTCTTCGGCGCGACGGGCGATCTCGCGGCCCGCAAGCTGTTCCCCGGCCTCTACCGGTTGGCCCTCGCCAAGCGGCTCCCGGCCCAGATCGCGATCATCGGCAGCGGGCGACGATCGCCCGGCTCCGACGACGACTTCCGCGCCACCGTGCGCGCGGCGCTGGACGAGTTCGTCGGCGACGTCGACGAGCCCGTCGCAGAGGGGCTGCTCGAGCGCATCACGTTCGTGCCCTCCTCCGCCGACGACGGTACGGCGCTCGCGGCCGCCGTACGCGACGCAGAAGACCGGCTCGCCCTCGACGCCGGCGTGACCATCGGCGACGTACGCCGTCTCCTCTACCTGTCGGTGCCGCCGCAGGCCGTGTCCGGCATGGTCGGGATGTTCGCGCGAGAGCAGCTGGACGAGCGCGCGCGGCTGGTCGCGGAGAAGCCGTTCGGCACCGACCTCGAGTCCGCGCGCCAGCTCGACGCCACGCTGGGCGAGGTGTTCACCGAGGACCAGGTGTTCCGCATCGACCACTTCATCGGCAAGGAGGCGGTGCAGAACATCCTCGCGCTCCGCTTCGCCAACGGCCTGTTCGAGCCGGCGTGGAACCGGCACAGCATCGAGTCGGTGCAGATCGACGTCCCCGAGAAGCTCACGGTCGAGGGCCGCGGCAGCTTCTACGAGGGCACCGGCTGCCTGCGCGACATGGTCACCACGCACCTGTGCCAGCTGCTCGGGTTCGTCGCGATCGAGGACCCGCACGCGTTCCGCGAGGGCGCGATCCGCGCGGCGAAGTCCGCGGTCTTCGCGGCGATCCGCCCGCTCGACCCCGAGCGCGTCGTCTACGGGCAGTACGACGGCTACCGCGACGAGCCCGACGTGGCCGAGGACTCCGACGTGGAGACGTTCGTGGCCATCGAGGCGTGGATCGACAACGACCGGTGGCGCGGCGTGCCGTTCTACCTCCGCACCGGCAAGGCCCTGGCGGCCGGCAGCCGCACGATCACGGTCCGGTTCACCGACCCGCGGCACCGCTGGCTCCAGCCGGCGGTGCCCGGCCGGCACGAGCCCAACGAGCTGGTCATCGAGCTCAGCGACGAGCCGCGGATCGCCATCGACGTACGCGCGAAGCGGCCGGGGCCCGACATGGCGCTCGTCGAGGGCGTGTTCCGGCTCGACCTCGCGTGCGACGCCCCGGACGCCGGCCCGCTGGAGGCCTACGAGCGGCTGCTGCTCGACGTCATGCGCGGCGACCGCACCCTGTTCACCAGCGCCGCCGAGGTCGAGCGGCTGTGGGAGATCTGCCAGCCGGTGCTCGCGCACCCGCCGGCCGTCGAGCCCTACCCGCAGGGCTCGTGGGGCCCGCAGTCCGCGCTCGACCTGCCCCTCGGCGGGTGGCGGCTCGGCAACCACCCGGCGTGACGCGTCTCAGGCCCCGCCGCCCCGCGCCCCCGGGCGCTCGACGAGCGGTGGCACGTTGAGGTTGTGGCGGAACCGGTTGCCGGGGTCGTAGGCGCGCTTCACCGCCGACAGGCGCACCCGCGTCGCGGTGGGGTACGCCGCCGCGAGATCGTCCGGCCCGGCTGAGCCGTGCAGGCCGACGTAGCAGCCGAGGCCGCGTGCCGCGACGTCTTGCCACGACCCGAGTGCGGCGGCGGCCTCCGCCGGGCTCGCCGTCGCCGGCTGCATCGCCGCGCACAGCACCATCGCCTCGGCGTCCCTGTGGGCGAACGCGGTGGCGTCGGCGGGCACGCGGGCGACCGCGCCACCGAGCGCGCGCAGCGCGATGTGGACCGGCGCCGGCCCCGCGTGCAGGCGGTCGATCGCCGTGAGCACCTCGTCGTCGAGGGACCGGACCAAAGTGTTGCGGACGACCGGCCGCAGCCCCGGCGGGTGGGCAGGCCCGGTCTCGAGGATCTCCGAGCATCGCCGCTCGGCCAGGTTCCAGTTGGCGACCGGGCCGAGGTCGAAGAGTGGGAAGACCGGGTCGCCGGGGCCGTGCTCCGCCCCGCCGACGTCCGGCGCGTGACACAGGAGCACGGTCGCCGTCGTCGGCCCGTCCGCACCCGAGGGCGCCAGGACGAGGGTGCTCGACAGCTCGTCGGGCGCTTCGCGCATCGCGTCGCGCCACCGCGCGACGAGCCCGCGCGGGTCGTCGGACCGGTAGGTCACGGACCCGAACCGCACGCTCTCCACGGGCTGCACGACGAAGTCGAAGTCGACCACGACCCCGAAGTTGCCCCCGCCGCCGCGCAGCGCCCAGAAGAGGGCGGGGTTCACGTCCTCCGACGCGATCACCAGCTGGCCGTCGGCGGTCACCACGCGCGCCGCGACGAGGTGGTCGATCGCCAGGCCGTGCTTGCGGACCAGCCACCCGATCCCGCCCGCCAGGGTGAGGCCGCCGACGCCGACGGACGCCGTGTCGCCCGCCGTCAGGGCCCAGCCGTGCCGGTCGAGCACGGCGGCCACGCGCCCCCAGGTGGCGCCGGCGCCGACGCGCACCAGCCGCCGCGAGCTGTCGAGCACCTCGAACGCGTCGAGGTCGGCCAGGTCGATGAGGAGGCAGCGTTCGTCGGCGCCGTGGTCGATCAGGCCGTGCCCGCCGGCGCGCACGGCGACCCTCAGCCCGTCGCGCGCAGCACCGGCAACGGCGGCGGCCACCTCCTTAGGGCCACGCGGCCGGACGGCGACGGCCGTCGATCCGTCGGACAGGTGCACACTCATGGGGTCTCCCTCGGTCGCTGTCAGGACGCAGCCGATCCTGTTCGAGCGGGGGCCCGTGCGCGTCGCCCCGTCGGCGTCTCTTCCTGGTGCCCCGGTGGGGTGCGACCGGGTGCCCGGGTACGGCGCTCGGCGTACCTGCGACGTACTCCCCTCGGCGGACGCGCACGCACCGGCGGCGACCTAGGATCCCTGGCATGCGGATGACCCCTGGTCGACAGCGGCTCTTCGCCGCCGGATGGCTCGTCTCGGCGGGGGTGGGCTTCGTCGCGCTCAAGCAGTGGAACGCCCGGCTGCGCGAGGCCGAGCAGCGCGCCGAGGCCGCCGAGCGGAGCCGGGACGAGGCGGCCCGCCGCCGCGCCGTCGAGGAGCGGCTCCGGATCGCCCGCGAGCTGCACGACTCGCTCACCCACAGCATCTCGGTCATCAAGGTCCAGGCGGGCGTCGCGGCCCATCTCGCCCGCAAGAACGGCGAGGAGCCGTCGGAGGCCCTCCTCGCGATCCAGGCCGCCAGCACCGACGCCGTCCGCGAGCTCCGCGACACCCTCGACGTGCTCCGCCGCGACGACGCCGACAGCGGCAGCGGCCTCGACCGCCTCCCGGCACTCGTGGGCTCGGTCAGGTCCTCGGGGGTTCCCGCGAGCCTGCGGGTGATCGGCGCGCGGCGCCCGCTCCCCCCAGCCGTCGACCGTGCGGCCTACCGCGTCGTCCAGGAGGCGCTCACCAACACGACCCGCCACGCCGGCGACGCGACGGCCTCGGTCGAGATCACGTACGGCGACCGCGTCCTGACGATCCGGGTCGAGGACGACGGGGCGGGGTCGGCGCCGTCGCCCGTGCCGGGCTACGGCCTCGTCGGCATGCGCGAGCGCATCACCGCGCTCGGCGGCCGGCTCAGCGCGGGACCGCTCCCCGAGCGCGGCTTCCGGGTGCACGCCGAGCTGCCGCTGGGCGAGGCGTCGTGATCCGCGTCGTCCTCGTCGACGACCAGTCCCTGATCCGGACCGGCATCCGCGCCCTCCTCGACGCCGAGGACGACATCACCGTGGTCGGCGAGGGCACCACCGGTGTCGAGGGCGTCGCCCTCGCGACCGAGCTGCGACCGGACATCGTGCTGATGGACGTGCAGATGCCCGAGATGGACGGGATCGAGGCGACCCGGCAGATCACCGGGGACGACCGTCTCGACGGCGTCCACGTCGTGATGCTGACCAACTACGGCCTCGACGAGTACGTCTTCAACGCGCTCCGCGCCGGCGCGTCCGGCTTCGTCGTGAAGGACACCGAGCCGGAGGAGCTGATCCAGGCCCTCCACGTCACGGTGCGCGGCGACGCCCTGTTGTCCCCCGCGGTGACCCGCCGCCTCATCAGCGAGTTCGTCTCCCGCCCGGCCGACGTCCTGCCCGACGCCGACCTCGGCCGGCTGACCAACCGCGAGCGCGAGGTCGTCGCCCTCGTCGCCCACGGCCTGAGCAACGACGAGATCGCCGAGCGCATGGTGCTGAGCCCGATGACGGCGAAGACCCACGTCAGTCGCGCGATGACCAAGCTGGGCGCCCGCGACCGGGCCCAGCTCGTCGTGCTCGCCTACCAGTCGGGCCTGGTCTCCGCGCGCGCCGGCTGAGGTGCCCGGAGTCGGTCATCGCGGTGCCGGCAGCGGTGCTCAGTGCCGCGACCACTCCTCCGACTGCGTGAGCCGGAGCAGGTAGACCAGCGGCGGCACGACGACGACCGCGGCCAGGCCGACGGCGACGAGCAGACCCTGGAGAGTGGCGGTCGCGCCGGCGGCGTCGTGGATCGTGACCTCGTCGACGAGCAGCCACGGGTACTGCCCGACGCCCCACCCGGAGACGACGGCCGCGACGGCCGCGACCGCGGTCAACCTGGCGACGTCGTAGCGACGCGTCCACAGCAGCCCCAGGGTCGCGGCTCCGGCGAGGGCGGAGGCCACGACGAGCGGGGCGGCCCGGCCCGCGAGGCCGTCGCTCAGCGTCGACGCGTCCTCGTGGATCGGCCACAGGGCGGCGAACACGACGGCACCGGTGACCGCGCCGACCACGAGGGCGCGGGTGCGCAGCTCCTCCGCCAGCCGGTCGTGGCCACCGCGCCGGGCGTCGGCGACGAGGAAGGTGCCCGCGAGGAAGGCACAGGTGCCGACCGCGATCACGCCGCCGAACAGCGACGTCGGGTTGAGCCACGACGACCAGCGGTCGCCGGAGCCGTCGAGCGGCACCCGACCCGATGCGATCGCGCCGGCGATGGTCCCGAAGAAGAACGGCGTGATGATCGACGACGCCGCGAAGACGACGCCGAAGAGCCGCGCCTGCTCGAGCGTCTCGGAGAACTTGCGGAACGCGAAGCTGGCGCCGCGCAGCACGATGCCCAGCAGCGCGAGGAGCAGTGGCAGGACGAGGGTGGTCATCGCCGCCGCGAACGACTCGGGGAAGGCGGTCCACCAGATCACCAGCACGTAGATCAGCCAGACGTGGTTGGCCTCCCACACCGGGCCGATGCTGTGGTCGACCAGGGTGCGCAGCTCGGCGCCGCGGCGGCTGCTGCCCGCGGTGAGGTCGAAGAACCCCGACCCGAAGTCGGCGCCGCCGAGCACGGCGTACGCGATGACGCCGACGAACAGGGCGGCCGCGACCGCGACCTCGAGGCTCATCGCTCGTCCCCCGACGTGCCGGCGACGACCTCGGGGGCGTACGGGCTCGGGAGGTCCACGGCGCCGGCCCGCCAGCGCCGTGCCATGGAGCGGAGTACGACGACCGCGCCCCACGTCATCGCCGTGTAGACCACGACGGTGGCGCCGAGCAACCACCACAGTCCCGAGTAGCTGCCGGCCGCGTCCTCGGTGCGCATCACGCCGTAGACGATCCAGGGCTGCCGACCCACCTCCGTGGCGATCCAGCCGGCCTCCATCGCGACCGCGGCCAGCGGGCCCGCTACTGCGGCTCCGCGGAGGAACCAGCGCTTCTCGAGCAGGTCGCGGCCGCGCCGGCGCTGGTACCAGAACCAGAGCACGGCCACCATCAGCAGCGTGCCGATGCCGACCATGGTCTGGAAGGCCCAGTGGGCGATGTTGACCGGCGGCCGGTCCTCCTCCGGGATCGCGTCGAGGCCCGGCACCGGGTCGTCGAAGGAGTTCATCGCGATCAGCGAGCCGATCGCCGGGATGTCGATGGCGCCTCGCACCTCGCCGTCCACGAGGACACCCCCGAGCCGCAACGGCGCAGGACTCTCCTCCTCCAGCGCCAGCTCGAACGCGGCGAGCTTCGACGGCTGGCGCTCGTCGAGCCCCAGGCCGAGGACGTGGCCCATGAACGGCTGGCACACCGCCGCGACGCTGGCGAACACGAACGGCACGAGGAACCCGATCCGGTGGTGCTCGTCGCGGCGCCCGCGCAGCATGCCCACGGCGTACACGCCGGCGACGGCGAAGCCGGTCACCATGTAGGCCGCGAGCCACATGTGGGCGAACTGCAGGAGCGCGTGCTGGTTGAAGAGCACCTGCCAGGGCTGGACGTCGGTCACCTCGCCGTCGACCAGCCGGAAACCGGTCGGGACGTTCATCCAGGCGTTGACGGCGAGCACGCAGTAGGCGCCGAAGATGCCCATCGCCGCCATCGGCAGCACCATCAGCACGTGGCGCTTCGGGGGCATCCGGCCCCAGCCGTAGAGGTAGATGCCGAGGAAGATCGCCTCGAGGAAGAATGCCAGCCCCTCGAACGCGAACGGCAGGCCGAGCACGTCGCCGTACTTCCCCATCAGGCCGGGCCAGAGGACGCCCATCTCGAAGCTGAGCACCGTGCCCGAGACCGCGCCGATCGCGAACAGCACGGCGGAGGCCTTCGCCCAGCGTTGCGCCAGCCCGAGGGCCACCGGGTCGTCGCGGCGGATGCCGCGCAGGTGCATCACGAAGATCATCGCCGGGAACGCCACGCCGAAGCAGGCGATGACGATGTGCCACCCCAACGACAAGGCCATCTGCTGCCGGGCCGGCATCAGCCCCTCGGGCTCGGTCGAGGCAGCGAGCTGCGCGAGGACGTCGGCGACCACGTCGGGAGTCACGACCCCGACGTTAGGCCCCCGTCAGGCCGGGATCACGACTTTGTGAATCTTTTCACGAGGTGTGCTCCGGAGGTCGAGGCCGCGCCCGCCTCACTCCGGTGGCCGAGGAGGCGCCCGCTCCGCCCCGGTGGTCGAGGAGGCGCCCCGGCGCCGTCACGAGACCTCAGGCCCGCAGGTCCGACAGGCTGATCCGGATGGTGACCGTCTCCCCCGCCATCCGGATCCGGCCGCGCAGGCCGGCCGCGAGCACCATCGGGAGCACGGCCCGCGTCTCGGCCGGCGCGGTCAGCACGACCTCGTCGGCGCCGGCGGACCGGGCGCGCCGGACGACCTCGGCGAGCAGGCGGGTGCCGATGCCCCGGCGCTGCCAGGCGGGGTCGACCCACAGGTCGACCGGCCACGGCTCGGCGCCCTCGCCCACGACGTAGTCGCCGCGGCCGGCGACCAGGCCGTTGACCAGGGCCGACACGGTGCGGCCCTCGCTGACGTACTCGGGCTCGACGTCGCCCGCCGAGGTCGGCGGCGCCGGCGGCCCCTGGCGGGCCAGCACGTCGGTCACGAGTTCGGCCATCGCGGAGCCGCGCTCGCGCTCGGTCGGCGTGAAGGGGGTCGCGCGCCGGATCTGGACCACCGCGTTGCCGACGGTCAGCTCGAGCACGTCCTCGACCCCGCCGGTGGGCGCGACGTCGGCATCGAAGAGATGGGCGACCACCTCGGGGAACGTCTCGGGCTCGTCGAGCACCTTCTTCGCGGCCCGGACGTAGCGGGTGGGCTGGTCGTCCAGCGCCCCCTCGCCGCACGGCAGGGCGACGACCGAGTCGGCGCCGGCCCGCTCGACCAGGGCGACCAGGTCACCGGCCTGCCACTCCTCGGAGGTGCGGAGGACGAGCTCGTCGGTCACCCGCTCCTGGCCGGGGAAGACCTGGACGCCGTCGATGTTGACGCCGGCCTTCCCGCACTCGTGCGCGAGCGCCGCCAGCGCACCCGGGCGGTTCGGCAGGTTGGCGCGCACCCTCCACAGCATGGTGCTCAGCATGCCGCATCCGGGTCACGGGAATCGATCGTCGATGTTTCGCCCGATCGCGCGGGCCGGCCGCTCACGGCTTCTGCTCCCCCGCCTCGACGGGCACCGGGAGCCGGTTGGCCGGCGGCGGGAACGGGCAGGTCGTGAACGACGTGTAGGCGCACGGCAGGTTGATGGCGCGGTTGAAGTCGACGACCACGGCGCCGTCCGGGCCGGGACGCGCCACGGTCAGCTGGCGGCCGGCGCCGTACGTCGTGACGCCGGAGGTGGCGTCGGCGAAGAGGATCCAGAGCGCGTCGCCGTCGGCGAGCGCGACCAGCCGCCGCTGCTCCCCGGCGAGCGTGAACTCGACCTCGCCGACCGCCTGCTCCACCTGCACCCAGCCGTCCACCACGGTGTCGACGCCGAGCTCGACGGCATCGGGGTAGGGGTGGAACCGCCCGGCCAGCACCCAGTCCAGGCTCGGCGGGTACGTCGGCGTCGGGCGGTGCGCGAGGCGCAGCGGGTGGTCGGGGTGGCGCGGTCGCAGCATGGGCGCGCCGCCACGGGTGGCGATCTCCACGACCGCGTCGCCGTACGACGCCTCGACCCCGGTGCTGTCGAGGACGCCGAACACGTGGCGGCCGCGCACCGGTCGGCCGCCGACCTCGAGCGTCTCGCCGTCGCCGAGCGCGACCTCGACGCCGTCCTCACCGATCCACCAGTCGCCCGGCACGTCGTCGAAGCGCTGTGGCTCCGCGGTCAGCCAGTGCAGCCCGGTGATGGCGAGGTAGCCGTAGGGCGCACTGAGCCGGTCCTCGCGCTCGCGCCGCCAGGCGTGCCACGCCCCGAGATAGTCGTCGGACACGCTGGCGATCGTAGGTCAGGGACCACGACGGCCGCCCCGCACGAGGCGGAGCGGCCGTCAGTGGTGGACGAGGAACCGGTCAGTGGCCGTGGCCGTGACCGTGGCCGGCGGCCGCGGTCTCCTCTTCCTCCTCGGGCTTGTCGACGACCAGCGTCTCGGTCGTCAGCAGCATCGCGGCGATCGAGGTGGCGTTGACGAGCGCCGAGCGGGTGACCTTGACCGGGTCGAGGACGCCCTGGGCGACGAGGTCGCCGTACTCGCCGGTCGCGGCGTTGTAGCCGTTGCCGACGCCGAGCTCGCGCACCTTGGTCGTGACGACGTAGCCGTTCTCGCCGCCGTTCTCGGCGATCCAGCGCAGCGGCTCGTCGGCGGCCTTGCGCACGATGCGCACGCCGACGGCCTCGTCGCCGGTGAGGCCGAGGTCCTTGTCCAGGGCGGAGACCGCGTGGATGAGCGCGGAGCCACCGCCGGGGACGATGCCCTCCTCGATCGCGGCGCGCGTCGCGGAGACGGCGTCCTCGATGCGGTGCTTCTTCTCCTTCAGCTCCACCTCGGTGGCGGCGCCGACCTTGATGACGCAGACGCCGCCGGCGAGCTTGGCGAGGCGCTCCTGGAGCTTCTCCTCGTCCCAGTCGCTGTCGGCGGTCTCGATCTCGGCGCGGATCTGGTTGACCCGGGCCTCGACGGCGGCGGCGTCACCGGCGCCGTCGACGATCGTGGTCGCGTCCTTGGTGACCACGACGCGGCGGGCCTGGCCCAGCACGTCGAGACCGACCTGGTCGAGCTTGAGGCCGACCTCCGGGGCGATGACCGTGCCGCCGGTGAGGATCGCGATGTCCTGCATCATCGCCTTGCGGCGGTCGCCGAAGGCGGGGCTCTTCACGGCGACGGCGTTGAACGTGCCACGGATCTTGTTGACGACCAGGGTCGAGAGGGCCTCGCCGTCGACGTCCTCGGCGAGGATGAACAGCGGCTTGCCGGCCTGGATGACCTTCTCCAGCAGGGGCAGCAGGTCGGCGATCGCCGAGATCTTCCCCTGGTGCAGCAGGATGTAGGGGTCGTCGAGCACGGCCTCCATCCGCTCCGGGTCGGTCACGAAGTACGCCGACAGGTAGCCCTTGTCGAACTGCATGCCCTCGGTGAAGTCGAGCTCGGTGCCCATGGTGTTGGACTCCTCGACGGTGATGACACCGTCCTTGCCGACCTTGTCGAAGGCCTCGGCGAGCAGGTCGCCGATGACGCTGTCGCGCGAGGAGATGGTGGCGACCGACGCCATGTCCTCCTTGGACTCCACCTCACGGGCGGTCGCGAGGAGGGCGTCGGAGACGGCCTGGGCCGCGGCGTCCATGCCGCGCTTGATGCCCATCGGGTTGGCGCCGGCGGCGACCGCGCGGAGCCCCTCGTGCACCATCGCCTGGGCGAGGACGGTCGCGGTCGTCGTGCCGTCACCGGCGACGTCGTTGGTCTTGGTCGCGACCTCCTTGGTGAGCTGGGCACCGAGGTTCTCGAACGGGTCGTCCAGCTCGACCTCGCGGGCGACGGTGACGCCGTCGTTGGTGATCGTGGGGGCGCCCCACTTCTTGTCGAGGACGACGTAGCGGCCCTTGGGGCCCAGCGTCACCTTGACCGCGTTCGCCAGCGCGTCGACGCCGCGCTCGAGGGCGCGGCGGGCGCCCTCGTCGAACTCAAGGATCTTCGGCATTCAGACTCCTAAAAATGGAAGGGCCTGACGTGCCTGGCGCCCGGCTGGCAAGCCGGGGGCGCGAAGGCGACCTGAAAAGCGAAGCGGTCGTCGAGCGCCCCCGGCGCAGCCAGGCGGGATGCCAGGTGCGTCAGGAAACGACGGCGAGGACGTCGCGGGCGGAAAGGATGAGGAACTCCTCGCCGCCGTACTTGACCTCGGTGCCGCCGTACTTGCTGTAGATGACCTTGTCGCCCACGGCGACGTCGAGCGGGATCCGGCCGTCGCCGTCCTCGTTGAAGCGGCCCGGGCCGGTCGCGACGACCTCACCCTCCTGCGGCTTCTCCTTGGCGGTGTCAGGGATCACCAGACCGGACGCCGTGGTCTGCTCGGCCTCGAGCGGCTTGACCACGATCCGGTCCTCGAGGGGCTTGATGTTGACCGACACGATTGTCGACCTCCACTTTCTTGGATACAGGTGTCTGCACGTGTGGGGCTCGCGTGAGATACGCCGTCGCGGGGGTCGCACCGCCTGCGAGCACTGGCACACTCACGGGGAGAGTGCCAATGTCGAAACTAGCACTCACCGCCAGAGAGTGCCAGGGGTGGGGTCGGTGCCGGTCTCTGGAAGGATCGCGACGTGGACCTCGACGACTTCCGGTGGCTGCTCACCGACGACGGCCAGACGCTCCTCGCGCGGGCGGCCGAGCTGGTCGCGGGCGGCGACACCGAGCTCCACGTGCAGACCGAGCTGCGGCGTACGGCGGAGCCGGGCCGGGTTGCTGCGGCGCTGACCCAGGTCGAGCTCCGCACGAAGGCGGTCGCCAAGTTCGGGGACCTCGCGGCCCGCATGTACTTCACGCCCGACGCGCTCGAGCAGGCCACGCGACTGCCGGTCTCGACGCACCGCGCCGGCCGGATGCAGGCGTACGGCGCCCGCACGCTCATCGATCTCGGGTGCGGCATCGGCGGCGACCTCGTGGCTGCCGCCCGCGCCGGCCTGATCTGCGCAGGCGTCGACCTCGACCCGGTGCGAGTCGCGGTCGCGCAGGCCAACCTCGACGCCCTCGGGCTCCCCGGAGCGACCCAGGTCGCCGACGCGACGAAGGTCGACCACTCGGCGTTCGACCTCGCGTTCGTCGACCCCGCCCGCCGGGGCGGGGCGGGGCGCACCTTCGACGCCGCGGAGTGGACGCCGCCGTGGACGTTCGTCGAGTCGCTGCTGCGACGCGACGCCTGCGTGAAGGCCGCCCCCGGGATCCCGCACGCGCTGGTCCCCGACGGCGTCGAGGCCGAGTGGGTCAGCGACGGCGGCGAGGTCAAGGAGGCCGTCCTCTGGAGCGGCCGCACCGCGACCACCGCCCGCCGCGCCACCGTCATCGGCGCGGGCGGCCTGGCGACGCTGACCGACGAGGACGACCCCGGCATCGGTGAGGTCGGCGTGCGCGACTTCGGTGCCTACCTCTACGAGCCCGACGGCGCGGTGATCCGGGCGGGGCTCGTCACGGCGGTCGCGGCGGGCGTGGACGGCGGCCTGCTCGACGAGAAGATCGCCTACGTCACCTCCGACGAGCCGTTCCGCACACCGTTCGCCCGCGGCTATCGGGTGCTCGAGGAGCTTCCCTATCGCGAGAAGCAGCTCAAGGCAGCGCTCCGGGAGCGCGCCATCGGTCGGCTCACCATCAAGAAGCGCGGCGTCCACGTCGTACCCGACGAGCTGCGCAGGCGGCTCGCGCTCTCCGGCGGCTCCGAGGCGACGATCGTGCTCACCCGCGCCGCTGGAGAGGGCACCTGCCTGCTGGTCGAGCCGTTGTGACGGTCGGCGCCGGCGCCGGCGAGCGCGGTCCGGTGGGCCGAGCCGGGAAAGTGCGACAGGAAATTCGAGAAACCGCGTGATGAACCGGATCCGCCTCCGTCTGGATGGGTAGTGAGCAACCGACGGAGGAGTGATCCCATGACCGCCACCAGCCGGACCTACAAGCACCGCGCGACCACGCCGGTGCCCGTGACCGACCGCCCGAGCTCGTCGGGCGCGCACCGCGCGTCCCGCGTGCCCGAGACGGTCGTCGCCGCCGTCCTCGGCACGTGCCTCATCGTGCTGCTGGTCATCTTGTTCACGAGGGGGTGACCATGCACATCTACCTCGCCTCGATGGCGGCGCTGGTCGAAGAGTTCCTGCTCCGACCACTCCGCGGGGCACCGCACCGCCCCGCCCGCTGAGGCGCAGAGGCACCGGACGGCCGGGTCGACGACGACCCGGCCGTCCGCCATGTCCGGGTCCTCCGACAGCGATTGCAACCATTCCGCAGCGACCTGCGTCCTCCACGCGAAACAGTTCCACCAGCACCACTCGACTCGTCGCTCCAGGAGGCGCAGATGAACGGTCGGAGGCTCCCGTGAGCCGCCGCGACAGCGCGCTGCGCGACGCCGAGTTCACCGAGTACCTCTCGGTGCGCCAGCCGGCCCTCCTGCGGACGGCGTACCTCCTCACCGGCGACCGCCACCAGGCCGAGGACGTGCTCCAGACGTCCCTCGCGAAGCTCTACCTCGCCTGGGACAAGGTCCACGACCGCAACGCGGTCGACGCCTACGTCCGGCGGATCATGGTCAACGAGAACAACTCGCTGTGGCGGCGTGGGTGGAAGAAGCGCGAGTACGCCGCCGAGGAGCTCCCGGCGGGCGACCCGCACCACGACGCGTACGACGACGGCACCAACGACGAGCTGTGGCGGGTGGTGCAGTCGCTCCCGCCGAAGGCCCGCGCGGTCGTCGTGCTCCGCTACTACGAACAGATGTCCGAGGCCGAGACCGCCGACGCGCTCGGCATCTCGATCGGCACCGTGAAGTCCCAGTGCAGCCGCGCCCTCTCCGCACTCCGCGAGCGGGTCCCTGCCGAACTCCACCCGCGGTACTCCGGGGAGGACCTGTGAACACCGACCACCAGAACCCGTCCGGCGACCGTCCCGAGTCCGCCGGCACCGACCGAGCATGGGAGTCCGCGATGAGCCGTGACTTCGACGCCCGGGTCCGCGGCCTCACCGAGGCTCCGCTCTCCCTCGACGAGGTGAAAGGAAAGGCCGTGAGGATCCGACGCAACCGCAGGATCGCCGCCGCCGGCGGCGCGCTCGCCGTCGCCGCCGCCGTCACCCCGATCGCCCTGGTCGCCACGAGCAACGGCGACGCCGACACCGACCCGCCCGTGGCGACCAACACGGCGGAGGACACCACCGCGACCGAGCCCGACTACATCGTCGACAACACCTGGCACCAGGGCGACGGCGACGACGTCGCGCTGCCCGACGGGGACTACTACTCGGCCGCGACGATCTGGGACGGCCAGCTCGTCGTGCAGCGGCCGCAGGAGCAGGACGTCAGCAACTCCGTCACCGAGATCTTCGACGCCGACGGCGACCTCGTCGACTCGTTCTCGAGCAACCAGGGCGTCGCCGTCGGCGAGGACGGCACGTTCTTCGCCTACATCTCCGACGGTGTGTTGACCACGCGGTCGGAGGCGACGGGGGGCGGCGGCGTGCCGATCGCCGACGGGTTCGACATCAACCACATGCCCGTCGCCGCGACCGGTGATGCCGCGTGCGGCGCCGCGTCGGACGCCTGCACGGTCTACGTCAACGACGGCGACGGCCCGGCGCGGGTCTACGGCTCCGACGGCTCCGACGAGGCGGCTCCGGAGGGAGCGCTGAAGGTCTCCGACGCGACCGGGTCGTCGGTCTCTCTGACCATCGAGTTTCACGAGAGGGTGCCGGAGTCGTGCGGCGGCGTCTACGACGTCGCCCGTGGAGAGATGGCCTTCGACCAGTGCGACTACCAGGCGCAGCAGATCTCGCCCGACGGGCGCTACGTGGCCGCCGTGCCGTCGTACACCGACGGTTTCGGAGCGACCACGATCTACATCCTCGACGCCGAGTCCGGGGAGCCGGCGGGCCAGTGGGCGGGTGAGGGCGCATCGATCACGTCGTGGGAGTGGACGACCGACGGGCGGCTGATGTTCGTCGCGTACGACGGTGCCAACTGGCACCTCAAGGTGCTGCCGACGTACGACGACGGCCGCGGGCTGGACGACGTCCTCGACCCAGTGCGGGGCAGCGACCTCGACAACCCCTACACGCTGATCCAGCACTGAGGCCGGTCCGCTACTCCTCCAGCTTCCACTCGACGCTGGCGAGCACCGAGTCGATGACCTGGCGCGTCTGCGCGTTGTCCCTCGGGAAGGAGAAGCCGAGGGAGACCCACCAGCCCGCGTGCACCGTCTCGAACTCGTAGTGGAACTCGCGCCTGCCCCAGTCGTTCCGGTCGTCGTACTCGAGCACGATGCCCTCGATGCCGCCGACCTCCCGGTTGGCGGTGCGCTCGATGCTGGGATAGTCGCCGCGCTCGTTGCGGAGCGAGATACGGGCGAGCTCGTCGAGCGTGGGCGGCGAGCTGTCCTGGTGCTCGAACTGGTGGACGCTCCACAGGGCGGCGGAGCTCTCGGGCGACCACGACGCGAAGGTGCCTCCGCCGTCGAGGTCCCAGTCGATGTCCTCCGGCAGGTGGTAGACGACCGTCTGGGTCTCCACCCGCGGGCCCGTGGCGGCCTCCGGACCCGTGGAGGTCTCCTCGGTCGAGGAGGGCTCGCTCGCCGACGGGTCGTCCGTCGCGGACGGTGACGACGGGTCCGCGGTACCGCCCTCCGGGTCGTCGGAGCTGCAGCCGCCGAGCGCGCCGACCAGCAGGACCGTCGATGCCGCAGCGGTCGCCCATGCCCGAGATCGCATGTCTTCTCCTCGTGTTCGCCCGCCACGGTGCCGATGCGGCCGGTTCGTTGTTTAGTTTCTACGATGCCGGGTAGTCGTCGGCAGTCGCCCCGCGGGGCGTTTCCTGACCACTCATCGCATGCCAATCACTCGGGAATGGGATTGCACATGGCTCTCCTCGGGCTGGACAACTTCACCAACGCGGTCGTCAACGCCGGACCCGCCGCACTCGCCGACCTCGCCATCGTCGAGGACGAGATCCAAGAGGTCGTCGAGACCATCACGAAGCAGCTCGCACTGCTCAAGGTCGACAAGTTCGAGGCCGACGGCCACATCCCCCGCAGCTCGTTCGGCGGCGGCGAGCGGGTCGCCTGGGTGTCGACGAACTACTCCGGTGCCCACCGGGCGACCGTCGAGACCCTGCAGAACACCCGCGACCGGCTGATGGAGTTCCAGGCCGCGTGCCAGGACACCCGCCAGCTCCTCACCGACATCGACCAGTCGAGCGCGACCGAGATGAAGAAGCATGCGCTGGCGCTCGACGCGCTGCGCAACAGCACCTCCGGCTACTGGGGAGAGGACAACTGATGGCCGGCCACAACATCGCCCGTCTCAGCTCGGCGGTCAACGGCATGAACGAGGACGCCGTCGAGCAGGCCCGCAAGGAATGGGTCCGCGGCCAGGACGTCATCACCGAGGTGACCGGCGTGCTCGACCAGTCCGGACGCGACATCAAGAATGCGTTCGGCGGCAACTCCGACATCGGCACCGCCGCGCAGGCGGTCCTCACCGAGGTGCGGAGCCACCTCGAGCGGCGCCACTCCCGGATGGGCGAGGCGGCCGAGGCGCTGACCGAGGTCGGCGCGGCGATCACGCGCGCCAAGTCCACCGCGACAACGATGCCCGACTCCGCGCCCGGAGAGGCCCCCCGGATGGAGGGCGGCCCGTACGTCGACGACGCCGCCGAGATCCAGGCCATGAAGCGGTTCGCGGCCAAGAACCGCGCCCACACCCAGGAGGTCAACGCCTACAACGAGGCCGACGAGCGGGCCCGGCTGCGGGTGGAGGACGTCAACGACGTGTTCCAGCGCGCCGGCGACGTCTTCGCGACCATGTGGGAGCCCGACGTCAAGCCGCCGGAGACCGGCGGCCGCGACACCGGCACGACCGGCGGTCGCGGCCCGACCCGCGGGCCCGGCATCAACCCCCACGAGACCGACGGCTCGCACGCCGGAGACGGTGACACGGGCGGTGATGGCGGCGACGCCGGCGACGACAACACCGGCGGCGGCAACAACAACGGCGGCAACAACGGCGGTGGCGACAACGGCGGCGACGGCGGCAACGGCGGTGGCGGCAACCACGGCGGAGGCAACGGCGGCGGCAACGGCGGCGGCCTCCACACCGACCCCGACCCGTTCGGTGGCGGGCTCAACGGGCACGGGTCGGACTCCCACGGGATCTCGATCGACCCCCACCTCGGCGGGGTGGCCGGCGGCGGCGCCGCCGGGGTCCTCGGCGGTGCCGGGCTCCGCGGACTGATCGGTGGCGCCTCGGCGCCGGCGGTGCCCGGCCAGACGGGCGCGCGTCCGATCGGCAGCTCGTCGCGCAGCGGCGCCGGCGGCGTCCTCGGTCGCAACGGCGCGATGGGCGCCACGGGCCAGCAGAGCGGTCGGCCGGGCACCGGCGCGGCCGGCGGGCGTGGCACCGGCCGGCGTGGTGCTCCCGGCACCGGGTCCGGCCGCGGTGGTCGCCGCCGCAACGACGAGGAGCGCGACGACCAGCGCGAGGGCTACGACGTCGACGGCGAGTGGACCGACGACGAGGGCCAGTACCCCGGCGTGATCCGGTAGTCAGCCGGCGAGAACCTCGGTCACCGGCAGGCTGGAGTCGGCCGGAAGGTCGAGCGGGGACGGCGTACGCCCCCGGGCGACCATGGTCGAGCCGAGTGCGGCGACCATCGCGCCGTTGTCGGTGCACAGCCCGGGTCGGGGCACCCGCACCCGGATGCCGAGCTTGGCCGCCCGCTCCTCGGCCATCCCGCGCAGGCGGGAGTTGGCGGCGACGCCGCCACCGATGAGCAGGTCCTCGATGCCCTCGGACGACGCGGCGTCGAGCGCCTTGCGCACCAGCACGTCGCAGACGGCCTCCTGGAACGACGCCGCCACGTCGGCGACGGGGACCGGCTCGCCGGAGCGCTCCCGCGCCTCGACCCAGCGCGCGACCGCGGTCTTGAGACCGGAGAACGAGAAGTCGAACCGGTGTCGCTCCAGGTCGCGGCGGCTGGTGAGGCCGCGCGGGAAGTCGATCGCGACGGTGCTGCCGTCGCGGGCGACGCGGTCGACGTGCGGGCCGCCGGGGAACGGCAGGCCGAGCAGGCGCGCGACCTTGTCGAACGCCTCGCCGGCGGCGTCGTCGATCGTCGCGCCCATCGGGTCGACGTCGCCGGTCACGTCGGTGACGCGCAGCAGGCTCGAGTGACCGCCGGAGACGAGCAGCGCGAGGCAGGGCTCGGGCAGTGGGCCGTGCTCGAGCTGGTCGACGGCCACGTGGGACGCGAGGTGGTTGACGCCGTAGAGCGGCTTGTCGAGCGCGAAGGCCAGCGACTTGGCCGCGGCTACCCCGACGAGCAGGGCGCCGGCGAGCCCGGGACCGTGGGTCACGGCGATCGCGTCGACGTCGGTCAGCGCGACGCCCGCCGTGTCGCACGCGCGCTCGATCGTCGGCACCATCGCCTCGAGGTGGGCGCGGCTCGCGACCTCGGGCACGACGCCGCCGAAGCGGGCGTGCTCGTCGACCGAGCTGGCGACCGCGTCGACCAGCAGGGTGTTGCCGCGCACGATGCCGACACCGGTCTCGTCGCACGAGGTCTCGATGCCGAGCACGAGGGGTTCGTCGGTCATGCGGTCCATCCTTCCTCGCGGAGTGATCGTTCGAGGACCAGGGCGGCACTCCCGTCGCGGAAGTAGCGCGCCCGGCGCGCGATCTCGACGAACCCGGTCGCCGAGTAGAGGGCCAGCGCCGGGTGGTTGTCCTCGTGCACCTCCAGCAGCAGCCGTACGGCGCCCGCGGCCCGCGCGTGCGCGGCTGCTGCCGCGACGAGCGCCGCTCCGACGCCCAGCTTGCGCGCCGACTGCGGGACGGCGATCCGCTGCAGCTCCGCGACGTCGTCGACGACGCTGACGGCGGCGTAGCCCGCGAAGGCGTCGTCGTCCTCGGCGACCAGGTAGGACAGGCCGGGGACGATGCCGGCCACGCCCTCGTGGACCATCACCGCGGACCACGGCACCAGCAGGAACGAGGACGTGTCGAGCTCGGCGATCGCGGCGACGTCGGCCTCGCCGGCCGCCCGGACGACCAGCGTCACGAGACCGGCTTCGGCGCGCGGGGGATCTCGGCGTCGGGACGGCGCAGGTAGAGCGGCTCTGGGTCGGAGAGCTCGACCAGCTCGTCGGCGACGGCGCGGGCGAGCCACCCGGCCGACGGGCGCAACGGGCCCCGCGCGCCCGGGAAGTGGTCGGCGTAGATCTCGGCGCCCTCGCCCACAACCGGTCCCCTCGTCGTCGCCTCGGCGGGCCGCACCACGGCGGGCCCGTCCACCCGGTGGCCGTCGCCGTCGTAGGTCGCGAGGTAGACCTCCTTGCGCCGCGCGTCGGTCGCGACCGCGAACGGGCCGTCCACGGTGTGCCGGGCCACCGCCTCGACAGCGAGCACGTCGAGCGAGCAGGCGCCGTAGACCGGGACCTCCAGCGCGTGGCCGAGCGTGCGCGCGGTGACCAGCCCGACGCGCAGGCCGGTGAACGGTCCCGGGCCGACCCCGACCGCGATCGCCGTCAGGTCGCGCGCGGCGAGGCCGCTGCGCCGTACGACCTCCTCGATGAGGGGCATCAGCTGCTCACCGTGCTTCATCGACTGCTCGGAGGCGAGCTCGCCGACGGCGTCGGTGCCGTCGTGGAGCGCGACGGTGACGGTCGGCGAGGCGGTGTCGAAGGCGAGCAGCACGGAGCCGAGGCTACCTAGAAGCGGACGCCGACCCAGCGGCCCCCGATCGGGTCGATCTCGACCCGGCGCGGATCGGGACCGTCGAGCGGCGCATCGCCGGCGGTGGCGCGGTGGATGCGGACCTCCAGCGGCGCGTCGGAGAGCGCCTCGGCGAGGCCCTCGCCCCACTCCACGACGGTGACCGCCTCGTCGAGGTCGGTGTCGAGGTCGAGGTCGTCGAGCTCGGCGGCGCCGTCGAGCCGGTAGGCGTCGACGTGGACGAGCGCGGGACCGTCGGACAGCGACGGGTGCACTCGGGCGATCACGAACGTGGGCGAGGTGACGTCGCCCCGGACGCCAAGGCCCGCGCCGAGACCCTGGGTGAACGTGGTCTTGCCCGCGCCGAGCTCGCCGCTGAGCACGAGCACGTCGCCGGCGCGGAGCTGGCGGGCGACCCGGCCGCCGAGCTCGCGCATCGCGTCGCCGTCGGGGACGTCGACCCAGGTCGGGAGGCCGCGCCCGAGCTCGACGTACGGCGACCGCCGGCCGATCTCGGTGAACCCCTGGCGCTCCCAGAACCGTGCGGTGTGCGGCAGCTCCTCGCGCGCGACGACGATCGCGCGCCGGGCCTTGCCCGCCTCGAGCTCCGCCGCGGTCCGGAGCGCGGTCCGCACCAGTGCGTGCGCCGCGCCGGTGCCGCGCGCGGCCGGCGTCAGGCCGAACCGGCGCAGGAACACGGTCTCGTGGTCGGGCGAGGGGTCGAGCTGGACGGCGCCGACGACCTCGTCGTCGACGACCACGAGCAGCCCGCAGCCGCGGGCGAGCCGCTCGGCGATGCTCTCCTCGGTGTCGGACAGCGCATCGGTGGGCGGGTCGAGCGCGGGCCGGTCGGCGAACGCCTCGCGGACGACGTCGGCGACGACGCCGGCCGCCTCCGGGCCGACCCGGCGGACCTCGGGTCCCTCGGCGCGCGGGCTCACCGGGCGGAGGTGCCGGTCGTCGCGGCGGTGATCAGCTGGTCGAGCTCGGCGTTGACGTGGTCGTGCCGCTCGAGCAGGACCATGTGGCCGGCGCCCTCGCACTCCAGCAGGCGGGAGCCGGGGATGCGCGAGTGCAGCTTGCGGGAGTGGCCGATCGAGGTGAGCTTGTCGGTCGTGCCGCAGATGATCGACGTCGGCACCCGGCCGAGCGCCTCGACGCAGTCGAACTTGTCGAGGCTGGCGAAGTGCGGGAAGAACTCCGCGACCACCTCGAACGGGGTGGCCGAGAGCATCTCGTCGACGAACTCGACGTACCCCTGGGGCACCTCGTCGCCGAACGCGAAGCGGTCGGTGGCGACGGTCGCGATCGCGCCACCGAACCGGCGGAAGGTGTCGACCATCCGGTGGCCGGGCCGCAGCACCCGCATCGCGCGCCGGGTCATCGGTCCGCTCAGCCGGGCGGGCAGCATCGGCAGCAGCATCCGGCCGGTGTCGAGGCCGCCGGCGGTCGTCGAGATGAGGCCGACGCCCACGACCTTGTCGCCGATCAGCTCGGGGAACTGCTCGGTGAGGGACACGATCGTCATGCCGCCCATCGAGTGGCCCACCAGGACGACGGGCCCGTCGGGTGCGGTGGCGTCGATGACCGCCTTGAGGTCGCGTCCGAGCTGCTCGAACGTCGAGTGCTCGCGGTCGGACTGGCCCGACCGGCCGTGGGAGCGCTGGTCGTAGTAGACGCTGCGCACGAGGTTGCGGTAGGCCGCCCGCTGGAAGTGCCAGCAGTCGAGGTTGAGGCAGTAGCCGTGCGCGAAGACCACCGTGACGTCGGGCTGCGCGCCGCGCAGCCGCTGCAGGAGTCCCCCGCCGACGGCGCCGTGGTCGACCTCGTCGACCTCGACGTGGAGCGGCACACCGTCCTCGGCGACGACCGTGATCGGCTCGGAGCGCAGCGAGCCGAACGCGATCTGCTCCCCCGCTCGGCGGCTGATCGAGCGTTGCTGCCGCAGCAGGTTGACCGCGCCGCCGGCGGCGGCGATGCCGACCGCGCCGGCGAGGGTGCCGAGGATGCGTCCGCGGGTGCTCATCGGCCCACCTCGCTGTCGACGTACCTGCGGGGCATGCGACCTCCGATCCTGGTGACGATCTCGTAGTTGATGGTGCCGCACGCCTCGGCCCAGTCCTGGGCGGTCGGTACGCCGGCCGCGGGCGGTCCGAAGAGCACGACCGCCTCGCCCGCGTCGGGGCGGTCGCCGCCGAGGTCGACCACGACCTGGTCCATGCAGACCCGACCCCGGATCGGGCGGCGCTTGCCGCCCACGCCGACCTCGGCGCCGTGGTGCGGGCCGGACGCGTGGCGGGGCACGCCGTCGCCGTAGCCGACCGGCACCAGGCCGACCGTCGTCGGGCGGTCGGCGGTCCAGAGATGGCCGTAGGAGACCGAGTCACCGGCCGCGAGGTCCTTGACCATCGCCAGCCGCGCGCGCACGGTCATCGCGGGCACCAGCCCGAGGTCCTGGGTGTGACCGGGGGCGGGGTCGAGGCCGTAGACGGCGATGCCGCAGCGGACGGCGTCGAACCGCGCGCCGGGGCGCAGCACCGCGGCGGCCGAGTTGGCCAGGTGCCGCAGGTCGGGCCTGAGGCCGGCCTCCTCGGCGAGGGCGAGCGCCTCGTGGAAGCGGGCCTCCTGCTGGTCGTTGGCCGGGTGGTCGGGCTCGTCGGCGCAGGCGAAGTGGGACCAGACGCCGGTGACCTTCCAGCTGCCCGCGAGCTCGCCGGCGCGGGCGCGCTCGAAGAACGCCGCCCAGTCCGCACGGGGTGCACCGCCGCGCGAGAGCCCGGTGTCGACCTTGAGCTGCACCCGGGCACGGAGGCCGGCCTCCGTGGCACCCGCGGCGATCTCGTCGAGCTCGGCCACCGAGTAGGCCGTCACGTCGATGCCGGCGGCGATCGCCGCGGCGTAGTCCTCGCCGGGCACGGTCAGCCAGCAGAGCAGGCGACCGCGGTCGCCGGCGGCGCGGAGCGCGAGCGCCTCGTCGATGGTGGCGGTGGCCAGCCACTCGGCTCCGCCGTCGCGCGCGGCGCGGGCGGACTCGACCATCCCGTGGCCGTAGCCGTCGGCCTTCACGACCGCGATCAGCGGCACCCCGGCCAGCTCGCGGAGACGCCGCACGTTGGCCCGGATCGCCGCCAGGTCGACGACGATCTCGGCGCGGTTCGCGGCGGGCACGGGTCCGATTCTCCCATCACGGGTGCAGGAGGGCGGAGATCAGCCCCGGCAGGGCGTGCGCCACGTCACCCGCGACGACGGGCCCGCCGCGGCTGGCCAGGGTGGCTGCCGCGCCGTGCAGCCAGGAGCCGGCGGACGCGGCGTCGTACGGCGTGAGGCCGGAGGCGAGCAGCGCCCCGACGACGCCACCGAGCACGTCACCGGCGCCCGCCGTGGCGAGCCAGGGCGTGCCGGACATCGTGACGCGGACCCGACCGTCGGGAGCAGCGACCAGGGTGCGGCGCCCCTTCAGGAGCACGACGGCGTCGTACGTCGCAGCGGCGGCGCGGGCGTGCGCCAGCGGCCTGGCCTCGACCTCCGCCCGGTCGGCGCCGACCATCGCGGCCAGCTCGCCGGCGTGCGGCGTGAGCACTGCGGGGCACCCGCGCGCCAGGTCGGCGTGGGCGAGCGCGTCGGCGTCGACGACGAGCGGCACGTCGTCCGCCAGCGCCTCCTCGAGGGTTCCGCGGGCCCCGTCGGCGCTTCCCGAGCCGACGACCCAGGCCTGCACCCGGCCACCCCCGACGACCTCCGGGTGCGCGGCGCGCACCAGGTCGAGGACCTCGCGGTCGCCGACGTAGCGCACCATCCCGGCCAGCCCGCACGACGCGCCGGCGACGCTGAGGAGGCCGGCTCCCGGGTAGGTCGCGCTGCCGGCACGCACGCCGACCACGCCACGGGTGTACTTGTGCGCGTCCGGGTCCGGCGTCGGGAGGAGGACCGCGACGTCGTCGGCCTGCAGCGCCTCGACCGGCGCCGCCGGGAGGTGCGGGTCGAGGCCGATGTCGACGAGGTGTACGGCGCCGGCCGCCTGCGCGGCGGGGTCGACCAGCAGCGCGGCCTTGTGGGTGCCGAACGTGACCGTCACGTCGGCGCTCACGGAGGAGTCGCCCAGCTCGCCGGTGTCGACGTCGACCCCGGAGGGCACGTCGACCGCCACCACCGGCACGCCCGCGAGCGCGTCGAGGGCGGCGACCGCCTCCGGCTTGAGCCCCGCCCGGCCGCCGATCCCGACGATGCCGTCCAGCACGACGTCGAAGGGTCTCGATACGGTCGCTCGCTGCGCTCGCTCCCTACTCGACCAACCTAGGCTGGTCGAGTAGGCCGAGCCGCTAGGCGAGGACGTATCGAGACCCCTTGTTCTGCCCCCGGCCTGCCGCAGCGCGGCGAGGCCACCCGGGTGGGCGTTCTCCGACAGCAGCCACGCCTCGACGTACGCGCCCCGGCGCGCGAGCACCGCGCCGGCGTACAGCGCGTCGCCGCCGTTGTCGCCGGACCCGACGAGCAGGCACACCCGGCGGCCGTAGGCCCCGCCGAGGTAGTCGACGACGGCGTGGGCAAGGCCGTAGGCGGCGCGCTGCATCAGCGCGCCGCCCGGGAGAGTGGCCATCAGGGCCGCCTCGCCCTCCCTGACCTGCTCGACGGTGTGCGCACGGATCACCCGCTCACGCTAGCGGGAGCGAGGGCTGCCGCGGCGCTCTGCGCGGGGTGCCGGCGCAGGTGGTAGGCCACGCCGGCGGCGACCAGCAGGGGGCCCCAGATCGGGAACGGCATCAGGACGAGGATCTCGACGACGGGCATCTCGGCCTCCTCGCCCACCAGTCCCATCTGCACGGTGGCGCGACCGGCGACCGTGATCGCCAGCCCCGCTCCGATGGCGGTCAGCGCCGGCCAGCCCGGCGACACCGGCCGGCCGCCCTTGCCGGGCATCCACTGGGGGTAGACGGTGCCCCACCGGGCGAGCAGCCCGAGCGTCAGGACGATGGCGCCGACGGCGGCGAGCCCCAGGCAGATGCCGAAGACCCTCATCCCGGGCTCGGCGTCGAGGTCCCCGCCGTTGGTGAAGGCCGGCCACGGGGTCAGCCACGTCATCCGGATCGCTGCGTACGGCGCCGGGCCGAGCGCGGCGAGGAGCGTGACCCACCAGCCCCAGTCGCGGCGCGGTGCGACGTACCTCGTGGACGCCGGGCGGTCGCCCCACCAGCGCAGGCCCGAGAGCCGCAGCGCCAGCAGGGCCCACGCCACGCCGCCGCCGAACGCGACCAGGTTGAGGATCATCCCGACGCCGGCGCGGCGCAGGCCCGAGCCGAGGCCTCGCCAGAACTCCTCGGCGGCCGCGCCGTCGGCGCCGAGCGCGAACGCGACCGTCACGGCGGCCGCGACCAGCCCGGCGACCACCCACCGGAGCGCCGGGCTGCGGACTGCCGCCGCCCCCAGGTACAGCAACAGCGCGGGCGGGCCGAGGATCGCGGTCGCGTAGCCCATCGTCACGAGCAGGGTGAGGTCGGTGAACGCGAGCAGGTGGACGCCGCCGAGGATCGCGGCAGCGACGCACGCCGCCCGGGACGCACGGGTTGCCCGCGCGATCGCGAGCGACAGCAGGACCCCGCCGAACGCGACCGCCAGCAGCGACCACGAGGCGGCCGTGGGGTCGACGAGGTTGAACTGCGAGCCGGTCTCGGCGTCGGGGCGGAGATGGTCGGGATAGGTCTCCGGTCGGGCGAGCCACGATCCGGCGGCCGCGGCGATCAGGGCGCTGACCAGGCCGGTCAGTGCGGCGAGGGCCGCGGGCGGTGCCGCCGGCCCCGACGGAGCGGCGACGGGAGGGGTTTCGGTCTTCGTCATGCCCCCACGGTCGTCCGGGCGGCCGGCCCGCCGACTCCCGCTGCCGGGGGAACCGCCTCCCCCGCGCGAGGGGGTCGCGGGCCGCCTGCCGGCTGCGAGAATCCCGGTATGGCCCAGCTCCGCGACCGGATCGTCCTGCGCGTCGTCTTCGTGCTGATCGGCGCGGCCCTGGCGTTGGCCATCGCCATCCTCGACGTCACGATCATCGCGCTGCTCGTCGAGGACTCCGGGCTCCCCTTCTGGACGCTGGCGGCCTTCGGCGCCGTGGTCGTCGTGGTGCCGCTCTGCGCGCTCGGGCTGATCCCCGCGATGCGGACCGTGGAGGGCGTGGCGGCCACCTCGCTGCTCGGGGTCGACCTCCCCGGCGCCCTGGAGCCGGCGCGCACGAGCGCCCAGCGCGGCCGCACGCTGGCCTGGTTCGTGCTGCACGTCCTCGCCGGGTCCGTCGTGGTCGCGGCGGTGGCCGGGGCCGTGGTCGTGACCGGGCTCCTGGTCGCACCCCTGCTCCTGGGCGCGCTGATCGTCGCAGCCCTGCTGGGGGCGGGTCTCGCCCGGATCGCACCGCGGCTGCTGGGCCCGTCGTACGGCGAGCGGCTCGCGCTGCTGGAGCGCGACATGGACCGCGCGGTGGAGCGCAACCGGCTCGCCCGCGAGATCCACGACAGCGTCGGGCACGCCCTGTCGCTGGTCACCGTCCAGGCGGGCGCGGCACGCCGGGTCCTCGACACCGACCGCACGTTCGCGGTCAACGCCCTCGAGGCCATCGAACAGGCCGCGCGCGACGCGGCCGCCGACCTCGACCACGTGCTCGGGCTGCTCCGGGAGGACGGGGACACCCGGCACCTGCCCGCGGCCGACCTCGGCGCGCTCGACGCGCTGGTGCGCGCGACCCGGGCCGCCGGGCTTGACCTCGAGCACCGCTCGCCCCGCCCGCTCGGCGAGCTGCCGGGCGTGGTCAGCCGCGAGGGCTACCGCGTTGTCCAGGAGGCGCTGACCAACGCCCTGCGCTACTCCGCCGACAGCACCGCGACCCTGAGCCTGGTCCGCGACGACGGCCGGCTGCTGATCGAGGTCGAGAACCCGGTCGACGCGGGCCGGCCGTCCGGCCGACCGCGGGAGGGCCACGGCCTGCGCGGCATCTCCGAGCGGGTGCAGGCCCTCGGGGGCTCGCTCGTCGCCGGGCCCGTCGACGGGCGCTGGCGGACCACGGCGACGATCCCGGTCGCCCCGCCCGCCGGCTCGGGCAGGATGGACCGGTGACGCTCACGGTGCTGCTCGTTGACGACGAGCCGCTCGTCCGCGGCGGACTGCGCGCGATCCTCGCGGCCGAGGACGACATCGAGGTGATCGGCGAGGCGGGCGACGGCGCCGAGGCGCTCGCGCAGGCGCGCCGGTCGCGGCCCGACGTGGTCCTGATGGACGTGCGGATGCCCCGGGTCGACGGGATCGCCGCGACGCGACTGCTCCTCGAGCTGCCCGACCCGCCGCGGGTCGTCGTCGTCACGACGTTCGAGAACGACAACTACGTCTACGACGCCCTGGTGGCGGGGGCACACGGGTTCCTCCTCAAGCGCGACGCCCCGGCGCGGATCGTGCACGCGGTGCGCACGGTCGCCCGGGCGGAAGGACTGCTCTACCCGGAGGCGCTGCGCGCCCTGGTGGCGTCGAGGGCGGCGGGTACGGCGGCCCCGCCCCCGTCCGCCGACCACGAGCGTCGGCTGGCACGCCTGACCGAGCGCGAGCGGGAGGTGCTGCGCCTGCTCGCAGCGGGCCTGTCGAACGCCGAGATCGCCGCCCACCTGGTGATCGGCCTGGAGACCGTCAAGTCCCACGTCCGCGGCGTGCTCGCCAAGCTGGACGTCAAGGACCGGGTGCAGGCGGTGATCGTCGCCTACGAGTCCGGCTTCGTCCGGCCCGGCGCCTGAGCAGGGCCGAGCCGGCGCGTGATCACGGGCCGACTGGACGCTTCCAGGGCGTGAAGACGAGCCGACTCGGCTATTCGACAGTGACGGACTTCGCGAGGTTGCGGGGCTGGTCGACGTCGTGGCCCAGCGCGCTCGCGAGCTCGCACGCGAAGAGCTGGAGCGGGACGATCGCCACGAGCGGCTGCAGCAGCACCGGCACCCGCGGCAGCCGGATCAGGTCGTCGGCGTACGGCTCGATCGACGTGTCGCCGGCCTCGGCGAGGCAGATCGTCCGCGCACCCCGGGCGCGCACCTCCTGGATGCCGCTGAGCATCTTGCCGTGGAGGCTGTCGCGGCCGCGGGGCGGCACCACGCACAGCACCGGCAGGCCCTCCTCGACGAGTGCGATCGGCCCGTGCTTGAGCTCGCCGGCCGCGAAGCCCTCGGCGTGCAGGTAGGCCAGCTCCTTGAGCTTCAGCGCGCCCTCGAGCGCGACCGGGTAACCGGCATGGCGGCCGAGGAAGAGCACCGAGCGGGTCTCGACGTGCGACCGGGCGAGCTCGTAGACCTGGTCGGCGGCCTCGAGGATCTGCTCGATCTGCTCGGGCATGGCCTCGAGCTGGCCCATGATCTCGTCGATCTCGTCGCCGAAGCGGGTGCCCTTGACCTGCGCGACGTAGAGCGCAAGCAGGTAGCAGGCGACCAGCTGGGTCAGGAACCCCTTGGTCGACGCGACCCCGATCTCGGGACCCGCGTGGGTGTAGATCACGGCGTCGGACTCGCGCGGGATCGAGGAGCCGTTGGTGTTGCAGATCGCGAGCACCTTGGCGCGCTGGCTCTTCGCGTGGCGGATCGCCTGGAGCGTGTCGGCGGTCTCGCCGGACTGGCTGATCGCGACCACGAGCGTGGTGTGGTCGACGATCGGGTCGCGGTAGCGGAACTCCGAGGCGAGCTCGACCTCGACCGGCGTGCGGGTCCAGTGCTCGATCGCGTACTTGGCGACCATGCCGGCGTAGAACGACGTCCCGCACGCGATGATGATGATCTTGTCGAGGTCGCGGATCTCGTCGTCGTCGAGGCGCATCTCGTCGAGCTGGAGCAGGCCCGACGCCGTACGGCGCCCGATCAGCGAGTCGGCCACGGCGCGCGGCTGCTCGAAGATCTCCTTGCGCATGAACCAGTCGTGGCCGTCCTTCTCGGCGGCCGAGAGGTCCCAGTCGACGTGGAAGCGCTCGACCTCGACCGGGCGGCCGTAGAAGTCGGTGACGGTCACCTCGTCGGCGGTGATCGTGACGATCTGGTCCTGGCCGAGCTCGAGTGCCTCGCGGGTGTGCTCGATGAACGCGGCGACGTCGGAGCCGAGGAAGTTCTCGCCGTCGCCGAGGCCCACCACCAGCGGCGAGTTCCGGCGCGCGGCGACGACCCGGCCCGGGTCCTCCGCGTCGACGGCAACGAGCGTGAAGGCGCCGTCGAGCTGCTGGCACACCCGCTGCATCGCGGTCGGCAGGTCCACGCCGGACTCGACCTGGAGCTCGACGAGGTGGGCGGCGATCTCGGTGTCGGTCTCCGAGAGCAGCACGTGGTCGTCGGCCTCGATCCGGCCGCGGAGCTCGGCGAAGTTCTCGATGATCCCGTTGTGCACGAGCGCCACGCGGCGCGCACCGCCCGCGTGCGGGTGGGCGTTGGCGTCGGTCGGCGGGCCGTGGGTGGCCCAGCGGGTGTGGCCGATCCCGACCGTGGCGGGCGGGAGCTGCTCCTCGATGAGCACCTTCTCGAGGTTGGCGAGCTTGCCCGCCTTCTTGGCGATCGACAGCCGCCCCTCGTGCACGACGGCGATGCCGGCCGAGTCGTAGCCGCGGTACTCGAGGCGGCGCAGCCCCTCGATCACGGTGTCCTGGGCCCGCCGGGGTCCTACGTAGCCGACGATCCCGCACATGAGAGCCCACTCTAGTTGGAGACCCGCGCCGGGCGTTCATCCGCCATGCTGCGAGAATCCACACCATGTCGAACGGCAACGGCGAGGAGTCCTCGCCGTACCTCGAGCTCGAGCGCGCGACCTGGGCGGCGCTCGCCTCGGAGACCGAGAGCCCGCTCTCGCCCGACGAGGTCGAAGAGGTCCGCGGCCTGGGCGACCAGCTCGACATCAACGAGGTCATCGAGGTCTACCTGCCTCTGTCGCGGCTGCTCAGCCTGCGGGTCGCGGCCGCTGCCCGGCTGCACCGCGACCAGGAGGAGTTCCTGCACCGGACGACGCCGCCGCGCACGCCGTTCGTGATCGGCCTCGCCGGGTCGGTGGCCGTCGGCAAGTCGACCGCCGCCCGGGTGCTGCAGCACATGCTCGCGCGCTGGCCCGAGCACCCCAACGTCGACCTCGTCACCACCGACGGCTTCCTCTACCCCAACGCCGAGCTGGTGCGGCGCGGGCTGCTCGAGCGCAAGGGCTTCCCGGAGTCCTACGACCGGCGGGCGCTGATGAAGTTCGTCGTCGACATCAAGTCCGGCAAGGACGAGGTCGAGGCACCGGTCTACTCCCACCTGATCTACGACGTGGTGCCCGACGAGAAGGTCGTCCTCAAGAGCCCCGACATCGTGATCATCGAGGGCCTCAACGTGCTCCAGCCGGCCCGGGTGCGGCCCGACGGCCGCACCAGCCTCGGCCTCTCGGACTTCTTCGACTTCACGATCTTCGTCGACGCCGCGGTCAACCACGTCCGCGAGTGGTACGTCGACCGCTTCCTCAAGCTCCGCGAGACCGCGTTCCGCGACCCGGAGTCCTACTTCGCGAAGTACGCCGAGCTCACCCACGACACCGCGGTCGACGAAGCGCGCCGGATCTGGGACACGATCAACGGCCCCAACCTGACCGAGAACGTGCTCCCCACCCGGTCGCGGGCGACGCTCGTGCTGCGCAAGGACGCCGACCACTCGGTGCGCTACGTGCGGCTGCGGAAGTTGTAACGGCGTCTGGCCGCCCAGCAACCTGGCACTGAGCCTGCGCCGACTGCGGGCCGGCAGCGTGGCGCCCGCCGCGCAGCGGCATCGGGCACGAAGCCTGGGGCCGAGCTTGCGAGGTCCCCGGGGAGGGCTCGATCGGCGACACGCTCGGCCAGACAGCTAGCCGATGTCCCGGCGCAGCGTCGTGAGCCGACCGGCGACGACGAACGCCGCAGCGTAGGCCAGCAGCACCAGCGCGCCCGCCCAGCGCGGCAGCAGGTCGAGCGAGGACGGGTCGCCGAAGAACGACGCCCCGAGCACCGAGTCCGCCGCGCCGCCGGGGAGGAACGACGCGACCCTGCTCGTGCCGTCGAACTGCGCGAGCACGAGCCGCGCCACCGGCTCCACGAACTGCGTGAACGCCAGGATGATCACGATCGCGGCGACCTGGTTGGGGACCAGGGTCCCGAACGCGACGCCGATGATGGCCCACAGCGCGATCACCACGACGCCGAGCAGCAGCGCCGCGATCACGTCGGCGTCGCCGAGCATCGCGCCGTCGCCCTGCCACTCGAGCAAGGGAGCACCGCCAGCCACGGTCGCCAGCACGGCGACCACGCCGGCGAGCAGCCCGATCGGCACCACCGAGACCAGCTTCGCCAGGAGGAACCGGGTGCGGTCCGGCCCGACCAGCAGGCTCTGGGTGATCGTCTGGTGCCGGAACTCGGTGGTCATCGCGAGGCTCCCGATCACCAGAGGGAAGACGTAGCCGATGCCGTTGACGACGGAGTAGACCGCCTTCGCGGCGTCCTCCCCCGCCATCGGCGGCGGGCCGCCGTCCGGCGGGTCCACGAGCGTGAAGCTCGCCGAGATCGCGGCCGCGACGAACGCCAGGTAGCAGACCATGACGATGAGCAGCATCCACCACAGCCGGGTCGTGACGAGCTTGCGGTACTCCGTGACGAGCGCGTCCCTCATCGCTCCTCCTCGGGCCGGGTCAGCTCGAAGAAGATCGCCTCGATGTCGGCGTCTCGGGTCACCAGCTGGTGCAGCTCGATCCCGGCGCCGTACGCCGCGCCGCCGACCTCCGCGGCGGTCGCGCCCTCGACCTGCAGGCCGGTGGCGTCGGTCGCGGTCCGCCAGCCACGCTCCGCGGCGAGCGCCGCCACCGCGTCGAGCCGCGGCGACTCGACGTACGTCGCCGGCTGGGCACGAGAGCGCAGCTCTGCGAGCGGCGAGGCGTGGCGGAGCCTGCCCTGGGCGATGACGACCACGTCGTCGACGCTGGCCTGCACCTCGCGCAGCAGGTGGCTGGAGACCAGGACGGTGCGGCCCTCCTCGGCGAACCGCCGCAACAGGCCGCGCATCCAGACGATCCCCTCGGGGTCGAGACCGTTGGTGGGCTCGTCGAGCACGATCACGGGCGGGTCCGCCAGCAGCGCGGTGGCGAGGCCGAGCCGCTGGCGCATGCCGAGGGAGTACTTGCCGACCCGGACCTTCGCCGCGTGCTCCATGCCGACCTGCTCGAGCACCTCGCGGCAGCGCGCCCTCGAGACGCCGACCTGGGGCGCGTAGACCTCCAGGTGCGCGAGGCCGGTGCGGCCGGGGTGGAAGCTCGACGCCTCCAGCGCGGCACCGACGACCCGGCCGGGGCGGTCGTGCTCGACGTACGGCCGGTCACCGACGAGCGAGTGCCCGGCGGTCGGCGACGTCAGGCCGAGGATCATCCGGAGCGTCGTGGTCTTGCCCGCCCCGTTGGGGCCGAGGAAGCCGGTGACGGCGCCGGGGCGCACGGAGAACGAGAGGTCGTCGACTGCCCGTAGCGGGCCGAACTGCTTGGTCAGTCCCTCGACGACGAGCGGCGGGGCAGGCACGGGGGCGAGCCTAGGTCACAACGCCAGGCGCTCCCGCACCACGTCGGCGAGGTCGTCGGCGACGCCCTGCGCCTTGTCGGCCGTCGCGGCCTCGACCATCACCCGCACGACCGGCTCGGTGCCCGACGGGCGCAGCAGGATGCGGCCGGTGTCGCCGAGGTCGGCCTCGGCCTCGGCCACCGCCGCCAGCAGCGCCGGGTCGTCGCAGCGGTCCTTGTCGACACCGGGGACGTTGACGAGCACCTGGGGAAAACGGGTCATCACGCCGGCCAGCTCGCGCAGCGACTTCCCGGTGACCACCATCCGCTGCATCACGTGGAGCGCGGTCAGCAGGCCGTCGCCGGTCGTCGCGTGCTCGCGCAGGATCACGTGGCCGGACTGCTCGCCGCCCAGCGTGTAGCCGCCGGCGCGCATGTCGTCGAGGACGTAGCGGTCGCCGACCGCGGTCTGGCGCACGGTCACGCCCGCGTCGGCCATCGCGCGCAGCAGGCCGAGGTTGCTCATCACGGTCGCGACGAGGGTGCCGTCGACGAGGTGGCCGGTCTCGTGCATCGCGAGCGCGAGCACGGCCATGATCTGGTCGCCGTCGACGACCTCGCCGGTGTGGTCGACCGCCAGGCACCGGTCGGCGTCGCCGTCGACGGCGAAGCCCGCGTCGGCGTCGTGCTCGCGGACCGCCGCCTGGAGCTGCTCGAGGTGGGTCGAGCCGTAGCCGTCGTTGATGTTGAGGCCGTCGGGATCCGCGCCGATCGCGATCACGGTCGCGCCGGCGTCGGCCAGCGCCTTCGGCCCGACCTCGCTGGCGGCGCCGTGGGCACAGTCGAGCACCACCTTGAGCCCGTGCAGCGGCTTCTCGATGGTGGAGACGAGGTGCGCGGCGTACTCCTCGCTGGTCGGGCCGTACGGCGTGACGCGGCCCACCGAGCCGCCGGTCGGCCGGTCCCACTCCTGCCCGACGTGCTCCTCGATCTCGCGCTCGAGCGCGTCGTCGAGCTTCACGCCGCCGCGGGCGAGGAACTTGATGCCGTTGTCAGGCATCGGGTTGTGGGAGGCGCTGATGACCACCCCTACGTCGGCGCCGAGGGCGTCGGTGAAGTACGCGACACCCGGAGTCGGCAGGACACGCAGCCGCAGCACGTCGACCCCCGCCGAGGCGAGCCCCGCGACCACGGCGTGCTCGAGGAACTGCCCCGAGATCCGGGTGTCCCGGCCGACGACGGCCAACGGCCGGGGCCGGCCCTCGCCGTACTCCTCGTGCTCGACGAGCACGCGGGCGGCCGCCACGCCGAGGTCGAGCGCGAGCTCCGCGGTGAGCTTGCCGTTGGCCAGGCCGCGGACGCCGTCGGTACCGAAGATGCGGGTCACGTGTCTCCTTGCGTTTGCTACCGGTCAAGCACAAGGGGACCACGACCGAGGCGGTCGTGGTCCCGTTGCTAGCGCCTGCGTCGCGTGCCGGAGTGCCTCGCAAGGCGGAGCCGCGAAGGCGACCTTGGAGGCGAAGCGGTCGTCGAGCGGCGACAACGCCGCGAGGCGCTCGGCACGCGGCGCAGGATCAGCGCTTGGAGTACTGCGGGGCCTTACGGGCCTTCTTGAGACCGGCCTTCTTGCGCTCGGTGGCCCGCGCGTCGCGGGTGAGCAGACCGGCCTTCTTCAGGGTCGGGCGGTTGGCCTCGACGTCGACGCCGTTGAGCGCACGGGCCACGCCCAGGCGCAGCGCGCCGGCCTGGCCAGTGATGCCGCCGCCGTGGATGCGGGCGATCACGTCGAAGCGGCCCTCGAGGCCGAGAGCCGCGAACGGCTCGTTGACGACCTGCTGGTGCAGCTTGTTGGGGAAGTACGACTCGAGCGTGCGGCCGTTGATGGTCCAGGTGCCGTTGCCCGGGACGATGCGGACGCGGGCGACGGCCTCCTTGCGGCGGCCGGTGGCCGCGCCGGGGGCGATGGTGGCCGGGCGGGCCGGGGTGTCGGCGGACGGGGCGCTCTCGCTGGAGTAGGCAACGCCCTGCTCGTCGGTCTCGTAGGTCTCCTCGACCTCGGTGGTGTTCTCAGACACGGTGGAAATCCTCAAGTCTCTTTCGGCGGTCAGCGGGTCACTGGGAGATCTTGGAGATCTCGAACGGAACGGCCTTCTGGGCCTGGTGCGGGTGCGTGGGGCCGTTGTAGACCTTGAGCTTCTTGATGACCTGCCGGCCGAGACGGTTCTTCGGCAGCATGCCCCAGACGGCCTTCTCGATCGCCTTGCGCGCGTCCTTGTCGAGGACCTCGCCGATCGGGGTGGCGGTGAGACCACCCGGGTAGCCGGAGTGGCGGTAGACGAGCTTGTTGGTCCGCTTGTTGCCGGACAGCGCGACCTTCTCCGCGTTGATCACGATGACGTAGTCACCGGTGTCCGCGTTGGGCGCGAAGATCGGCTTGTGCTTGCCGCGCAGGAGGTTGGCGGCGGTGACGGCGAGGCGACCGAGGACGATGTCGGTCGCGTCGATCACGAGCCACTGGCGCTCGACGTCGCCGGGCTTCGGGGCATACGTACGCATGGTGCTGTGCACACTTTCGTTCGTGTCGGACACGTCGGGGTGTTCCCCGCCGTGGCATCTTCTGACGAACACTGCCCGGGCCAGTCGTTGCGACTCAGCGGACCGGGTCTGCCCTCGCACGCGAGAGCGGCAGGAGACGCAATCCACAAGACTACGGACGCCGCGGGAAGCGGTCAAAACGGCGTACGCCGTTCGCGTGCGCACCGGCCCACGACCTGCCATCGTGATCCACGTCACGTCGGGAGGGAACCGTGGACTCTGCTCTGGTGTCGGTCGCGCTGCCGGCCGCGCTCGCGATCGTCATGTTCGGGCTCGGCCTCTCGCTCACCGTCGACGACTTCCGCCGGATCGGGAGGGCGCCCCGCCCGGTGGCGATCGCCCTCGGCGCCCAGGTCGTGGCGCTGCCCCTCGTCTGCTTCGGGCTGGTCGAGCTCCTCGACCTCGAGCCGATGCTCGCGGTCGGGATGATGCTGCTGGCGGCGTCGCCCGGCGGCACGACCGCCAACCTGTTCAGCCACCTGTTCCGCGGCGACGTGGCCCTCAACATCACCCTCACCGCGGTCAACTCGCTGATCGCCGTCGTCACGCTGCCGCTCGTGGTCAACCTCGCGGTGGGGTGGTTCGACCCGCCCGGCGCCGACGACATCGGCTTGCAGTTCGCCAAGTCGGCCCAGGTGTTCGCCATCGTGCTCGTGCCGGTGGCGATCGGGATGCTGGTCCGACGCCGGTCCCCTGCCTTCGCCGCGCGCGCCGACAAGCCGGTGCGGATCGCCTCCGCCGTGGTGCTCGCCCTCGTGATCGTGGGCGCCCTGGTCGCCGAGCGGGACAACCTCGCTGACTACCTGGCCGACATCGGCGTCGCGGCGGTGGTCTTCTGCGCGATCAGCCTGACCCTCGGCTACTTCCTCCCCCGGCTGTTCGGCGTCGAGCAGAGGCAGGCGGTGGCGTCGGCTTTCGAGGTCGGCATCCACAACAGCACGCTCGCGATCGCGGTCGCCGTCAGCGTGCTCGACCGGGAGGCGCTGGCGGTCCCGGCCGCGATCTACGGGGTGCTGATGTTCCCGATCGCGCTGCTCGCTGGCTTCGCATTTCGCCGTCGAACGGGTGCCGAGGAGCCGGTCGCCGGGTGACCTGGCGCGGTCGCGGGCCGGACACCGCCTTTCCGGGGTCAGGACCGAGCGACTACGGTGCAAGGCGTGACTGACTCTCTCACCGTACGCGACAACCGCACCGGCGCGGAGTACGAGATCCCGATCGTCGACGGCACCATCCGTGCGACTGACCTGGGTCAGATCAAGACGGCCGATGACCAGCCCGGCCTTGCGACGTACGACCCCGGATTCCTCAACACCGCCTCGACCCGCTCCGCCGTCACCTTCATCGACGGCGAGAAGGGCATCCTGGAGTACCGGGGCTACCCGATCGAGCAGCTGGCCGAGGACTCCACGTTCCTCGAGGTGGCCTACCTGCTCATCCACGGCGAGCTGCCCACCCAGGAGCAGTACGAGCAGTGGGTGCACGAGATCACCTACCACACGTTCGTGCACGAGAACGTCAAGGACTTCATGCACGGCTTCCGCTACGACGCTCACCCGATGGGGATGCTGATGGCGTCGGTCGGCGCGCTGTCGACGTTCTACCCGGAGTCGCGCAACATCTCCGACCAGGACAACCGGCACATCCAGATCGTCCGGATGATCGCGAAGATGCCGACCCTCGGCGCCTGGTCGTTCCGGCACGCGCAGGGCAAGCCGTACGTCTATCCCGACAACGACCTGTCCTACACCGAGAACTTCCTCTCGATGCTCTTCAAGATGAGCGAGGTCAAGTACGACCCCGACCCGCGCCTCGCGAAGGCCCTCGACGTGCTGTTCATCCTGCACGCCGACCACGAGCAGAACGCCTCGACCAACGCCGTCCGCTCCGTCGGCTCGACCCAGGTCGACCCGTACTCCTCCGTCGCCGCCGGCGTCGGCGCCCTCTTCGGCCCGCTGCACGGCGGTGCCAACGAGGCCGTCCTGCGGATGCTGCGCCGCATCGGCTCGGTCGACAAGATCCCCGAGTTCATCGAGGGCGTGAAGAACGGCGACGAACGGCTGATGGGCTTCGGCCACCGCGTGTACAAGAACTACGACCCGCGCGCGAAGATCATCAAGCAGCAGGCGATGAACGTCTTCGAGGTGACCGGCACCAACCCGCTCCTCGACATCGCGCTGGAGCTGGAGAAGATCGCGCTCGAGGACGAGTACTTCGTCAAGCGCAAGCTCTACCCCAACGTCGACTTCTACTCGGGCCTCATCTACGAGGCACTACAGTTCCCGCCGGAGATGTTCACCGTGCTGTTCGCGATCGGCCGGACGCCCGGCTGGCTCGCGCAGTGGCAGGAGCTCGTCACCGACAAGGAGCAGAAGATCGCCCGCCCGAAGCAGATCTACACCGGTGACCGGACCCTGGAGTTCGTGCACCGCGAGAAGCGCTGGGCCTGAGCTCTCTCGATCTCGTCGTACGGCGGCGCCGGTTCCCTCGGGGGCCGGCGCCGTTGACATTTCGGGAGCGTGGCCGCGGTTGCGGCGTATCGGGTGGACCTCGGGCAAGCATGTTGACCAGAGACCACCCGATGATGCCTGAGGGCACCGAACCCGCCGATGAGTTCCACCCCCGAGGAGAGTCCTGCCGTCATGAGTGAATCCGCAGCCACGACCTCGCTCGTCGACCACGGCCACGACCTGCTAGCCGCGAACGCCTACCTCGTTCTCGGCACGGTCGGCGCCGACGGCGCCCCGTGGACGACGCCGGTCTACTTCGCCGCCGACGGCCTGCTCGACTACTACTGGGTGTCGTCCCGCGAGTCCCAACACTCGCGCAACCTCGCGGTGCAGCGGCAGGTCAGCCTGGCGGTGTTCGACTCGACGGTGCCGGCGTACCACGGTCGCTGCCTGTACGCCGCTGACGAGGCGACCGAGCTCGCGGGCGACGACCTCGAGCACGGGCTGCGGGTCTACCCCGGCCCGCCGGGTCGGGGCGGGACGGCGTTGACGCACGCCGAGGTCACCGGCGACGCGCCGTGGCGGCTCTACCGTGCACGGGCCTCCGCCGCGTGGGTGCTGTGCCCGCGCGAGCCGCGGCAGCCGTGTCCGCTGCACGGCCGGGCGGAGGACCACCGCGAGCGGATCGCCTGAAGGAAATCCGTTGCGAGCGGCGGCCGGAGCCGCCACGGTGGCCGGGTGCTGGTGCGACGCGAGACCCCCGACGACATCGACGCGATCCGCGCGGTCACGGCCGCTGCCTTCCGCAGCGCCGCCCACAGCGCGCCGCCGGTCGACGACAGCGGGGAGCCCGGCGAGGCCACCCTGGTCTCGTGGCTGCGCGCCGACCCCGGCTGGATCCCCGAGCTGTCGCTGGTCGCGGTCGATGGCGAGACCGTCGTCGGCCACGTCGTCTGCACCCGCGCGTACGTCGACGACCGGCCCGCCCTCGGCCTGGGGCCGGTGAGCGTGCTCCCCGACCAGCAGTCCTCCGGTGTCGGCTCGGCGCTGATGCACGCGGTGCTCGGCGCGGCCGACGCGATGGACGAGAGCCTCGTGGGCCTCCTCGGCGAACCCGCGTACTACCGCCGGTTCGGGTTCGTCCCGGCATCGACGATCGGCATCGCTGCGCCGGACCCGGCGTGGGGCGACTACTTCCAGGCGCGCACGCTCACGGCGTACGACGGGACGACCGGGAGCTTCCGCTATGCCCAGCCGTTCGACCGGCTGAGCCCCTAGGGCGGCGTCGACCCGGGCTCGTCGGACTTCATCCGCTGCCAGCGCGCGTCCTCGGCGGCCGACCGACGCGGCGCCTTCCTGTCCCCAGGCAGGAGCCGGCCGGCATCGAGCTTGACCTTCTCGCTCGTCGGCTTGCACAGCACCGGCACGGTGTCGCCCTGGACCGGGTCGAACACGGAGTCCTTGCACGTCGCGCGGAAGCGCGGGCTGCCGTCGTCGGGATGCACGTCGAGGATGAACTCGAACTTCCGCCGCTTCATGCCGCGGCTGTGCTCGGTGTGCGCCGACCGCCACTCCTTGAGCAGGCGGCGTGCCACGACCGTCGCCGTACCGGTCTGCCACCCGCCGAAGCCGAACATGCTCGGATGCTACGCGGCTGCAGCCCGGTGTGCCCCCGGCTCAGGCCTCCGGGAAACGCGGCATCGCGGTGTCGCGCAGCCACGGCTCGAGCAGCGCGGCGACGTCGACCCGCGCCCGGGCGGTGGCGTGCGCGAGGAAGTCCTCGGTCGTCACCGAGCCACCCCGGTGGACGGCGACCCAGTCGCGGAGGATCTCGAAGAACGTGTCGTCGCCGGCGGCCACCCGCAGCGCGTGCAGGGCGAGCGCGCCGCGCTTGTAGACGCGGTCGTCGAACATCAGCTCCGCACCGGGGTCGGCGAGCACCAGGTCGCGGGGGGCGTCGGCGTACTTGTCGTGGTAGTGCCGCGCCCACTCCTCGCACGACTTCGGGCCGCCGGACTCCTCCGACCACAGCCACTCGCTGTAGCACGCGAACCCCTCGTGCAGCCAGATGTCCTGCATCCGCGCCATCGTCACCGCGTTGCCGAACCACTGGTGCGACAGCTCGTGGGCGACCAGCCGGTGGTGCGACCAGTCATCGGTGACGAAGTTGTGCCCGAACGTCGAGAGGCTCTGGCTCTCGAGCGGGATCTCGAGGTCGTCGGCCGTGACCACGGCGGCGTACGTCGTGAACGGATAGGGCCCGAACCAGCGCTCGAACGCGGCCATCATCGCGCCCTGCTGGTCGAACGAGCCGCTCAGGTCGACGCCGGCCGGCGCGATCGTGCGGACCCGCTCGTCGGCCGGGTCGGGAGTGACCGAGTAGCGACCGATCTGCACGGTCGCGAGGTACGTCGCCATCGGCTCACGCATCGCGTAGCTCCACTCCTCGGAGCTCGCCTTCCGACGCCGGGAGACGAGGTCACCGTTGCTCGCGACGTAGTAGCCCTGCGCGGTCTCGACGGTGATGTCGTAGGTCGCCTTGTCATCGGGCCGGTCGTTGCACGGGAACCACGTAGGAGCACCGTGCGGCTGCGCGGCGACGATCACGCCGTCGTCGAGCTCCTCCCAGCCCGCGTCGCCGTGGTGCTCGTCGACGACGGGCTCGGGGATGCCGCCGTAGGGGATGCGGAGCGTGAGCTCGGTGCCGGGTTGCACGGACTCGGCGAGCTCGAGCACGAGCCGCTCGTCGCGCTGGCGGTAGCGCTGAAGCCGGGCTCCCGTGACGCGCACCTTGCCGACGGCGAGGTGGGCGAGGTCGAGGACCAGCCGTTGGGTCGGCTCCCGCACGACGACGCTCAACGTCGCGACACCGTCGAGCCGGTTGCCGACGAGGTCGTAGGCGAGGTCGAGCTCGTAGTGGGTGACGCCGTAGGACGGGTCGCCGTGGCCGGGCAGGTAGGGGTCGGCCGTGGGGAGTCGGTTGTGCACTACTCGGCTACCTCGGGGTCCTCGAGGACCCACGGTCCGATCGGGTTGCCGATCCAACGCGTCTTGTCGGGCACCGACTCGCCTCTCATCACCAACGACACCGGGCCGACCGTAGCGTGCCGGCCCACCGCGGCGGCAGGCAGGATCACCGAGTTGGGGCCGAGGGTCGCGCCGCGCCGCAGCGTCACCGCGTCGGTGGCCAGCAGCCGGTCGTGGAAGAGGTGGGTCTGCACCACGCTGCCCTGGTTGACGGTCGCGCCGTCGCCGAGGTCGACGAGGTCGGGCTCCGGCAGCCAGTAGGTCTCGCACCACACGCCACGGCCCACCCGCGCGCCCATCGCCCGGAACCACGCGGTGAGCAGCGGCGAGCCCGTCGCGAGGCCCGCGAACCAGGGCGTCGCGACCACCTCGACGACGGTGTCGGCGAGCTCGTTCCGCCACACGAACGAGCTCCAGAGGGGATGGGTGCCGCTGCGCACCCGCCCGACCAGGAGCCACTTGGCGGCGACCGCGAGGCCGGCAGCCAGGACTCCGGCGACCGCCAGCAGGAGGGGTACGGCGACCGCGCCCACCGGGGCGCCGTACGACACCCAGAGCGCGAGCACGGCCAGCACGACCCCGCCGTGGAGGGCGACGCCGGCCGCGACGGCGAGGACGCGCGCGGCCTCCCAGCAGCCGCGCGCGACCTTGAGCCGGGTGGGCGGGGCGTAGGTGCGCTCGTCGCCGGACTCCTGCGCCGCGCGGCGCAACGGCGACGGCGGACTCCCGAGCCACGACTCCCCGGCCTGCACCGTCTTGCGGGCGGGTGCCGCCGACAGCACCGCGACGAGCGACCGCTTCGGGACCTTCCGCCCGGGCGCGGCCATGCCGGAGTTGCCGACGAAAGCGCGCTTGCCGACCTTGACCCGGTCGACCCGCAGCCAGCCGCCGCCGAGCTCGTAGCCGCCGATCAGGGTGTCGTCGGCCAGGAACGCGAGGTCGTTGACGTGGGTCAGCGCAGGGATCATCAGCACCGTCGAGGCCTCGACGTCCTTGCCGATCCGGGCGCCGAGCAGCCGCAACCAGGTCGGCGTGAGCTGGGAGCTGTAGAGGGGGAACAGCCAGGTGCGAGCCTCGTCGAGCACGCGCATCGTGGCCCAGACCTGGAGCGCGCGGAGGCTGCGCACCGGGTGGGCGCCGGGCACGAGCCCGACGCCCGCCAGCCGCACCACCGCGAGCACCAGGGCGGCGAGCACGACCAGCCCGAGGGCAGTGGCAGGCACCAGCCAGGGCAGCAGCTCGGCCGCGAGATCGCCCGCGTCGTCGGTCGCGCCTGCGTCGGCCAGCGCGAGCAGCGGCGCTGCGACCGCGAGCAGCGCAACGGCGGGCAGCAGCGAGAGCGCGGTGGCCGCGGCGGCGTACGCCGCCGACCAGCCGCGGGAGGTGACCGGCCGCTCGGCCCACGGTCCGCGGGCGGCGGTCTTGACCTGGGTGGCCGGCGCGCCGGACCAGAACTCACCGGCCGGCACCCGGCCGAACACCGCGGATCCCGGCGCGACCTCGGCGTCCTCGCCGACGACCGCGTCCGGGCAGAGCATCGACCGGGCGCCGACGCGGGCGCGCTTGCCCACCGTCACGCGGCCGAGGTGGAGCGTGTCGCCGTCGACCCAGTAGCCGGTGATGTCGACCTCCGGCTCGATCGACGCTCCGCGCCCGAGGCGCAGGAACCCGGTGACCGGCGGGATCGAGTGGAGATCGGCGTTGCTGCCGACCTTGGAGCCGAGGAGGCGCGCGTACCAGGTCATGTACGGCGCGCACGCCAGCGTCGTCGCGCCGATCTGGTCGACGAGCCGCTCGGCGGCCCACAGCCGCAGGTGGACCTTGCCGCCGCGCGGGTATGCCCCGGGAACGACGCCGGCGAGCACGATCCGCGCCATGCTGGCGGCGAAGAGGATCCGGCCGACCGGCGTGACGAACAGGACGAGCAGCCCGAGCGCGACCGGCCACGGCGTCGCGGGCAGCCACCCGACCCCGTAGACGTCGTGCACGACGCGCGCGGTGACGAGCAGCCACGCGATCCACCGCGGGGCTGCGAAAAGCCGGATCAGCGGCACGGCGACGACCTGCCCGACCTGGGTCTTGCGCGGGATCGGCTGCACGCGCCGGGTCTCCTCGGCCAGCGGGTCGCGGTGCGCGAGCGAGTCGAGATAGGTGGCGAGCGCCCCGACGGTGGGGTGCTCGTACGTGTCGCCGACGGTGAGATCGGGGAACTCGGCTCGGAGCATCGTCACGACCTGAGCAGCGGTCAGACTGCCGCCGCCGAGGTCGAAGAAGTCGTCGTCGGCGCTCTCCGGCGCCGCGCCGAGCACCTGCTGCCAGACCTCGGCGACCCGCGCGGCGGTGCCGGCGAAGCCGGCCGCGCTGCTCGACGAGGGCAGTGGCCAGGGCAGGGCGTCGCGGTCGACCTTGCCCGACGTGCGCGTCGGCAGGTCGTCGACGACGGCCAGCCGCGGCACGAGCGCCGCGGGCATGGTCGCGCGCAGGTGGGCCACGGAGGCCGCGGCGTCGTACTCCTCGGAGACGGCGAGGTAGCCGACGAGCAGCTGGTTGCCTGTCGCCGAACGTCGTACGGCGGCCGCGGCCGCCGTCACGCCCGGCAGCCCGAGCAGCGCCGAGTCGATCTCCCCGAGCTCGATCCGGCGACCGCCGAGCTTGACCTGGTCGTCCGCGCGACCGGCGAACAGCAGGCCGTCGGGGTCGTTCACGACGACGTCGCCGCTGCGGTACGCGCGGTCCCAGCCGAGGGACGGCATCGGCGCGTACTTCTCGGCGTCCTTGGCCGGGTCGAGGTAGCGGGCGAGGCCGACCCCACCGATGATCAGCTCGCCGCGCTCCCCCTCGGCAACGGGCCGGCCGTCGGCGTCGACGACGACGAGGTCCCAGCCAGCGAGCGGGAGACCGATCCGCACCGGCCCGTCGGCCGTGACCTGCGCACCGCACGCGACCACGGTCGCCTCGGTCGGGCCGTAGGTGTTCCAGACCTCGCGGCCGTCGCGCACCAGGCGCGCGGCGAGCTCCGGCGGCAGTGCCTCGCCGCCGAGGATCAGCAGCCGGACCCGGTCCAGGGCGTCGTCGGGCCACAGGCTGACCAGCGTCGGCACGGTCGACACGACGGTGATCTGGTTGGCCGTGAGCCACGGCCCGACGTCGATGCCGCTGCGCACGAGAGCCCGCGGCGCGGGGACGAGGCAGGCGCCGTACGCCCAGGCCAGCCACATCTCCTCGCAGCTCGCGTCGAACGCGACGCTGAGGCCCGCCATCACCCGGTCGCCCGGTTCGAGCGGCGCGTCCTGGAGGAACATCCGCGCCTCGGCGTCGACGAACGCAGCCGCGTTGCGGTGGGTCACCGCCACGCCCTTGGGCGTGCCCGTGGACCCCGACGTGAAGATGACCCACGCGTCGTCGTCCGGCGTGGGGTCGGTGCGCTCGCGCGGCGGACGCGCGGCGTACGGCTCGACCGCGAGGCCCGGACCGACGAGCGCCGCGATGCCGGCTTCGCCGAACACCAGCCGGGCCCGTTCCTCCGGGTCGTCGGCGTCGACGGGGACGTACGCCGCGCCGGCGACGAGCACGCCCATGATCGCGACGTAGAGGTCGGTGGTGCCCGACGGCAGCCGGACGCCGACCTTGTCGCCGGCACCCACGCCCAGGGAGGCGAGCTCGTCGGCAAGCGCCTCCGCGGCCTCGAGGAACTCGGCGTAGGTGACCGTGTCGGCCCCGCTGTCGAGGGCCATCGCGTCGGGATGCGCAGCTGAGACGGTCCGCACGACGTCGACGAGCGTGCGCGGCCGCGGAGCCTCGGATCCGCGCAGGAGAGCGGGAAGGGGCGCGGTCACGCCCGGCATTGTCACGGGCGCGGGTGAACGGCAGGGGTCGGTCCGGATCGTTGTGCCGCCTTGTGACGTGCGACACAATCGCCCGGGTGAGCACAGACACCACGCCCCGCCAGACGGCCGGCTGGCCGCCCGCCACCCCGCCCGAGCCGACGTACGTCGAGGACCGGCTCAACTACTGGGCCGAGGCCACGCCCGACGCGGAGGCGATGACCTACCAGGGCCGCACCTGGACCTGGGCGCAGTGGCACGAGCGCGTGCACCGCGCCGCCGGGGGCCTGCGCGACCTGGGCATCGGGCGCGGCGACGTCGTGGGGTTCCTCGACAAGAACCACCCGGCCTGCGTGGAGATCAGCCTCGGCGCCGCCTCGATCGGCGCGGCCAACGCGATCGTCAACTGGCGGATGGCCGGCGACGAGGTCGACTACGTGCTCAACGACTGCGGCGCGGAGGTGCTGTTCGTCGGCGCCGAGCTGATGCCGACGGTGGAGGCGATCCGCGACCGGCTCCCCCACGTCCGCAAGATCATCACCGTCACGCCCGAAGGTGGCGACGGCGACGAGTACGAGGCGTTCCTCCAGGCCGCGCGGCCGTGCGACGACGGGCCCGACGTGCTCGAGGACGACGTCTGCCTGATCCTCTACTCCTCCGGCACCACCGGCCGGCCCAAGGGCGTCTCGCTGACGCACCGCAACATGGTCAGCCACACCGTCAACGCCCACGACGGCTGGGGATTCGGGCCGGGCGACAAGTCGATGGTCGCGATGCCGCTCTTCCACGTGGGCGGCTCGTCGTACGTCCTGTTCGGCATCCACGACGGCGTGCCGAGCGTGATGACCCGCGACCCCGACGGCGCCTCGCTCGCCGGCGCGATCATGGCCGGCGCCAACTGCACGTTCCTCGTGCCGGCGGTGCTCGCGCAGGTCCTCCAGGCGGGGCCCGACGCGATCAAGCTGTTCGGGGCGCTGAAGGTCTACACGTACGGCGCCGCGCCGATGCCGCCCCCGCTGCTGCGCGCCGCGATGGAGGCCTGGCCCGAGACCGACTTCATCCAGGTCTACGGCCTCACCGAGGTGGCGGGCGTGGCGACCCACCTGCTGCCGGCGGAGCACCGCACCGCGGAGCAGGAGGGCCACCCCGAGCGGCTGCTCTCGGCCGGCACCGCGATCCCCGGCATGGAGGTCCGCATCGTCGACGCGAGCACCGGAGCGGACCTGCCGACGGGCGAGCCGGGTGAGATCTGGCTGCGGTCGCCGCAGGTCATGAAGGGCTACCACAACAACCCCGAGGCGACCGCCGAGGTGATCACCGAGGACGGCTGGTTCCGCACCGGCGACATCGGCCACCTCGACGAGGGCGGCTACCTGTTCGTCTCCGACCGGCTCAAGGACATGATCATCAGCGGCGGGGAGAACATCTACTCCCCCGAGGTCGAGCGGGTGCTGTCCGAGCATCCGGCGGTTCTCGAGGTCGCGGTCGTCGGCGTACCGGACGACACCTGGGGCGAGTCGGTCAAGGCGTTCGTCGCCTTCAAGGAGGGCGAGCAGGCGAGCGACGTCGAGCTGATCGAGTGGTGCCGCGAGCGGCTCGCGCACTACAAGTGCCCGAAGTCGGTCGACGTCGTCGAGGCCCTCCCCCGCAACCCGACGGGCAAGGTGCTCAAGCGCGACCTGCGGGCGCCGTACTGGGAGAGCCGCGACCGTCAGGTCTGAACTTCTTCTGACCGTGCTCTAAGCCTTCTCACAGGAGGCCGACGCACGGTGGTGGCATGAGCACGACGTACCCGCCCACCACGCCCCCCGCACCGCCCTCGCCCTTCGCCCCGCCGCCCCCACCGCGCGCGCCGAAGCGGACCGGCCTGTCCGCGCTGGTCCTCACCGGCGCGCTCCTGGTCGGTGGCGGGGCGGGGCTCGGGGGCGCCGCGGCGTGGGACGCGATGTCCGGCGACTCCGGTGGCAGCGGCTCGGTCGGCGACGGTACGGCGGGCGCGCTCAACGTCGCGGACACCCCCGACCGTGACGCGCCCGACGGCAGCGTCGAGGAGGTCGCGGCCTCCGTGCTGCCGTCGGTGGTGGCGCTCGACGTGCGGGCCGGCGGCGCCGGCGGCAGTGGGTCGGGCGTGATCCTCAGCGAGGACGGCCTGATCCTCACCAACGACCACGTCGTGTCGCTCGGCGGCGAGGCGCAGGTCGAGGACGCCGAGGTGACGATCTCCTTCAACGACGGCACCCACGCCGAGGGGGCCGTCGTCGGCACCGACCCGATCACCGACACCGCGCTCGTGCAGGCGGAGGACGTCTCCGGCCTCACGCCCATCACGATCGGCAAGTCGGACAACCTCGACGTCGGCGAGCAGGTCGTGGCGATCGGTTCGCCGTACGGCCTCGACGCCACGGTGACCAGCGGCATCGTCAGCGCCCTCGACCGGCCGGTCGACGTCGGTCAGGACTCCGAGGGCAACGTCACGGCCTACCCGGCGATCCAGACCGACGCGGCGATCAACCCCGGCAACAGCGGCGGCGCGCTCGTCGACATGGACGGCAACCTGGTCGGCATCAACGCCTCGATCCAGACCGCCGGCTCGTCGCTGGGGGGCGGGACGGGATCGATCGGGCTCGGGTTCGCGATCCCGATCGACGAGATCCGCGAGATCGTCGACCAGCTGCGGGCGGGCGAGGAGCCGACCCACGCACGTCTCGGCATCGAGGTCAGCGACGTCGGCCCCGACGCGCCAGTGCTCGACGGCGCCCAGGTCCGCGGGATCACCGAGGGCTCGGCCGCCGAGGAGGCGGGCCTCGAGGAGGGCGACATCATCACCCGCATCGACGACACCGCGATCACCGGCTCGGACTCCCTCGTCGTCACCGTCCGGTCCTACCGGCCGGGCGACACCGTCGAGGTGACCTACCTCCGCGGCGAGGACGAGCGCACCACGGAGCTCGAGCTGGGCTCCGACTGACGCGGTCCCGCCGGCCTACTCCTCGAGCTTCTTCTGGAGGCTTCCGCCACGAGCCATGGCGATGAACCCCATCCGCTCGTTGACGCCGATCATGTGCTCGTTGACCTCGGCGTTCCACGTCACGACCCGGCGGCCGTCGAGGCCGCCCGCGGCCTGGAGAGCGAGGAGGTTCGCGACCTTCACCGCCAGGCCGAGCCGGTGGCCCCGGTGCTCCTTGGCGACGAGGGTGCCCCACTGGAAGACCCACTTGGGATCGGTGGCCGGGACGATCAGGTCGCTGTAGGCCACGACCCGACCGTCGCGGTCGAGGGCGACCGTGTGCCACGGCGTCCGCTGCTGCTCGGCCAGCACGCGCTCGGCGCTGCGGTGCGCCTCGACGTCGACCGCGGCGTTCTCGACCTCGAGGTCCCCCGTCGGCGCCTCGGTCGCCAAGGTCGCCGAGAGCTCCAGGTAGCTGAGCACGATGTCGTCGGGCACCGGCCCGGTCCAGCTCCGCAGCTCGTAGTCGGAGTGGTGCGGCGCCGCCTCGGCGGCGAGCTCCTTGAGCCGGACCTCGTCAGCCGGCAGCGGCAGCTCGCGTTGTACGTCGCCCAGCGCGAACTCGAAGCCGTGGACCTTGCCGAACTCGACGCCGGGGGCCCCGGTCCCGTCGGGACTGCCGTCGTAGGGCCAGTCCGTCAGCGCCGAGAGGATCGTGCGGCCGTGCTCGGCGCAGACCGTCTCGAGCAGCGCGAGCACCTGGGTGCCGTACCCCTTCCGACGGTGGTCCGGGCGCACGCCGAGGTAGAGGTCGGCCGACCGGAGGTTGTCGAGCTGGGGCAGCGTGATCCAGCCCGTCGCCACCAGCTCGCCGTCGACGGTGCCGTTGAAGATCAGCTCGTGCCGGTTGTTCGGCGGGTTCTGGAGCACGGCGATCATCTCCGGGGCGGTCCACATCGCGCCGGAGTCGCCGATCTCGTGCTCGACGACCGCGGTGGACAGGGCGGTCCAGGCGCGGATGGCGTCCTCGTCACGGGGATCGACCGGGCGGATCACGAGGTCGGTGGTCATGGCGCTCATGCGGTCCTCTTCTGGAGCTCGACGGTCCGGGCACCCTCCACGAACCCGAGCGCCTCGCGGATGGCGATCATGTGGTCGTTGGCCAGCTCCTGCCAGGCGAGGATCTCGGCATCGCTGGCCGGGTCGACCTCGCGGATCCGCAGCTCGCTCATCGGACGCGCTCCACTCGCTTCTCGTCCCACACCGGGACGTCTGACTCGTAGACGTTGCCGTCGGCGCCGAAGACGAGGAACCGGTCGAACCCCCGGGCGAACCAGCGGTCGTGGGTCACCGAGACCACGGTGCCGTCGAACGCCTCGAGCCCCGCCTCCAGCGCCTCCGCGGAGGCGACGTCGAGGTTGTCGGTCGGCTCGTCGAGCAGCAGCAGCGTCGCCCCGGACAGCTCGAGCAGGAGGATCTGGAACCGGGCCTGCTGGCCGCCGCTCAGCGACTCGAACTTCTGCTCCGCCGACGCGCTCAGCTCGTAGCGGTCGAGCACCCGGCTCGCCTGCTCCCGACCCATCCCCTGCCGGCCGTTGGGCGTGCCGTCGCCGCGGTGCAGGATCTCCAGCAGCGTGCGGCCCACCAGCTCGGGGTGCTCGTGCGTCTGCACGAACCAGCCGGGGCGCACCCGGGCGCCGAGCTTGGCGATGCCGGCGTGCAGCACCGGCTGCACCCGTACGTCGTCCACCGGCCGGTGCTCGACGTCGGGGTCGCTGCCGCCGCCTGCGAGGAGGCGGAGGAAGTGGGACTTGCCCGACCCGTTCGACCCGAGCACGGCCACGCGCTCGCCGTACCAGACCTCGAGGTCGAACGGCCGCATCAGGCCGGTCAGCTCCAGCGACTCGCAGACGATCGCGCGCTTGCCGGTGCGACCGCCCTGGAGGCGCATCTTCACCTGCTGCTCGCGCGGCTGCTCGGTGGGCGGGCCGGCCTCCTCGAACTTGCGCAGGCGCGTCTGCGCGGCCTGGTACTGCGACGCGAGGCCGTCGTTGTAGGCGGCCTTGGTCTTGTAGCGCAGCACCAGCGCCTTGAGCTTCGCGTGCTCCTCGTCCCAGCGCCGCCGCATCTCCTCGAAGCGGAGGAACCGGTCCTTGCGCGCCTCGTGATAGCTCGCGAAGCCGCCGGGGTGGGTCCACACCTGGTTGCCGCCGTCGCCGGCGCCGAGCTCCACGGTGACGACGCGGGTGGCCGCGTTGGCGAGCAACTCGCGGTCGTGGCTGATGAAGAGGATCGTCTTGTCCGACGCGGCGATCCGGCCCTCGAGCCAGATCTTGCCGGGCACGTCGAGGAAGTTGTCGGGCTCGTCGAGGAGCAGCACCTCGTCGGGGCCGGCGAGCAGGTACTCGAGCACCACGCGCTTCTGCTCGCCGCCGGAGAGGGTGCGCAGCTCGCGGTGGCGGGCGCGGTCGAAGGGCACGCCGAGCGCCTTGACGGTGCAGACGTCCCAGGTGACCTCGAGGTCGTAGCCGCCGGCGTCGGCGTAGTCCGCGAGCGCGGCGGCGTACGCCAGCTGGGTGGCCTCGTCCTCGGTGTCCATGAGCACCAGCTCGCAGCGGTCGATCTCCTTCGCCGCCTTCTGGACGCGCGCCGGCGCCAGGCTGAGGAGCAGGTCCGCGACGGTCGGCTCCGTGCCGAGGTCGCGGTCGACCATCTGCCGCATCAGCCCGAGCCCGCCGGAGCGGGTGACCGCGCCCGCGTGCGGCGTGAGCTCGCCCGTGACGATCTTGAGGAGGGTCGTCTTGCCGGCGCCGTTGGCGCCGACGAGCGCCACCTTCTGCCCGTCGCCGACGCGGAAGGAGACGTCGTCGAGCAGCACCCGACCGTCGGGCAGCTCGAACCGGACGCCGGTGACCTCTACATGACCCACAAGGGACGATTGTCCGTCAGGGCTCCGGTCGGGGCGACCGAATTAGCTGGTTCCCGCCGCGTCAAGCAGAGTCTCTGCCGCGGCACGCGCCTGGCGTGCCGCCTCCGGCGACCCGGAGATCGCCGCCGTCGTCTGGGCTCCTTCGGCGAGGAGGGCGACCTGCGGTGCGACGTACGCTGGCAATCCGGCCTCCTCGACCATCCGCCGAACGTGGTCCTGGAAGTGCTCTTTCTGCCTCCGCACCGCATCGGCGACCTCGCCCGAGCAGGCGCCGAGCTCGCCGTAGATGTTGACGAAGCCGCACCCCCGGAAGTCCGGCTCCCGGAACCACTCGTCGAGGAAATCGAACACGGCGAGCACCCGACCCCGCGGATCGGCGGCCCGCTCGGTCGCCGCGGCAAGGCCGGTCTCCCAGAGCGACCGGCGGTAGGCCAGGACGGCCAGCACCAGCTCGTCCTTGGAGGCGAAGAGTCCATAGATCCGCTTCAGCGGGAGTCCGGAAGCCGTGCGGACCGCGTCCATCCCTACCGCCTGCACGCCGCGTGCGTAGAAGAGCTCGTCAGCTGCACGCACCACGACCTCCCGTGCGGTGTGCTCGTCAACGGCCATTGTCGCCATCCCTTGATTTGAGAACGCTGGTTCTCTACTATAGCCGACATGGCGAGAACGATCGTTCTCGCTGCGACTCGACAAGAGAGGGATCCACCATGGGCTTCATCAAGGTCGGCACTGAGAACAGCACCGACATCGAGCTGCACTACGAGGACAAGGGCGCGGGACAGCCGATCGTCCTGATCCACGGATACCCGCTGGACGGCAACAGCTGGGAGCTCCAGTCTCGGGAGCTCGTCGACGCGGGCTACCGCGTCATCACCTATGACCGGCGCGGCTTCGGAGACTCCTCCAAGGTCGGCACCGGCTACGACTACGACACCTTCGCCTCCGACCTCAACGCCGTGCTCGAGGCCCTCGACCTGCGGGACGTGATCCTCGTCGGGTTCTCGATGGGCACCGGCGAGCTCGCCCGCTACGTCCGCAACCACGGGCACGACAGGGTCGCCAAGCTCGCCTTCCTCGCATCACTGGAGCCGTTCCTGCTCCAGACCGATGACAACCCGACGGGCGTCCCGCAGGACGTCTTCGAAAGCATCGTCGACGCCGCGCGCTCCGACCGGTACGCGTGGTTCACGCAGTTCTACAGCGACTTCTACAACCTGGACGAGAACCTCGGCAGCCGCATCAGCGAGGAGGTCGTCACCGCCAGCTGGAACACCGCGACGCGCAGCGCGCCCGTGGCGGCGTACGCCGTCGTCCCCGCCTGGCTCGAGGACTTCCGCGCTGACGTCGCGGCCGTCCGCGAGGCTGGGAAGCCGTCGCTCATCCTGCACCCCGGCGCGGACCGGATCCTGCCGATCGACGCCACCGGACGGCCGTTCCACGAGGCCTTTCCCGAGGCCGAGTACGTCGAGATCGAGGGTGCGCCGCACGGCCTGCTGTGGACCCACGCCGCCGAGGTCAACGAGGTGCTGCTGCGGTTCATCAAGGCCTGACCCGGTCGGCCGGGTGAGAGTGGTCCATGGGTCACTCTCACCCAGCCGACTCGGCGATCAGGGACGATAGAGCTCGGAGAGCTGGAGGATCGGTACGCCGCTGCCGCTCCAGACGGCGACAGGGATCTTGAGACCCGGGCTCTCGTCCAGCACCTCGCGGAAAGCACCGCAGTCGACCAGGTGGTCGCCGAGCGGCACGCGGTAACCGACCGTGATCACGCCGCTGCAGGCGGAGACCGCCGGCAGCTCGACGCGGATCCGCTCGCCGTCGGTGCCCGACCGGCCGGGATCGAACCATGTCACCCCGGCTCGGTCCATCAGGAGCCAGCCGATGTCGGGGTTGGGGTCGGGGCATCCCTCTCTCGGGCGCGGCTCACCCATGCCGGGGTCGCACGGAAGAGAGGCCGCCTTGTCCCGGTGCGACGAGCCGGGCGCGTCGACGGATTCGAGGATCGCCTCGGTCAGCGCGCGCTCGGGTGTCACCACCCACACCGCTGTCCGTTGGTCGGCCGAGTACACGAACCCGCCCCACGTCGTGAACCCCTCGCCCTCGTCGCGGACTACCTCGCCCGGGCCGTGGGCCGGATCGAACGTGGCGGCGCCGTAGAACGCGAGTGCGGTCCGGTAGGCGCAGGCATCTTCCTCCTCCGGTCCGTAGACCTGGAACGTCCCGCCGTCCTCGTCGTCCCAGACGCAGGTGAACTCACGCCAGTCGGCCGGCACTCTCCCGACGGTGACGCCACGCTCGACGATCACCTGCTCGTCGGCCACCTTGATCGGCGTGGGCGGCCAGGTGCCGGCGTCGTAGAGCTCGCGGTCACCCAGGGGCTCGTCGAGGTGGAGCGTGACGGGGACGGGTGCCCTGCCCATGCAGTGCGCTCCACCGACGATCGCCTGGCTCGACATCGTGACCAGCACCCGGTCGTCGTGCTCGGAGATCACGGGCTCGTCGAGGTGAGGCCGCGGGTCGCGGGCACTGGAGCACTGCCTCTCGTTGACGAGCACAGTGACCTCGGTGGCCGCCGGGTCGACGCCGTCCTTCGGAGCGCTGACCTCGACCTGTGCACGCCCGTCGGGCAGGGCGACAGACAGGTCGCGACAGTCGCCCCAGGACGTCACATGCAGGTCGGCGTCCTTGCGCTGGAGCTGCACGTAGTCGCCGTCCTCGCCCGGTCCGTCGACCGACCACTCCCCGACCCCGACGACGGCCTCCTCGTCGTCACCGGCGAGCACGACGTAGGGCACGTCCTCGAACCCGTGCTCGCGCAGGGCCTCGGGCGCGTCCATCGGCGCCTCGTGGAGCAGGTTCGCGAATGCCGCCCGGACCTCGCCCTCGTCGACCTCTCCTCCGGACCCGTCCGCCATCGCCGCCACCGGCCAGCTCCAGCCGTCGACGCAGGTCACCTCGATCTCCTGGTACCACTCCGGACCAGGGGTCGGGCCCACCGGCTGCGGGCGTTGGCCGTCCCCGCCGCTCGCGATCACGGCGGTCGGCACGACCACCGCCACGACGGCGGCAGCGGCTCCCGCCACGGCGGTACGGCGGCGCCGTACCTTCAGCCGCCGGCGGGCGCCGTCGGCGAGGCCGGCGGTCCCCGGCGCGTCCCCGGCCCCGCGCTCCAGCGCGGCTCGCAGCTGCTCGTCGAAGTCACTCATCGCGGCCTCCCCACCCTTCCCGCAGCACGGCGATGCCGCGCGACACCCGCGAGCGGACCGTGCCCTCACGGACGCCTGTCAGCGCGGCGATCTCGTCGTACTCGAGCTGCTCGTAGTAGCGCAGCACCACCGCCGTCCGCTGCGCCTCGGGCAGCGCCTGGCAGGCGGCCCACAGGCGCTGCCGCTCGTCATGCTGCGTGCCGCCGCCCGGACCGTCCACCACCTCACCGGTGTGCACGTCAGCGGCAGGCGACTCGCGCCTGCGGAACTTTCGCCACCAGGAGTGGTGCGCGTTGACGACCATCCGGCGGACGTAGGCGTCGACGTCGTCGGCCTGCGTGATCCGGTCCCAGCGCGGCAGCGCACGGGACAGCGCGTCCTGCACGACGTCCTCGGCGTCCGCGGCGTTGCCGGTCAGCACGAACGCGAGCCGCAGCAGCGCCGGGCCGCGCGCCGCGACCCAGTCGTCGAACGCGGGCACGGCCGTCCCGGCCTGCTCGGTCACCACTGCCTCCACACTCGTACGACGCTCGGTCCGCCGATCGTGTTGCGAACCGGCAGCGACCAGCGTGGCAGCATCTCGACGTACGCCGACCGCGAAACCGCTGCCGCACGGCGGCAACCGTTGCGACGATCCCGCCATGGACTGGATCCGGCTGCTCGACGACGCGACCTCGGACTTCGCCCGCGTGCTCGACGAGGGCGATCTCTCGGCCGACGTGCCGGCGTGCCCGGGCTGGACGCTCGCCGACCTCGGCGAGCACCTCCGCTGGACCCACCTGTGGGCCGCGCACGCGGTCACGGACGGCAACCCGCACGGCGACCCCGCCCCGGGCGGGCTCGACCGGGAGACGCTCGTGCCGGGCTATCGCAAGGCGGCCGCCCACCTGCTCGAGGTGCTCGCGACGAGCGCGCCGGACGCGCCGGCGTGGACCTTCGGGCCCGAGCAGGCGGCCGGGTTCTGGCGCCGACGCCAGGTGCACGAGACGACGATGCACCTCTACGACGCGCTGTCCTCGCAGGGACGCTCCGACGCGTGGAGCATCGCGCCGGAGCTCGCCTGGGACGGAGTCGAGGAGGTGGCGAGCGTCTTCTACCCGCGCCAGGTTCGGCTCGGCAGGACCGAGCCGCTGCCGGGGACGCTCCGGCTCGTCGCGACGGACGTCGAGGCCGACCCGGTTGTCGTCGGCAACGCCGGCCCCGTGGCGACGCTGGAAGGGCAAGCGGCGCAGGTGCTGCTGCAGGTCTGGAAGCGGGCGCCGGTCGACGACCCCACGGCCGCCGCGCTGGTCGCGACCCGCATCACGCCGTAGCGGCCGGGCCCTTCAGTCAGCGACGAACCGCGCGTCGACCGAGGCCGAGACCTCGATGTCCTCCGGCGCGAGCTCGAGCTCGCCGCCGCCCCCGGCCTTGCCGGCGCGGGCGTACGCCGCCTCGGCGCCTCCGTGGGGGTGGAGGCCCTCGCCGAGCATGCCCGCGTCGGCGATCGCCACGGGTCGCACCTTGCCGAGGCCGAGCGCGTCGGCGTACTCCTGCGCACGTGCGGCGGCGTCCTGCACCGCCCTCGCGCGGACCGTGCGCACCAGCTCCTGGCGGTGCTTCTCGGTCAGCGCCCAGGTGACGCCGTCGAGGGTGAAGCCGGCGGTCCGCTCGACGTGGCGGCCGACCCAGCGACTGAGAGCCGCGAAGTCACGGAACTTCACCTCGACGCCGACGCTGGCGTGGTGGACGAGCGGGAGCACCTTGCCGTCCTGGTTCCACGGGCGCTGCGCCCAGGTGCGCACGTGCTGGGTGGACCACCACGTGACCGGCCCGTTGTCCGGGTCGTGCAGCTCGGCGACCGACGCCTTCACGGCCTCCAGGTCGCGCACCACCCGCTCGTAGACCGGCTGCATCTGCGGGCCTTCGAACCCGAGCTGGGCGCGGACGGTGCCCCGCTCGGGTGGCTGGAACGCGCTGAACGCGCCGCGGACGATGAGCTCGGTCGCCATGCCGGGAGGCTAGACGACTCAGCTCGCGGTGCGGGTCTCCAGCACCCGGAAGCCCTTCGCGCTCGCGAGCCGGTGCGTCGGGTAGCCCTGCTCACCGAGCCAGCGCTGGAGCGAGTCGGCGCCGAGGTTCTTGCCGACCACCATCACCGCGCGACCACCGGGGGCGAGGCGGGGCAGCCACGTCAGCAGCAGCTCGTGGAGCGCGGCCTTGCCGATGCGGATCGGCGGGTTCGACCAGATCTCGTCGTAGTCCCAGGCCGCGTCGACCTCGTCGGGGTGCAGAGCCGTGAACCGCTCCCCGACGCCGAGCCGCTCCGCGTTCTCGCGGGCGAGGAGCAGCGCGCGGCGGTTGACGTCGACAGCGGTGACCTGCGCGTGCGGGGCCGCGAGAGCGCACGCGAGGCCGATCACGCCGTACCCGCAGCCGAGGTCGAGGATCCGCCCGCCGTGGGGCGGATCGGTCTCGCGGAACAGCACCGACGTGCCGATGTCGAGGCGGCCCTTGGCGAAGACACCGGTGCCGCTGTCGATCGCGAGCTCGTGCCCCCAGACGTCGGCCGTGACCGGGGCCCGCTCGAACGGGACCGACGGGTCGGCGGAGAAGTAGTGGTCGTCGGTCATCCGGCCGTCTCCGGCTCCGGGGCCGTGCGCATCGCCGACGTCTGCTCGACCCGCGCGGCGAGCTCGGCGTCGGCTGGGTAGGCGACCTCCTCGAGCGTCAGGCCGTGCGCGTGGACCACGACCACGGCCGGGTCGCGCTGCTGCGCGGTGAGGATCTCCCCCGCCCAGGCCGGGTCGCGCCGCCCCTCGCCGACGGCGATCAGGCAGCCGACGAGCGCGCGGACCATCGAGTGGCAGAACGCGTCGGCACGGACCCGCCCGACGGCGACGCCGTCGGCGTCACGGCTCCAGTCGAGGTCGAGCAGGGTGCGGATCGTCGTCGCGCCCTCTCGTCGCTTGCAGAACGCAGCGAAGTCGTGGAGCCCGACCAGGTGGGAGGCGGCCGCGTTCATCGCGTCGAGGTCGAGCGGCCGCGGGTGGGTGAGCACGTAGCGGCGGCGGAGCGGGTCGACGACGTCGGGGTGGTCCGCGATCCGGTAGGCGTAGCGCCGCCACAGCGCGGCGAAGCGGGCGTCGAACCCGTCCGGCGCCGCGGCGACCCGGTGGACCCGGACGTCCGGCGGGAGGACGCCGTTGACGCGGCGTGCGAGCCGCTCGGGCTCGACGTCGACGCCGTCGGGGAGGTCGCAGTGCGCCACCTGGCCGCGGGCGTGGACGCCGGCGTCGGTGCGGCCCGCGCACACCACGCGCAGGGTCTCCGGCGGCAGGCGCAGCACAGTGTGGAGCGCGGCCGTCAGCTCGCCCTGCACCGACCGCAGGTGCGGCTGCATCGCCCACCCGTGGAAGTCGGTGCCGTCGTAGGCGAGGTCGATCCGGATCCGCACCGGTCCAGTCTCGCAGGGGACTCAGGCCTCGGACGTGGCCGGGAGGTCCGAGCGCCGCGGCGGGTCCGCTCCGGGCCGGCTCACGGTGACGGCAGCGCACCGCGCGGCATGCCGCAGCGCGGCCGACCACTCGTCGGCGTCGAGCGCCGCGAGTCGAGCCCGGCCGCCCGCGCCGAGCGCCGGCCACAGCGCGTCGAGCAGGCCGGCGCCGAACGTGTCGCCCGCCCCGATCGTGTCCACGACGTCGACCGGTTCGGAGTCGACAGCTCCCGCTCCTACGCCGGCCTCGCCGGCGACGTGCCAGGTCGCGCCGTCCGCCCCCCGCGTGACGACCACGGCCACCGGTCCCAGGCCGAGGAGGGCGACCGAGGACTCCTCGACGGAGCGGTCGGGCCACAGCGCGAGCAGGTCCTCGTCGGACGCCTTCACCAGGTCGGTGCGCCGCACCATCGCCTGCACCCGGGTGACGACCTCGCGGCCGGTGCCGGTCAGGCTGGGGCGTGCGTTGAGGTCGTAGGTGACCGTCGTGCGGGAGCGGACCTCGTCGACCAGCGCGAGCACGTCGTCGGCGCCGGGCGGCAGCACCGGTGCGAGGGAGCAGACGTGCAGGACGTGCGGCGCGCCGGCGGCGACCGGGCCGAGCCGCCACGTCACGTCGAAGTCGTACGTCGCCGCGCCGTCGTCACCGATCCGCGCGGTCGCGACGGACGTGTGGTCGAGAGCGTGCGGGTCGCCGGCCGGCGCGACGCCCTCGGCCGCGAGATGAGCGTCGAGCAGGCGACCCCGCGCGTCGTCGCCGTACGCCGTCGCGAGCCGGACCGGCCGCTCGAGCCGCGCGAGCGCGACGGCGGCGTTGGCCGCGCTGCCGCCCGGTCGCTCGGTGATCGCGCCGTCGGGCGCGACCACCGCGTCGACGAGGGTCTCGCCCACCACCAGGGCTCCGGCAACGCTGGACACGGCGCCACTCTCCCATCCCCGACCCAGTGCGGCGCCCGTTTGGCGACACGCCCGAGCCCGGGGTCGTCGTCGATATGTGCTGGGCGTTCCGGGGTACCGGGCGATGAACACACACGACGACATTGGGGGAAGCATGACGACCACGCATCACCCGCAGAGTCCCGGCAGCCCGACCACGGCCTACGGGAGCCAGGACACCAGCGCCAAGGAGACGGCCCAGCAGGCGGCGGGCACCGCGGCCGAGGAAGGCAAGCGGGTCGCCGGCGTCGCTCGCGACGAGGCTCGCCACGTGGCCTCCGAGGCCACCACCCAGGCCCGCAACCTGCTCTCCGACGCGACCGCCGAGGTCGAGCAGCAGTCGCGGGTCCAGAAGGACCGGCTCGCAGGGACGGTCCGCACGTTCGGCGACGACCTCGACCGGATGGCCACGAGCGGCTCCGGCCTCGCCGCCGAGCTCGCTGGCGAGCTCTCCCAGCGCGCCAAGTCGCTCTCGACCCAGCTCGAGAGCAAGGAGCCGAGCGAGCTCCTCGACGGCGTGCGCACATACGCCCGCGAGCACCCCGGCACGTTCCTCCTCGGCGCCCTCGCGGCCGGGCTGGTCGCCGGGCGGCTCGCCCGCGGCGCCAAGGAGGCCACGTCGAGCAACGGCAGCACCACACAGGTGAGCGCATCCGGGTCGGCGCCGGTACCGCCACCGCCGAGCACGTCGGCGACGCCGGCCACGCCGGCCACGCCGTCGGCGTACGACACTCCGTCCGCGGCCGGCACCGCGACCGGCGACCCGATCTCGGGCCCGGCGTCCGGTCCCGAGGCCGGCTACGGATCGCGTCCTCCGGCCCCGGAGTCCACCGAGGCAGGGGGCTGGCGATGACCCTCCACGACCACCGCGACCCGGCGGCGGGGGCGGACACGGACAGCACGACCACCCGGTCGCTGGGCGACATCGTCGGGGACATCACCCACGACATGAGCACCCTCGTCCACCAGGAGATCGACCTGGCGAAGGCGGAGCTCAAGCAACAGGCGACGCGCGCCGGCAAGGGAGCCGGGATGTTCGGGGGTGCCGGCGTCGCCGGCTTCCTCACCCTGCTGTTCCTCTCGCTCGCGGCGACGTACCTGCTCGACAACTGGATGCCGGTGGAGCTCGCCGCGCTGATCGTTGCCCTCGTCTGGGCGGCGACGGCAGCGGTCCTGGCCCTGCGCGGCAAGAAGGAGATCCAGCAGACGGAACCGCAGCTCCCGGTCACGCAGCACTCATTGAAGGAGGACGTCCAGTGGGCACGAGCACAGAAGAGCTGACGATGAGGGAGCGGGAGATCGCAGCGACGCGCAGCTCCCTCTCCCGGGACCTCGACGAGCTGAGCGACAAGGTGAGCCCGAGTCGGGTCGTGCACCGCCGCACCGAGGCCGCGAAGGGCAAGCTGACGTCGGTGCGCGACAAGGTGATGGGCAGCGCGTCCGATGCCCAGCACCGTGCGGCGTCGGCGACCGGGTCGGTGGGCGACTCGGTGAGCGGTACGGCGCAGCAGGCGGTCGGCACCGTGCAGTCGAAGACCGAGGGCAACCCACTGGTCGCGGGCGCCGTCGCCTTCGGTGCCGGCATGCTCCTGTCGTCGCTGCTGCCGGCGAGCGCGCGCGAGACCCAGGCGGCGCAGCGCGCCGTCGACGCGGCGAAGGACTCCGGCCTCGTCGACGAGGCGAAGGCCGCGGGCCAGGAGATGAAGGACCATCTCCAGGACTCGGCGCAGCAGGCCGCCGAGGAGATCAAGTCCACCGGCGCCGACGCCGCGCAGCACGTCAAGGAGGAGGGACAGTCCTCCGCCGAGACCGTGAAGTCGGAGGCGCAGTCCGGCTGAACCACCAGGGGAACGAGGGGTAGGACCGGCGCCGCCGGGGCTCGTGCCTCGGCGGCGCCGGCGCGTCATACTTCCCCTCGTGGACGCAGAGCCCGCCGCCCCCCGGCCCGCCATCGTGCTCGTCTCCGAGGAGCGGTGCGAGTTCCTCCGCGACGAGTTCGGTCGCTACGCGCGTGACTACGAGATCGGTACGGCGACCTCGGCCGCCGACGCCGAGGCGCTCGCGAAGGAGCTGACCGCCGCCGGACACCAGATCGCCCTGTTCGTCACCGAGTCGCGGCTGCCGGACGGCCCGATCCTCGCGGCCCTGCACCGGCTGCGGGTCGCCGTACCGACCGCCCGGCGCCTGATCGCCGCCCACTGGGACCACTTCCTCGCCGACGCCGACGAGCTGCGCAGCGGCATGGTCACCGGGAAGTACGACGCCTACCTGCTCATGCCGCGCGGCGTCCGCGACGAGGAGTTCCACGGCGCCGTGTGCGAGCTGCTCTCCGACTGGGGCTCGACCGTCGGGGCGCCGGTCGTGACGCCCGCCGAGATCGTCGGGACGCCCGACGACCTCGTGGTGCGCGAGATCCGCGACTACCTCGAGCGGATCGGGCTGGCCTCGGGCCTGCACGCTCCCGACTCGCCCGCTGGGCAGGCGCTGATCGCGCGCTGGCGCGAGGAGCAGGGCAGCGAGCCGAGGCTGCCGCTGTTCCTCAGCTCGCGCAACGGCCTCAGCACGCCCGCCGGCGCGCGTGACGTCGCCACCGCTCTCTACGGCCGCCCCGACTCGCTCGACCCCGAGGGAGCCCACACCGTCGTCGACGTCTGCATCGTCGGGGCCGGGCCGGCAGGCCTCGCGGCGTCCGTCTACGCGGCCTCCGAGGGCCTGATGACGGTGACCGTCGAGTCCGACGCCATCGGCGGCCAGGCGGGCACCAGCTCGATGATCCGCAACTACCTCGGCTTCCCGCGCGGCGTCTCCGGGATGCGGCTCGCGCAGCGGGCGCGGATCCAGGCGCTGCGGTTCGGCACCCGCTTCTTCACCGGCTGGGAGGTCGAGAGCCTCACCCCCGGCGCCGACGGCGCGCCCCACACGGTGCACACCGCCGGCGGCGACGTCCGCGCCCGGGCCGTCGTGCTCGCCACCGGCGTCACCTACCGCAAGCTCGGCGTCGACCCCCTCGAGGCGTTGGTCGGCCGCGGCGTCTACTACGGCAGCGCGATGTCGGTCGCCCGCGAGATGGAGGGCGGAGACGTCGTGGTCGTCGGCGGCGGCAACTCCGCCGGGCAGGCCGCGCTGCACCTGGCCCGCTTCGCGCGGTCGGTGACGATCGCCGTACGGCGCGAGGGCCTCGAGGCGACCATGTCGACGTACCTGATCAAGGAGATCAGCTACCACCACCGGGTGTCGGTGCGGCCGTTCACCGAGGTGGTCGACGGCGGCGGCGACGGGCGGCTGGAGTGGCTGACGCTGCGCGACCGCCGCGACGGCAGCCAGGACACGACCGCCGCGGCCGGGCTGTTCCTGCTGCTCGGTGCCGAGCCGCGCAGCGACTGGCTGCCCGACGGGATCGCGCGCGACGACAAGGGGTACGTCCTCACCGGGCGCTCGGTTCCGGCCGAGACGTGGGTCGACGGCGTGCCGCCCCCGAGCCTGTGCACGACCGTTCCCGGCATCTTCGCCGTCGGCGACATCCGCTCGGGCTCGATGAAGCGGGTGGCCACCGCCAGCGGCGAGGGGGCGGGCGTCGTACCGCTCGTGCACGCCCACCTCGGCGGCACGGGCTGACCGACGTCAGAGGGTGGCGGTGGTCGTCGCCAGCACCCCGGCCAGCTCGCCGACGTCGACGGACTGCCCCTCGCGGAACTCGGCCGCCTTGCGGTCGCCCTTGCCGAGCGAGCGCCAGCCGTCGCCGTCCACCTCGGTGGCGTTGAAGACCATGAAGGTGACCTTGTCCTTGGCGTTGTGGATCACGGCCGCGTAGTGGCCGTCCTTGAGGAAGTGCGGCTTGCCGTACTGCAGCCGCTCCTCCACGCCGGGCACCGCCGCGTGCACGAGCTCGCGCAGCTGCTCGCCCACGTCGCGCTGCCACGGCTGCGCCTTGGTGAAGTAGTCGGTGATGACGTCGGACATCGTGTGCTCCTGAGGTCGGGGTGCGGCCGGGGTGGCCGCCTCACCCCCCACGTCGAACGGCGGTTGCCGGATTCGACACCCGGCCGCGCCCGTTCTCATCGGTGTCGCCGGGATCAAATAGGGTCACCCGCGTGGCCATGGAGACCTCCCTCGAGAAGCCGGCACCCGTCCGGCAGGTCGCCAACGCCATCTCCGGCTGGATCGACAAGCTCGGCGCGATCTGGGTCGAGGGCCAGGTCGCCCAGGTCAACCGGCGGCCCGGCGTCGGCACCGTCTTCCTCACCCTGCGCGACTCCGTCGCCGACATCTCGATCACCGTCACCTGCTCCCGGGTGCTCTTCGACAGCCTGCCGACGCCCGTGACCGAGGGCGCGAGCGTCGTCATCCACGCCAAGCCGTCGTTCTACGCCAACCGCGGCACGCTCTCGCTCTACGCCCGCGACATCCGGATGGTCGGCCTCGGCGAGCTGCTCGCCCGGCTCGAGCAGCGACGCCAGCTGTTAGCGGCCGAGGGCCTGTTCAGCGCGGCCCGCAAGCGGTCGTTGCCGTTCCTGCCGGCCACGATCGGCCTGGTCACGGCGCCCGGCTCGGCCGCCGAGCGCGACGTCGTCGACAACGCCTCGCGTCGCTGGCCGGGCGTCGTCTTCCAGACGCGGTACGCCGCGATGCAGGGCCCGCGCTCCGCGGCCGAGGTGATCGAGGCCGTACGCCGGCTCGACGCCGACGAGTCGGTCGACGTCATCGTCGTCGCGCGGGGCGGCGGCTCGGTCGAGGACCTGCTGCCGTTCTCCGACGAGGGCCTGATCCGGGTGGTCGCGGCGGTCCGGACGCCGGTGGTCTCCGCGATCGGCCACGAGCCCGACCAGCCGCTGCTCGACCTGGTCGCCGACGTGCGCGCGTCCACGCCCACCGACGCCGCGAAGCTGATCGTCCCCGACGTGGTCAGCGAGAGCTCGGGCGTCGCGCAGGCACGCGACCGGCTGCGTCGCGCCCTCGAGGCCTGGCTGGCCCGTGAGCAGGCCGGGCTCGACGCGCTCCGCTCGCGACCGGCGCTCGCCGACCCGCGCTCGCTGCTCGACCAGCGCGACGACGAGCTGCTCGGCCTCCGCGAGCGCATGCGCCGCACGCTCGGCCACCGGCTCGACCGGGCCGCCGACGACATCGACCACCACCGCGCCCGGGCGCGGGCGCTCTCGCCGCTCGCGACGCTGCGCCGCGGCTACGCCGTACTCCAGGACGCCGACGGGCACGTCGTCACGTCCGTCGCCGGGGTCGGCGACGGCGCACCCCTGCGCGTGCGCGTCGCCGACGGCCGGATCCACGTGACCACCACCAGCACCGAGGAGATCGATGTCTGAGCAGACCGACGACGAGCGACCGTCCTACGAAGCGGCCCGCGAGGAGCTGGTCGAGGTGGTCCGCCAGCTCGAGGCCGGCGGGACCTCCCTCGAGGAGTCGCTCGCGCTGTGGGAGCGGGGCGAGAAGCTGGCGACGATCTGCCAGGAGTGGCTCGACGGCGCGCGCGAGCGGCTCGACGCGGTGATCGAGGCCGACGACGGAGCAGAGGACTGACGAGCGGACTGGCTAGCCGTCGACCGGCTCGGTCGTCAGCAGCTCCATCACGCGCTGCAGCTCCGCAGCGGACGCGGACCCGTAGACGATGACCGTCTCGGCGCGGCGGCCGGCGCCCAGCTCGGCGACGTACGCCGTGTCGCCGCCCTCGTCGGTCCAGGTCTGCCACTCCGGGGCGACCGAGTCGACCTCGATCGACTCGCCCTCGACGAGCTTGTCGGGGTCCTCCTCCACGTACTGGGTCAGCAGCCCGGTCGCCGAGACCCCCGCGGCCTGCCGGATCCCGATGAACGCGTCCTCGTCGTCGCGCAGCAGGTCGAGCTCGAAGCCGCCGCCCTCCTCGACCGGGACGATCGCCTCCGTCGCGATCCAGCCGTCGGGCAGCGAGGCCGGGTAGACCGGCTCCTCCCCCGCCTGCTGGAGACCCGAGACGACGTCGAGGTAATCGACCTCCTCCGGGTCGATCTCGAGGTCGTTGCGGAACAGCCCCAGCACCCACATCACCACGACGACCGCGACCGCGGTCAGCACGAGGGCGGCGACGAGGCCACCGGCGGAGCGCTGGTACTTGCCGGGCCGGCCCGTCGGCTCCTGCGGCTGGGTGGTCGTCTCGCTCATGACGTCCCCATCCTCCCAGACGAGCGCGGACCACCCGGAAGCGGCAGGCGTGGGTCGCAGATGCGGTAACTCTCGTGACTTTTTGGCGCAGGTGCGGCAGGCTTCCAGCGTGAGCAAGTACCGGATTGCCGAAGCCGCCGACGTGCTCGGCGTCAGCTCCGACACGGTGCGCCGCTGGGTCGACGCCGGTCGCCTGGAGGCGACGACCGAGGGCGGTCGCACGGTCGTCGACGGCCCGGCGCTCGCCGAGCTGGCGGCGTCGCTGGTCGACGAGGCCGACCGCGAGCGCACGCGTGCCGGATCGGTCAGCGCGCGCAACCGGATGTCCGGCATCGTCACGCGGGTCACGAAGGACACGGTGATGGCGCAGATCGAGATGGTCTGCGGGCCCTACCGGATCGTCTCGCTGATGAGCGCCGAGGCCGCGACCGAGCTCGGGCTGGAGCCGGGGGTCCGCGCGATCGCGTCGGTGAAGTCGACGTCGGTCGTGGTGGAGCGTCCGCGATGAGGCGTACGGCGGCCGCGGCCGCCGCCGCGCTCCTGCTCCTGCCCGCCGGCTGCGGCTGGGGCGGCACCGATGGCGACGGCGACGAGGGGACGACCCTCACCGTGCTGGCGGCGTCGTCGCTGACCGACGTGTTCGAGGAGCTCGCCGCGGACTTCGAGGCGGAGCACGAGGGCGTCGACGTGGAGCTGGTGTTCGGCTCGAGCACCGATCTCGCCGAGCAGGCCGCCGACGGGGCGCCGGTCGACGTGCTGGCCACCGCCGACCGGGAGTCGATGACGATCGCCGTCGAGGCGGGGGCCATCGGCAACTACGGGCCCTTCGCGTCCAACGAGCTCGTCCTGGTGACCCCGGACGCCAACCCGGCGGGGATCACGTCGCTCGACGACCTCGACGGCGCGACCTGGGTCCGGTGCGCCGACGAGGCACCGTGCGGGAAGGTCGCGGTCGCCGTACTCGCGGCGAACGACTTCGACGCCGAGCCGGCGAGCCTCGAGGAGGACGCGCGGACAACGCTCGACAAGGTCGTCGCCGGAGAGGCCGACGCGGCGCTCGTCTACGCGAGCGACGCCCGGTCGGCGGGCGACGACGTGACGACGGTGCGGATCCCGGGGAGCGCCCAGCACCGCGCGACCTACCTGATCGGCACGCCGACGGTCATGGTCGCCGACGAGGACGCGAGCCCTGGCGGCGGGGAGCTGCTCGCCCAGGAGTTCCTGCTGCTCGTGCTGGGCGAGACCGGACGGGCGGTGCTCGCCGACGCGGGCTTCGGCCTGCCATGACCCGCGACCCGCTCGGCCGGGCGCCGGTCGCGCTCATGCTCCCGGCGGCGCTCGCGCTGGCGGTGCTCGTCGTACCCCTGCTGGCGATGGTCGCCGCCACCGACCTCGCCGCCCTGCCCGACCTGCTCGCCTCCGAGGCGCTGCGCGACGCCCTCTGGCTGTCGGTGGCGACCTCGACCGTCGCGATGCTCGCCTGCTGCCTGCTCGGGCTGCCGCTCGCATGGGTGCTGGCCCGGGTCGAGTTCCGCGGCCGCCGCATCGTCCGGGCCTTCGTGATCGTGCCGATGGTGCTGCCGCCGGTCGTGGCGGGCATCGCTCTGCGCACGGCGTTCGGCCGATCCGGGCTGCTCGGCGAGCCGATCCTCGACGTCACCGGCTTCGCGTTCCCCTACACGACCTGGGGCGTCGTGCTGGCGCACGTCTTCGTCGCCCTGCCGTTCGTCGTGATCAGCATCGAGGGGGCGCTCCGCTCCGCGGGGGTGGAGTACGACGCCGCGGCCGCGACCCTGGGAGCGGGCCGTTGGCTCACCTTCCGCCGGGTGACCGTGCCCCTCGCACTGCCCGGCATCGCCGCCGGGCTGGTGCTGGGCTGGGCCCGCTCGCTCGGCGAGTTCGGCGCGACGATCACGTTCAACGGCAACTACCCCGGCACCACCCAGACGATGCCGACCCTGATCTACACCGAGCGCCAGGCCGACGCCGACGCCGCCCTCGCCCTGAGCCTGGTGATGCTCGTCGTCTCGGTCGGCGTCCTCGTCGCCCTCCGCGACCGTTGGCTGGTGACCGCGTGACCGCCGAACCGGCACTCTTCGGTGCGCAAACTGGCACCTTTCGGGGTTCGAGTCGGCACGCTTGTCGACCGGACTGCCGGTTCGGACCCCGGACCCTGCCAGTTCGCGCACCGAAGTGTGCCCGTTCGACAGGCACGAGGCGATGAGGCTCGAGGCGCACGTGGTGGTCCCGGGGCGGCTGGACGCGGAGATCACGGCCGACCCGGGGGACGTGGTTGCGGTGGTGGGGCCCAACGGGGCGGGGAAGAGCACGCTGGTGCACGCGCTGGCCGGCCTGGTCCCGGCGAGTGGCCACGCGCGGCTCGGTGGGCGTGACCTCCTCCCACTCCCACCGCAGCAGCGGGGGGTGGGCGTGGTGTTCCAGGACCGGCGGCTGTTCCCACACCTCACCTCGGTCGACAACGTCGCCTTCGGGCTCCGGGCGAGGTCTCGTGACGGCCGCAAACGGCCTCCTCGACCTGCGGAGGCCCGGGCGGAGGCGCAGCGGACGCTCGACCGCCTCGGCGTGGGCCACCTGGGCGACCGCAAGCCCCGGAAGCTGTCCGGCGGGCAGGCCCAGCGGGTCGCCATCGCCCGCGCGCTCGTCACGGACCCCGACCTGCTGCTGCTCGACGAGCCGTTCACCGGGCTCGACGTCGGCGTCGCCGCCGAGCTGCGGATCGAGCTGGCGCAGCACCTGGCCGCGTTCCGCGGCGTCACCCTGCTGGTCACCCACGACGCCCTCGACGCGCTGACGCTTGCCACCCGGGTGGTCGTCCTGGACGAGGGCCGGGTCGTCCAGAGCGGTCCGCCCGACGAGGTCGCGGCACGCCCGCTCACCGAGCACGTGGCCCGCCTGGTCGGGCTCAACGTGGTGCGCCACGGCGACGAGCTGCGCGCGTTCCCGCCCGCGGCGGTCACGGTCTCGCGGCACCGGCCCGACGGATCGGCCCGCAACACGTGGTCCGGCACGGTGCGCAGCGCGGCGCCGCACGGCGACGCCGTACGCCTCCAGGTGGCGACGGAGTCGCAGACCCTCCTGGCCGACGTGACGCCGGCGGCCACCCGCGAGCTCGCGCTCACCCCCGGCCAGGAGGTGTGGCTCGCGGTCAAGGAGACCGCGGTCACCCGCTATCCCACGGTTGAGCGGTGAACGGCCCGACCGACCCGGCCGGATAAGGTTCGCCCATGAACGCGGATGCTCTCGCCGTCCACCCGCCCGCTCCCGACCGGAACCTCGCGCTCGAGCTGGTGCGCGTCACCGAGGCCGCCGCCATGGCCGCCGGACGCTGGGTCGGCCGGGGTGACAAGAACGGCGCCGACGGCGTGGCCGTGCAGGCGATGCGGGTCATGATCTCGACGATCGGCATGAGCGGCACCGTCGTGATCGGCGAGGGCGAGAAGGACAACGCCCCGATGCTCTACAACGGCGAGCAGGTCGGCGACGGCACCGGCCCGGAGTGCGACGTCGCGGTCGACCCGATTGACGGCACCACGCTGACCGCCAAGGGCATGCCCAACGCAGTGTCGGTGCTCGCGGTGAGCCCGCGCGGCTCGATGTACGACCCGTCCGCGGTCTTCTACATGGAGAAGCTCGCGACCGGCCCCGAGGCCGCCGACGTCGTCGACATCCGCTACCCCGTCGCCGAGAACATCCACCAGGTCGCCAAGGCCAAGGGCTCCAACCCGGCCGACGTGACCGTGGTCCTGCTCGACCGGCCCCGTCACGAGAAGCTCGTCGACGAGATCCGCGAGACCGGCGCGCGCATCAAGTTCATCTCCGACGGCGACGTCGCGGGCGCGATCATGGCCGCCCGCGCGGGCACCGGCGTCGACCTGATGCTCGGCATCGGCGGTACGCCGGAGGGCATCATTGCCGCCTGCGCGATGAAGGCGATCGGCGGCATCATCCAGGGCCGCCTCTGGCCGACCGACGACGACGAGCGCCAGAAGGCCCTCGACGCCGGCCACAACCTCGACCCCGACCACGTGCTGACGACCGACACCCTGGTCACCGGCGACGACTGCTTCTTCGTCGCGACCGGCATCACCGACGGCGAGCTGCTGAAGGGCGTCCGCTACCGCGGCGGCGGCGCGATCACCGAGTCGCTGGTCATGCGCTCGCGCAGCGGCACGATCCGCACCATCACCTCCGAGCACCAGCTCCAGAAGCTACGCAGTTTCTCCTCGATCGACTTCGACTGAGAGACCCGCGGCGCTCTGCCTGTGCAGGGCGGCGAGCACCTGGTCGATGACCCGCGGGTCGACGGCCATGCCGATGTGGGAGGCCCGCACCTCGACGGCCGTGCCGTCGGGGTCGATGCAGGCGCGCCAGTCGACGATGCCGTCGCGGCGCGAGAAGATGTTGGTCATCGCGACGCCGTCGGCGAGCGGCTCCTGGGTCTCGCCGAAGCTCAGCTCGGCGCACGACCCGCCGACGCAGTCGTCGGACATCAGGCCGGGAATGCCGACCCGGCTGAGCCGTCGGAGCACGTCGACCCCGCCCGAGAGCAGTGCGTGGTGGGCCGCGGGAGCCCGCATCGGGCTGCCCATCGTGACGATCCCCGACACAAGGTCGGGACGGCGTACGGCGACGCCGCGCGCGATCATTCCGCCGAGGCTGTGGCCGACGATCTGCACGCGGGAGCCGCGCCGGTCGGCGATCCGCTCGAGCCGCGACTCCACGAGCGCGGCGGCGTCGAGCGCGCAGCCGATGTTGGCGTGGATGGACGATCGATAGGTCCGGTAGCCCTTGGCCCGCAGGGCCGCCGACATCTCGTGCAGCGTCCAGTCGCCGGCGAGGAAGCCCGGCACCAGCAGCACCGGCTCGGCGGCGCGGACCGCGGGCCGGGCGGCGTAGGGGGTACGGCGCCGCGCTCGACGGTCGGAGCCACGGCGGACGGCGAGCCGGCCCGCCTCCGCGGCCAGGCTGCTCTCGCGCAGCAGCGCGACGAGCGGCGGGCGGCGGTAGCCGTCCGGCATCAGGAAGGGCGCCATCATGTGACCCACGTCTCCCATGCTACTTAGTTGAAACATGTACGTCTGACGAATCGGCCGCTCGGCATGTCGGTTGACCCGTCACACTGGAGGAATGTCGACGCATGCACCGGTGGCCGTCTCCGCAGAGCTGCTGGCCCCGCTCCCGACCGGCGTGGAGGTCTGCTACCAGACGTTCGGGCAGCCCGAGCACGAGCCGCTGCTGCTGGTGATGGGTCTCGGCGGGCCGATGACCTGGTGGGACGCCGCCCTCTGCGAGGAGCTCGCCAGCCGCGGCTTCTACGTCATCCGCTACGACAACCGCGACACCGGGCGGTCGACCCGCTGCGAGGGCCGCGTCGCCAGCCACAGCCTGGTGCGCGCGTTCGTCGGCGCCCGCACCCGGCCGCCGTACTCGATGGCCGACCTGGCCGCCGACGGCCTGGCGCTGCTCGACCACCTGGGCATCGAGTCGGCGCACCTCGCCGGCGTGTCGATGGGCGGCATGATCGCGCAGACGATCGCGATCGACGCCCCGGAGCGGGTGCGGAGCCTGACCAGCGTCATGTCGACCACCGGCCGGCGCAGCGTCGGCTGGCAGCACCCGTCGCTGCTCCCCACGCTGCTGGTCCGCCGCGGCCCCGACCGCGACTCCTACATCGCCGGCGCGCTGAAGGTGTGGCGGCTGATCGGCTCCCCCGCCTTCCAGCCGACCGAGGAGGAGCTGCGCAGCCGCGCCGGCGACACCTACGACCGCGGCGTCAGCGTGCAGGGCGTGATGCGGCAGATGATGGCGGTGCTGACCCAGCCCGACCGCAGCGCCGCCCTCCACGACCTGCGCATCCCGACCCTCGTGGTGCACGGCCTCGCCGACCGGATGGTCCACGTCTCCGGCGGGCGCGCCACGGCCGCCGCGATCCCGGGCGCCGAGCTGCTGCTCATCGACGGCATGGGCCACGACCTCCCGGCCGCCCTCTTCGACACGTTCGCGACGGCCATCCGCCGTACGGCGGACCGCGCCTCGTGAGCCGACGGCCGCCCCGCGCGATCACCTGGATGTGATTCGAACGGTGTTATCACCGCCGCTGCGGGTAACTCCGAGACGCTGAGCCACCCCCCGACGGTCTAGACAAAAACGCGACTTCCGAGGAATGTGGCTACCGTCACATTTCGGGAGGCTTCAATGGCGAACCCCTCGGGAGGAAGGCGATCCACACCGGAACGCCGCTCGGGCAAGGGAAGAAGGTACGCAGCAGCTGCTGCGGCAGGCACACTCAGCGCGGCGTTGCTCAGCGCGTGCGGGGGCTCAGACAAACCGGTTCTCAACTGGTACGTGAACCCCGACGGCGTCGACACGTTCATGAAGTACGCCGACAGCTGCAGCACGGCCGACTACGACATCGCGGTGCAGCAGCTCCCGTCGAGCGCGACCGACCAGCGCATCCAGCTCGCGCGCCGGCTCGCGGCGGAGGACTCCTCGACGGACCTGATGAACCTCGACCCGGTGTTCGTGGCCGAGTTCGCGAACGCCGGCTGGCTCGCAGAGGTGCCGGAGGAGAAGGCGAGCGAGATCACCTCCAGCGTCGAGGGCGAGGGCGACTACCTCGCGGGCGCGGCGGAGACGGTCGTCTGGGACGACAAGGTGTTCGCGATCCCGCTCTGGGCCAACACCCAGGTGCTCTGGTACCGCAAGTCCCTCGCGGAGAAGGCCGGCCTCAGCGAGGAGGACATGCAGCAGGTGACCTGGGACCAGATCATCGACGCGGCCGCCGAGAACGGCGGCACCGTCGGCGTCCAGGCCAACCTCTACGAGGGCTACGTCGTCTGGATCAACGCACTGATCCAGGGGGCGGGCGGAGCGATCGTCTCCGACACCGAGGCCGGGCGCGACGCCTCGATCGACCTCAACAGCGACGCCGGACGCGCGGCGGCCGAGGTCGTGCAGAAGCTCGCCGAGTCCGACGCCGCGCAGCCCGACCTGTCGGTCTCCAACGAGGGCACCGTGCTCGGGCCCATGTTCGCCGGGCCCGGCGAGTTCATGGTCAACTGGACGTTCGTCTACAAGAACTACGAGGGCCTGATCGGCGCCGCCGGCGGCCCCGCTGACAAGCAGGCGTTCGAGGACCTGGGCTGGGCGCGCTACCCCGCCACCGTCGAGGGCGAGCCCTCCAAGCCGCCGATCGGTGGCATCGACATCGGGGTCGGCGCCTACTCCGAGCACCCGGAGTTCGCGATGGAGGCGGCGGAGTGCATCACCTCCACGCAGGCGCAGGTCGACCTCGCCCTCGTCAACGGGCTGATGCCGTCGACCAACGCGGCCTACGACGAGGTCGCCAACAGCGGTGACTATCCCGAGGACCTGATCGAGCTCTACCGCACGAGCGTCGACGAGGGCGGGCCGCGGCCGAAGAGCGCGTTCTACGCGATGATCTCGAGCGCGATCCAGCAGACGTGGCACTCCCCCGCTTCGGTGGACCCGGACAGCACACCCGAGGAGTCGGCGGACTACGTCGGCAACGTCCTGCGAGGGGAGGACCTGCTGTGACGTCGACAGCGGTACCGGCGGCACCCGCGCCGGCTCAGAAGACCAGCGGTCGCAACACCGAGAGCGACCGGCTCAAGGCGGAGAACCGACTGGGCCAGAAGCTGGTCGCGCCGGCGATCATCCTGATGCTGATCGTGACGGCGTTCCCGATGATCCGCGCCATCTGGCTGTCGATCTACGACTACTCCCTGACCGCGCCCGACGAGCGCGAGATCGTCGGCGCCAGCAACTACATCACCGCGCTGAGCGACCCGCTCTTCTGGAAGGCCACCGGCATCACGGTCCTCTACATGGTGGTGACGGTGGCGATCGAGCTCGTGATCGGCTTCGCGTTCGCGCTCGTCATGCACCGGGTGATCTTCGGGCGCGGCATCGTCCGCACCTCGATCCTGATCCCCTACGGCATCATCACCGTCGTCTCCGGCTTCACCTGGCAGTTCGCCTTCTCCTACCAGAACGGCTTCGTCAACGGCTGGCTGCCGTTCATCGGCGACGACTTCAACTGGTTCGGCGAGACGACGCCGGCGGTGATCGCGATCTGCATCTCGGAGATCTGGAAGACCACGCCGTTCATGTCGCTGCTGCTCCTCGCGGGCCTGGCCCAGGTCAGCGAGGACATGATCGAGGCGGCGAAGGTCGACGGTGCCACCTGGTGGCAGCGGATGTGGAAGGTCGTCATCCCGAACATGCGGGCGGCGATCATGGTCGCGATCCTCTTCCGTGCGCTCGACGCCTACCGGATCTTCGACAACATCTTCGTGATGACCAACGGGGCCGAGGACACCCAGTCGATCAGCTTCCTGACCTACAGACAGACGATCGAGCAGTTCCAGCTCGGGATGGGATCGGCACTGTCGGTGCTGCTCTTCCTGTCGGTCCTGCTGATCGCGTTCCTGATCATCAAGCTCTTCCGGGTCGACCTGGCCCAGGCCCGGCAGGAGGGGTGACGTCGTGAAGCAGAAGATCGGAATCATCGTCGGCGTCGTGCTGATCCTCATCTGGTGCCTGCTGCCGGTCGCGTGGATCATCTCGATGTCCTTCAAGGACGAGGCCTCGATCACCGTCGGCAACCCGGGGTTCCTCCCCAGCGACGGCACGTTCGCCGGCTGGGAGAACTACCGGGCGGTCCTCGACAACGACCAGTTCCTCAAGGCGATCCGCAACTCCATCGGCATCAGCCTGATCGCCACGGTGCTGTCGGTCATCGTTGCCACGCTGGCGGCGTACGCCATCGCCCGCCTGGAGTTCCGCGGCAAGCGGCTGGTGCTCTCGATGGCGCTCGCCATCGCGATGTTCCCGGTCGTCTCCCTGATCGGCCCGCTGTTCGACATGTGGCGCGCGTTCGGCATCTACGACACCTGGCCGGGCCTGATCATCCCCTACATGTCGTTCACGCTGCCGCTGGCGATCTGGACGCTCTCGGCGTTCTTCCGCGAGATCCCGTGGGAGATGGAGCAGGCGGCGCAGGTCGACGGCGCGACGTCGTGGCAGGCGTTCCGCAAGGTGATCGTGCCGCTCGCGGCGCCGGGCGTCTTCACCGCCGCGATCCTCACGTTCTTCTTCGCGTGGAACGACTTCGTGTTCGGCATCTCGCTCACGTCGACCGAGGCGGCGCGACCGATCCCGGCGTCGCTGGCGTTCTTCGTGGGCGCCGACCCGTTCAACCGCCCGGCGTCGCTGCTCGCCGCGGCCGCCGTCATCGCGACGATCCCCATCATCGTCGTGGTCCTGATTTTCCAGCGCAAGATCGTCGCCGGCCTCACGTCCGGTGCGGTGAAGGGTTAGGGGTAGGAAGCCATGGCAGGCATCACGCTCAACAACATCGTCAAGCGGTACGGCGACGGCTTCCCTGCCGTCAACGACGTGTCGATCGACATCGCGGACGGCGAGTTCATGATCCTCGTCGGCCCGTCGGGGTGCGGGAAGTCGACGCTGCTGCGGATGATCGTCGGCCTCGAGGACATCACGACGGGCGACATGCTGATCGGCGACCGGCGCGTCAACGACCTGGCGCCCCGCGACCGCAACCTGGCGATGGTGTTCCAGAACTACGCCCTCTACCCGCACCTCACGGTCTACGAGAACATCGCGTTCCCGCTGCGGTTGGCGAAGATGGACAACGCCGAGGTCGACCGCCGGGTGCGCGAGGCCTCGTCGACGCTCGAGCTCGACGAGCACCTCGACCGCAAGCCGGGCAACCTCTCCGGCGGCCAGCGCCAGCGGGTCGCGATGGGGCGCGCGATCGTGCGCGAGGCCGACGCGTTCCTCTTCGACGAGCCGCTGTCGAACCTCGACGCCAAGCTCCGCGGCCAGATGCGCACCGAGATCGCCCGCCTGCAGAAGAAGCTCGGCATCACCACCGTCTACGTCACCCACGACCAGACCGAGGCGATGACGCTGGGCGACCGGGTCGCGGTGCTGAAGAAGGGCATCCTCCAGCAGCTGGCCACCCCGCGCGAGCTCTACGAGAACCCCGGCAACCTCTTCGTCGCGGGGTTCATCGGCTCGCCGCCGATGAACTTCCTGCCCGCCGAGGTGAGCGGCACGAAGGTCAAGCTGCCGTTCGGCGAGGTCGAGCTGCCCGCCGACAAGGCCGCCCGCGCCGAGGGCAAGGGGCTGCTCATCGCCGGCATCCGGCCCGAGCACTTCGAGGACGCCTCGCTCGCCGAGGGCAAGGGCGAGGCGACCCGGGCGTCGACGTTCACCGCCCCGGTCGAGGTCGTCGAGTGGCTGGGCAACGAGACCTACGCCTACATCCCGTTCGAGGCCCCGCCAGAGGTCGAGCAGCAGCTGCGGCAGCTGGAGCAGGAGCTCGACGGCGAGGCGCTGCGCACGCAGCTCGTCGTGTCGCTCGACGGCGCCAGCCGGATCACCGAGGGCTCCAACGCCGAGATCTGGATGGACGCCTCCAAGCTGCACCTGTTCGATCCGGCCACCGGCGAGAACCTCACCGTCGACCGCGAGCACGCCGGCCGGATCGGCGAGACGACGGTGTCCGAGCAGGAGGCAGCGGTCTAGGACTCCGCCACCCCGGCGTCCGCGTGCCTTACGCAGTGCTCCCGTGGGCCGCCGGGGCGGGCGGCTGCGCCGACCGCAGCCCGCGGGGGCGTCGCCCGACGAGCCGGTCGAGCGCCGTGTCGGCAGCGGCGTCGGCCGGCAGGTGCACGGCGAGCGCGAGCCCGCCGGTGGCGAGCAGCACCTGCGGCTGCAGCCGGACGAGGCCGACCTCGGGGTGGACCACCGCGCGCAGCCCGGTGTCGAGCGGCCCGGTCGGGCGACCAGCCCAGCGGGCGGCGAAATCCTGGCCCGCGGCCGCAGCGAGCTCGGCAACGACCTCGGGCTCCACACCACCCCGCTGCAGGTGCAGCCAGGCCACCTGCGCGTCGGCGAACGTGTCCCAGTCGGGGACGGCCTGCCGCGCCGAGGCCTCGAGGAACGCGTAGCGGACGAGCTCCGGCTGTTCCCCCTCCAGCATGCCCAGCGGCCCGACCAGCAGCTCGAACGAGTCGGTCCAGCCGACCAGCTCCGTGCGCGGTCCGATGACGGCGGCGGGTGTCGTGCCGAGCCGCTCCAGCAGGGCGGCCATCTCCTGCGGCAGCGCCGCGTCGTCGGGGCACCCGGCCGCGCAGACGAGCTCGGTGCCCTGGCTCAGCGCCACCAGGTGGTGCAGGTGCATCCGGTCGGCGGCGTCGAGCCGCAGCGCGTCGGCGATCGCGGCGACGACCTGCGTCGACGGCCGGCTGTCGCGGCCCTGCTCGAGACGGGTGAGGTACTCGACGCTGATCCCGGCGAGCGTCGCGACCTCCGCGCGTCGCAGCCCCGGGGTACGCCGCCGCTCGCCGCGGGGCAGGCCGACGTCCTCGGGCCGCACCGACTCGCGCCGCGTGCGCAGGAACGTGCCCAGCTCTCCCTCGATCACCCGGCCATTGTCCCCGAGCCGGCCATCCCGTGGGTGGCCCCGTGAGGACCACCCTCAGCCCGGCCTCCCCACCGGACGCCCGGACCCGCAGGCTCGGTGCCATGACCCAGAACGAGAACCGCCCCCTGAAGATCGCCGTCCTGCTGGGCAGCACCCGCCCCGGACGGCGCGGAGCCGACATCGCGCGGTGGGTGCACGCCGCCGCCGAGCAGAGGAGCGCGGCGACGTACGAGGTCGTCGACCTGCTCGACCACCCGCTGCCCTTCCTCGACGAGGAGCTGCCACCGATCGTCGGAGCCTACGCACGGCCGCACACCCGCGCCTGGGCCGAGACGATCGCGCAGTACGACGCGTTCGTCGTGGTGACGCCGGAGTACAACCACTCGGTGCCCGCCGTCCTCAAGAACGCCATCGACTTCCTCTACGCGGAGTGGAACGACAAGGTCGCCGGCGTCGTCGCGTACGGCGCGGAGAGCGGCACCCGCGCCGTCGAGCACCTGCGTCAGGTGTTCGGCGAGCTGCAGGTCGCGGTCGTGCGGCAGCACGTCGCGATCTCGCTCTACGACGACTTCGAGGACTTCGAGCGGTTCGCGCCGCGCCCGCAGCTCGCCGACTACCTCGGCACCCTCTTCGACCAGGTCGAGTCGTGGGGCGGCGCGCTGCGCGACGTGCGCGCCTCCCGCGCTCGCGAGAGCGCCGACGACGCCGTGGCGTGAGCCGCGGGCGTCACGGCCGCTGCGGCTCGACGTACACCGACGACCCGAGCTCGACGAACTCGGCGGACTTCTGCTTCATGCCGAGCGCGGCGTCCTCGGGCGTCAGGTCGGCGCCGAACCGCCGCCGCACGTCCTGGCTGATCCGCATCGAGCAGAACTTCGGGCCGCACATCGAGCAGAAGTGCGCGGTCTTGGCGTTGTCGGCCGGAAGGGTCTCGTCGTGGAACGACTCGGCGGTCACCGGGTCGAGCGAGAGCGCGAACTGGTCGCGCCAGCGGAACTCGAACCGCGCGCGGGAGAGCGCGTCGTCCCAGTCCCGCGCGCCGGGATGTCCCTTGGCGACGTCGGCCGCGTGGGCGGCGAGCTTGTAGGTGATCACGCCGGTCTTCACGTCGTCGCGGTCGGGGAGCCCGAGGTGCTCCTTCGGGGTGACGTAACAGAGCATCGCCGTGCCGTGCATCGCGATGGTCGCGGCGCCGATCGCCGAGGTGATGTGGTCGTAGCCGGGCGCGATGTCGGTGGCGAGCGGGCCGAGCGTGTAGAACGGCGCGCCGTGGCACCAGTCCTGCTGGAGCCGGACGTTCTCCTCGACCAGGTGCAGCGGCACGTGCCCGGGGCCCTCGACCATCACCTGCACGTCGTGCGCCCAGGCCCGCTCGGTCAGCTCCGCCAGGGTGCGCAGCTCGGCGAGCTGTGCCTCGTCGTTGGCGTCGGCGGTCGATCCCGGCCGCAGCCCGTCGCCGAGGGAGAAGCTCACGTCGTACTGCGCGAAGATCTCGCAGAGCTCGTCGAAGTGGGTGTAGAGGAAGTTCTCCTCGTGGTGGGCCAGGCACCAGCCGGCCATGATCGAGCCGCCGCGGGAGACGATCCCGGTGACCCGGTCGGCCGTGAGCGGGACGTAGCGGAGCAGCACCCCGGCGTGGATCGTCATGTAGTCGACGCCCTGCTCGCACTGCTCGATGACGGTGTCGCGGAAGACCTCCCAGGTCAGCCGGTCGGCCTCGCCGGCGACCTTCTCCAGCGCCTGGTAGATCGGCACCGTGCCGATCGGCACCGGGCTGTTGCGGATGATCCACTCGCGCGTGGTGTGGATGTCGTCGCCGGTGCTCAGGTCCATGACCGTGTCGGCACCCCAGGTCACGGCGTGGGTGAGCTTGTCCACCTCCTCGGCGATGGAGGAGGTGACCGCACTGTTGCCGATGTTGGCGTTGACCTTCACCAGGAAGCGGCGTCCGATGATCATCGGCTCGGACTCCGGGTGGTTGACGTTGGCGGGGAGGATCGCCCGGCCGGCCGCGAGCTCGCTGCGCACGAGCTCGACGTCGCACTGCTCGCGCGCGGCGACGTACTCCATCTCCGGGGTGACCACACCCGCGCGGGCGTAGTGCATCTGGGTGACGTTGCGGCCGGCCAGCGCGCGGCGCGGCGGCCGCTGCCCGCCCCGCCACTCCCCTGCCGCGGCGCCGCGGCGCACCGCGGACCGACCGTTGTCCACGAGCTGGGTCTCCCGGCCGGCGTAGGTCTCGGTGTCGGCACGCGCGGCGATCCAGTCGGCGCGGCGGGCGGGCAGCCCGCGCTCGGGCTCGGAGCCGGGTCCCTCGGTGCAGTAACGGTCGAACGTCTCGCCGTTGGTGAGCGCGACCCGGGTGACGGGCACGCGCAGCGGTCCCTGCTCGATGCGGGTGTGGGCGGGGTGGACGGTCATGCGATGTCTCCTTCGGGGGTGGGGGCGGTGTGGACGTGGGCGACCGGTCCGCGGCCGCGGCCGAGCTGCCAGTCGCGGCCGACGAGCAGCTGGCGGGTGACGTACGACGCCGCAGCCGCGGTCGCGGCGGGGAGGTCGGCCCCGAGCGCGAGGTGGGCGGCGAGCGCGCTGCTGTAGGTGCAGCCGGTGCCGTGGTCGTTGGTCGTGGCGACGCCGCCGCCGCGGGTGACGACGACGCCGGGACCGTCGGGGCGGCCGAGCGCGGCGTGCTCGCGCTCGTTGGGGGTGACCACGGCCGCGACGGGGAGGAGGTGCTCCGCGTAGGCCGCGACGACCGCCTCGTCGCCGAGGACGGCGCCGGTCGTGGCGACGAGCACGGGGTCGACGACGAGGGTCCGGTCCGCGCACCTCCGGGCGACGAGCGCGACGACCTCGGGGCTGCCGAGCACGCCGGTCTTCACGACCGGCGGGTCGAGGTCGTCGAGCACTGCGTCGAGCTGGGCCTCGACGACGTCCAGCGGCACCCGGTGGACGGCCCGCACGCCGAGCGTGTCCTGGGCCGTGACTGCCGTGACGACGCACGCACCGTGCACGCCGAGTGCGGCGAAGGTGGTCAGGTCGGCCGCGATCCCGGCGCCGCCGCCGGAGTCGCTGGCCGCGACCGTGAGCACGACCGGCGGCGTCATGCGACCGCCTCCAGCAGCGCGGCCACGGTGGCTGCCGGGTCGGGCGAGCGCATCACCTCGCCCATCACCGCGACGCCGTGTGCGCCTGCAGCCCGCGCGTCCGCCGCGTTGGCCGCGGTGATCCCGCCGAGCGCGAAGACCGGCACCGCGTGGCCGGCGTACGTCGACGGCGGCAAGGGTGGCCCATGGCCGGGCTTGCTCCGCGTCGGCGCGTACGGCGACAGCGTGGCGTAGGTGGCGCCGACGGCCCGCGTGACGTCGTCCGCCGAGTGGCAGGAGCGACCGACCAGCGCGCCGCCGCCTCCGCCTGCGCCGGTCGGCGCGGCCGAGGCCGGGAGGTGCACGCCGGCGGCGCCGGGCAGCGGGCGGTGCGCCGAGATCACCGTCAGGCCGACCGCCGCGGCTTCGGCGGCGATGAGCGCCCGGTGCGTGTCGGGCAGGTCCAGCTCGCGCACGACGACGTGGGTCAGACCCGCTGCGGCGCACTCCTCCAGCGTGCGCACCAGGGGCCGGCCCAGGCGCAGCTGCGAGCGGTCGGTGAGCAGCAGCAACCGCGGCAGCCCGCCGCTCATGCGATCCTCCCGGTCATCGGGCTGGACGCGCGCGCCTGCGCGCGCCGCGGGATCCGGCCGGCCCGCCGTGCGGCGTGGCCGGCGTCGACCGCGAGGCGCAGCGCGCCCGCCATCGTGACGGGGTCGTCGGCCCGGGTCACCGCGGTGGCGGCCAGCACGGCGTCGCAGCCGAGCTCCATCGCGAGCGCGACGTCGCTCGCGGTGCCGATGCCGGCGTCGAGCACCACCGGCACCGCAACCGCGGCGACCACCGACTCGATCGCGTGCGGGTCGAGCACGCCGAGACCGGAGCCGATCGGAGAGCCGAGCGGCATCACCGCGGCACAGCCCGCGTCCTCGAGCCGGCGGGCCAGGACCGGGTCGGCGGGCGCATAGGGCAGCACCGTGAACCCCCGGCGCACCAGCTGCTCCGCGGCCTCGAGCAGGCCGACCGCGTCCGGCAACAGCGACGTCTCGTCGCCGATCACCTCGAGCTTCACCCAGTCGGTCCCGAGCGCTTCGCGGGCGAGCTCGGCGGTGAGCACGGCCTCGCGGGCGGTCAGGCAGCCGGCCGTGTTGGGCAGCAGCGGCACGCGGGCGGCACGCAGCAGGTCGAGCAGGCCGCCCTCGCCGCGGCTGGAGGTGCGCCGTACCGACACCGTCACCAGGCCGGGTGCGGCCGCCGCGAGCACCGGCTCCAGGAGCGACAGGTGCGGCAGCCCGCCCGTGCCCAGCAGCAGCCGCGACGAGAGCTCGCGACCGGCGACCGTCAGATTCGTCATCCGCCCTGCACCGCCGTCACGATCTCGACGGTGTCGCCCGCGGCCAGCGGGTGGCGGGGCCAGTCGCCGCGCGGCACGACCTCGTCGTTGACCGCGACGGCGATGCCGTGCGGTCGCGGGTCGTCCAAGCGTGCTGCGAGCAGGTCGGCGACGGTGCCGGCGAAGTCCTGCGGTGAGCCGTTGACGGTGATGGTCATGGCGCTCCTCGAAGGGGTGGGGATGCGGTGGTGAAGCGACCCGGGTCGACCGCGGGGTCGACGAGGCCGGACTCGAGGTGGTCGGCGACGAGGCGGGCGACCAGCGGCGCGAGCAGCACTCCGTGGCGGTAGAGCCCGGCGGCCAGCACGACGCCGTCGTCGCCGGCCGGACCGACCAGGGGCAGGTTGTCGGGGGTGCCGGGCCGGTCGCGCGCGGTGACCTCGACCAGCTCGGCCCGGTCCAGGGCGGGCCAGAGCTCGCGCGCGGCCGCGAGCAGCCGCAGCACCCCGCCGCCCGTCACGACCGGCGGCTCGTCGTGCTCCTCGCTCGTCGCACCGACGACGACCTCGACGGCGCCGGGACCGGGCCGGGGCACGACGTACGCCGGCTCACCGCGCACCCAGCCCCGCACGGTGCGCGTCGGCGGGTCGGTCGACCGCAGCCGCAGGATCTCGCCGCGGACACCGCGCACAAGCGAGGTGTACGGCGCGGGGAGCCGGCTGCCCGTCGCGACGACGGCGACGTCGGCTAGGTCGGTGAGGTCGACGCCCGCGGGTGCGGTGGGGCCTACGGGCACCCGCTCGAGCAGCGCCCGCACGACCGCCCGTGGGTCGACGCTGAGGTCGTCGGCCAGCAGCGCCCCGCCGGCGACGCGCCCGACCGACGGCTCGAGCGCCGAGATCGCGCGCCGGTCGAGCAGGTCCACCCTTCGCCCGTGCCGCGCGAGCAGCGCCACCTGCCGCTCGACCTGCTGGAGGTCCCCGGCGTCGTACCCGACGAGCAGCGTGCCGGCTGCCCCGAGCGGCACGCCGAGCCGCGCCGCGAACGCAGGCCACAGCTCCAGCGAGGCGAGGCCCAGCCGCAGCAGGTCGTCCTCGCCGTGCCAGGCCTCGGCCGACGGGCTGAGCATGCCGGCGGCGGCGTACGACGCGCCGCTGCCGGGCGCGGGGTCGACGACCTGCACCGCGTGGCCGCGCTGCAGCAGCTCGTCGGCCACCGCGAGGCCGACGACCCCGGCTCCGAGGACGGTGATCCGCACCGGCTCAGCCGATCGCCGCGACGAGCTCCTTGGCTGCTGACACGGGATCGGGTTGTCGCCAGACGGCGCCGATCACGGCGACGCCGTGGGCACCGGCGGCGACGACGTCGGCCGCGGTGCGAGGCTCGATGCCGCCGATCGCCACCAGCGGCAGCACGCCGGCCGCCGCCGTCACCGCGGCGACGCCGAGCGGGTCCGGGAGCCCGGCCTTGCTGGTGCTGGCACCGACCGGTCCGAAGCCGGCGTAGTCGGCGCCGCCGCCGGCGGCCGCCTCCACGTCGGCGCGCGAGCGGCAGGTCGCGCCGATCAGCAGGTCAGGCGCGACGCGGCGCGCGGCGGCGACGTCGAGGTCGGTGGCGCCGAGGTGGACGCCGTCCGCGCCCGCGGCGAGCGCGACGTCGAGCCGGTCGTTGACGATGACGACCGCGCCGCCCGGCCGCACGTCGCGGACCACCCGCTCGGTGAGCGCCGTCAGCGCGCGGCCGTCAAGGTCCTTGGCGCGGACCTGGAAGCCGTCGACGCCCGCCTCGACGAGGGCGGGCAGCAGGGACAGGTCGTCTGCCGCGGACAGGATGCAGTGGACCCGAGGGACAGAGATTCGCTTCACGATCAGCCTTCCTTCGCCGGCATGACCCGGATCAGGTGTGACGGTCGGAGCGGCCCCAGCTCCCTCTCAGCCCGCTGCCGCGGACTCCCGTGGTTTATTGGTGCCCGACGTTAGCAGACGTCGCCGTACGGCGAGAGCGGCCGCGCGCCCCGCGCGGTTGGCGCCGATCGTGCTGGCGGACGGGCCGTAGCCCACGAGCTGCACCCGCGGGTCGGCCGCGGCGGTGGTGGCCGTCTGCACGTCGCGACCGCCGGGCAGGAGCGCGATCCCGCCGTACTCGCTGCGCAGGTGCAGGGGCGCCAGGTGGGCGACCGCGGGCCGGAAGCCGGTGGCCCACAGGATCGCGTCGACCGGCTCGAAGGCGCCGTCGTCCCAGCGCACGCCGCCGGGCTCGATCCGCTCGAACATCGGGTGCCGCCGGTAGGCGCCGAGCGCCTCGGCGAGGCGCTCCTGCGGGCGGAGGGCGAGGCCGGTGACGCTGACGACGCTCGCCGGCGGCAGTCCCTTGCTGACGCGCTGCTCGACCAGGCGGATCGCGGCACGGCCGTCGATCTCGCCGCCGTCGCGCCACACGGGCTCGCGGCGGGTCACCCACAGGGTGTCGGTGACGGGCGCCAGCTCACCGAGGAACTGCACGGCGCTCGCGCCGCCGCCGACCACGACCACCCGCTTGCCCCGGAAGTGCTCGGCGCCCGGGTAGTCGGCGGTGTGCCACTGCTCGCCGCCGAACGTCTCGATGCCCGGGTAGTGCGGCACGAACGGCCGGGTCCAGGTGCCGGTGGCATTGACGAGGGTGCGGGAGGCCCAGCTCCGGTCACCCGCGCGCACGACGAGGAGGTCACCCTCGCTCTCGACGCGGTCCACCCGCACCGGGCGCAGCACCGGCAGGTCGTGGTCGCGCTCGTAGCGGGCGAACCAGTCCGGCACGACGCGGTTGGCGCGGTCGCGCGAGCCGCCGGGCGCCGGCGCGTCGGGCAGGTCGGCGACGCCGTGCACGTCGGCCATCGTGAGCGAGTCCCAGCGGTGCTGCCACGCGCCGCCCGGCCGGTCGTCGCCGTCGAGGACGACGTGGTCGATCCCCAGCCGCTTGAGGTGGTACGACGCGGAGAGACCGGCCTGGCCGGCCCCGATCACGATCGCGTCGTAGACGTGCACGAGGACCCAACGCCGGGCAGGGCCGATCCATGCCCGCGGCCGCCGCGGTCGGCCCGACGTACCTGACGTACTGGTCGAAAAACAGCCGCGAAAAACGCCAAAGCGTCAGGTGCGTCGTGCCGACGATCACGAAGCCAACTGGCCTATGGGGTGCCGCGCTCCGCGACCGCCGCCCGCACCGCGTCGTGGTCGTTCGCGCCCGTCAGCGCCAGCGCCCACAGCAGCAGGCGGGCCTTGACCGGCGGCAGCCAACCGGCGCCGATCGCACCGCGGGCGACCAGGTCGACCTCGGAGCCGGGATAGCCGTACATGGCGCGGCCGGTCGGCCCGGAGCCGGTGCGGGACGCGAAGACCACCGGTACGTCGGCCGCGAGCCGGCCGACCGCCTCGGCCATGCGTGGCGACACGTGGCCCGCGCCGAAGCCCGCCACCACGACGCCGTCGACGTCCTCGGCGCGCAGCCGGTCGAGGAGGTAGCCGTCGTCGCCGAGGTACGTCGCCACCAGCGGCACCCGCGGGTCGTCGGCCCCCCGAACGTTCCCCAGCCGAAGCGGCGCCAGGCGGCCGACCGGGACGCCGTACACGACCTCCGCCTCGACGCAGCGACCGATCGGGCCGAACACCGGTGACCGGAACGCGCTGGTCGACATCGAGTCGGTCTTGGCGACCCAGCGCGCGTGGTGGATCTCGTCGTCGAACGCCACGAGCACGCCGCGGCCCCGCGACGCCGGCGACACAGCGCAGCGCACGGCAGTCAGCAGGTTGGCCGGTCCGTCGGCGCCGGCGGCCTGTGGCGAGCGCATCGCTCCCGTCACGACCAGCGGCTCGGGGTGGTCCCAGAACAGGTCGAGCAGGAAGGCGGACTCCTCCAGGGTGTCGGTGCCCTGGGTGATCACGACGCCCGCCGCGCCGCCGTCGACCGCGGCCCGCGCCCACGCGAGCGCGCGCATGATCGTCGGCTCGTCCAGCGACGGGCTCGGCAGCATCGCGAGGGTCTCGGCACGCACCTCCGCCGCGTCCGCAAGGCCGGGCACCGCGTCGACGAGGGACTCCCCGGTCAGGGTCGGCACCACCGCGCCGCCGGAGGGCTCCGCCGAGGTCATCGCGATGGTCCCGCCGAGCGCGCCGATCGCCACGTGGTGCCGTGTCACCCGCCCAGCATCTCGCACCGGGTGTCGGCGGCGCGTGGGAGCCTGAGGACATGCAGGACATGCGGGACTCCGGCCCCGGCCGGATGGGCGGCACCCCTGAGCGCCCGGCGCGCTTCTTCCGTGACGCAGCGGAGTTCGGCGCCTGGCTGGCGGCGAACCACGACACCGAGACCGAGCTCTGGATGGGGCTCTACAAGAAGCACGTGCCCGACCACGGCCTGACCTGGAAGGACGCCGTGCCCGAGGCGCTGTGCTGGGGCTGGATCGACTCGGTCGCCCAGCGCATCGACGACGACTCGGTGCGCCAGCGGTGGACACCGCGCAAGCGCACCAGCAACTGGAGCAAGGTCAACCTGGCGCTGGTCGAGCAGCTGATCGCCGAGGGCCGGATGCAACCGAGCGGCCTCGCGATCTACGAGCAGCGGCGGCAGGCGCCGGCGCCCTACACCCACGAGGTCGACGGGGAGCTGGCGTTCCCCGACGACTACGCCGCGCAGCTCGCCGCAGTCCCGCCCGCCACGGCGTTCTGGGAGGCGGCGACGCCGTCCTACCGCAAGCTCTGCGTCAACTGGGTGATGAGCGCCAAGCAGCAGGCGACCCGCGACCGCCGGATGACCCAGCTCGTCGAGTGCCACGCCGCGGGCGAGATCATCCCGGGCCAGCGCTACGGCGAGACGCCCCGGTGGGTCGAACGCGCAGCGGAGGCCGCGCGGTCCGCGCGCAGCTGAGCCCTACCCCGCAGCCAGCTCGGCGAGGCGCTTGAGCAGCCGCTGCTCCTCGTCATCGGTCAGGGGTACGCCGAGCTCGTGCAGCCAGTCCGCCACCTCACCGCCGGCGAGCTCCCTGTGCTCCGTGGGCTCGCCCTCGCGGCGGATCGTGACCGCATCGCTGCTCAGGCTGACGTGGCGGTCGGCCTCGAGCTTGGTGAGCCGCAGCCCGGCGCGGAAGTGCGAGGTCGGCAGGGTGCTGGTGAAGTGGTGGCCCATCACCAGGTCGTCCGGCACGACGGCCGCCTCGTCGGTCGTGTGCATCGTCTCCCACGCGCCCTGGTGCCACCGTGAGAGCTGCCAGCCCAGCGGGGTCTCGCTCATCCGGAACCGGTGGCCGCGCTGGGTCACCTCGGCGCCGTCGACGAGCTCGATCGGCCGCACGATGCTGAGCCCGAAGCCGGGGTCGCACATCACCCGCCGGCCGTCGATGGTCACGAACACGACGCAGTGCGTGCGCGCCGACGCGGTCGGCGCACCCACCCGGCCCAGTTGCCGGCTGACGTCGTAGCCCAGGCGCTCGAGCGCCGCGGCCAGCAGGGTGCCGTGCTCGAAGCAGTAGCCCCCGCGGCCGCGGCCGACGAACTTCTCGGCCACCGCGTCGAGCAGCACGCCGGGGTGCTGCTCGAGCAGCACGTCGATGTTGTCGAACGTGAACGTCCGCAGGTGCGCCTCGTGCAGCTCGTCGAGCGCGGCCCGCGAGGGCGGCTTCGCCTCGACCCCGATCCGCGCGAGATAGCCGTCGAGGTCGAGGCGCTGCACCTGCCAGAGGTCGTCGGTCATGGGGCAAGTAGACACCTCGCCACCGACCGAGGTCACCGACCGAGGGCGACCTCCTCGTCGAGCCGCGCCAGCTTCTGCGGGTTGCGCATCGCGAACAATCGCGTGATGCGCCCTTCGTCCACGAGGATGCTGACGACAGTCGTGCCGACCGGTTCGGGGCCGGACATCCGCATCGCCGGGGCACCGTTGACCCACAGCATCTCGATCGTGACCTCGTCGGCGTACTGCCGGAAGTGCGAGAGGAACGCCGCGATCTTGCCCGCGCCGTGGATGGGCTTCCGCGCAGCCGCGGCGATCCCGCCGCCGTCGGGGATGAGCACCACGTCGGGCGCGAGCACGTCCATCAGCGCCTGGACGTCGCCGCCGCCCTCGAGCACGGCGCGGAACCGCTCCAGCACCTCGCGCTGCTGCGCGTGGTCGACCTCCACCCGCGGGCGCCGGGCCTGCACGTGCTCGCGGGCCCGGTGCGCGATCTGGCGTACGGCGGCCGCCGACTTCTCGACCGCCTCCGCGATCTCGTCGTACGGCAGGTCGAAGACCTCGCGGAGCACGAACACGGCACGCTCCGTCGGCGTCAGCGTCTCGAGCACCGTGAGCATCGCGATCGAGACGCTCTCGGCCAGCTCGACGTCCTCGGCCACGTCGGGGCTGGTGAGCAGCGGCTCGGGCAGCCACTCGCCCACGTAGTCCTCCTTGCGGCGCGCGAGCGTGCGGAGCCGGTTGAGGGACTGCCGGGTGGCGATCCGCACCAGGTAGGCCCGCGGGTCGCGGACCTCGGCGCGCTTCTCGTCGTCGAGCGCCGCCCACCGCAGCCACGTCTCCTGCACCGCGTCCTCGGCATCGCTGGCGGAGCCGAGCATCTCGTAGGCGACGGTGAAGAGCAGGCTGCGGTGGGTGACGAACGGGTCGGTCTCGCCGACGGCTTCGCTCATGAGACGGAGGCTACCGTCGGTCGCGGCGTCCGCTCGGCGAGCGGCTTCAACCCGCACGCCGCGGCGAAGCCGTCCGACTCGATGCCGAGCGCGACGTTGCCGCGGGTGGTGAAGTTCGCGAACGCGATGGTCGCGGTCAGCTCGATGACCGCCGCCTCGCCCAGCTCCTTCACGAGCCCGGCGACCAGCTCGTCGGTCACGGTCGGCTCGGTCTGCGACATCGCCTCGGCGTACTCCATCACCTGCCGCTCGAGCGGCGTGAACGCGTCGGACTCGCGCCAGCGCGGCACCTCCCGGGCCTTGACCATGTCGAGGTTCTTGTTCTTCGCCTCGAAGTAGTTGAAGTCCAGGCACCAGGTGCAGCCGACCTGCGAGGCGACGGCCATGTGGGCGAAGGTCTTGAGCTGCTCGTCACACGCGTTCCACTTCTGCACCTTCTGGCCGAAGCCGGACATCGACATCAGGACCGGCTGGTTGTGCCAGTAGACGCCGATCGACGTCGGCACCTGACCGAGCATCTTCTTCGCGAACCGCTTGATCAGCATGCCCTTGAAGCCGGTGATCTCCGCCGGTTGGATCCGGGTGTCGCTCATCTGTCCTCCTGTGTCCGGTTGGGTACGACATCCAGACACCGGCCGCGACTGGGGTGTGACAGCGCGGGGCGGATATTCTCACCGTTCGTGGCTGACGCAGAGTTCCTCTACTCCGACCTCCTCCCGACCCACGGGTCCAACGGCGAGCCGGAGACGCCGTACCGGCTGGTGACGTCCGAGGGCGTCAGCACGATGGAGGTCGACGGGCGGACCTTCCTCAAGGTCGACCCGGAGGCGATCCGGCTGCTCACCGCGGAGGCGATGCACGACATCTCCCACTACCTGCGGCCCGGCCACCTCCGCCAGCTGCGCAAGATCATCGACGACCCCGAGGCGTCGGGCAACGACCGGTTCGTCGCGCTCGACCTGCTGAAGAACGTCAACATCTCCGCCGGCGGCGTGCTCCCGATGTGCCAGGACACCGGCACGGCGATCGTGATGGCGAAGAAGAGCGAGGGCGTGCTGACGGGCGCCAACGACGCCGAGCACATCAGCAAGGGCGTGTACGACGCCTACACGAAGCTCAACCTGCGCTACAGCCAGCTCGCACCGCTGACGACGTACGAGGAGAAGAACACCGGCACCAACCTGCCGGCCCAGATCGAGATGTACTCGACGCCGACCGAGGACGGGAAGCCGGAGTACAAGTTCCTCTTCATGGCGAAGGGCGGCGGCTCGGCCAACAAGTCGTTCCTCTTCCAGGAGACGAAGGCCGTCCTCAACCCCGACCGGCTGCTGCAGTTCCTCGACGAGAAGATCCGCTCGCTCGGCACGGCGGCCTGCCCGCCGTACCACCTCGCGGTCGTGATCGGCGGCACCAGCGCGGAGTACGCCCTCAAGACCGCGAAGTACGCGAGCGCCCACTACCTCGACGACCTGCCGACCGGGGGCTCGATGAGCGCGCACGGCTTCCGCGACCTCGAGCTCGAGCAGCAGGTCTTCGAGCTCACCCAGTCGTTCGGCATCGGGGCCCAGTTCGGCGGCAAGTACTTCTGCCACGACGTGCGGGTGGTCCGGCTCCCCCGGCACGGCGCCAGCTGCCCGGTCGCGATCGCGGTGTCGTGCTCGGCCGACCGCCAGGCGCTCGGCAAGATCACCGCCGACGGCGTCTTCCTCGAGCAGCTCGAGACCGACCCCGCGCAGTACATGCCCGACGCCGGCGTCGCCGAGGACATCTCCGGTGGCGAGGTCGTCAAGATCGACCTCAACCAGCCGATGGCTGACATCCTCGCCGAGCTGTCGAGGCACCCGGTCAAGACGCGGCTGTCGCTGACCGGACCGCTCGTCGTCGCGCGCGACATCGCGCACGCCAAGATCAAGGAGCGCCTCGACGCGGGCGAGGAGATGCCCGACTACCTGAGGAACCACCCGGTCTACTACGCCGGCCCGGCGAAGACGCCCGAGGGCATGGCGTCGGGGTCGTTCGGCCCGACGACGGCCGGGCGGATGGACTCCTACGTCGAGCAGTTCCAGGCGGCCGGCGGCTCGATGGTGATGCTGGCCAAGGGCAACCGCTCCAAGGTCGTCACCGAGGCCTGCGGCACCCACGGCGGGTTCTACCTCGGCTCGATCGGCGGCCCGGCCGCCCGGCTCGCCCAGGACTGCATCAAGAGCCAGGAGGTCATCGAGTATCCCGAGCTCGGGATGGAGGCCGTCTGGAAGATCGAGGTCGAGGACTTCCCCGCCTTCATCGTCGTCGACGACAAGGGGAACGACTTCTTCACCGACCCGGGCGGCGCCGTCACCGTGCCGATCACCGGGATCCGGGTGCGCTCCCGCGAGCGCTGACCGGGCACCCGAAGAGCGGGCGTCAGGGCACGGGTCGCCCGCGCGCGGCGCCCAGCAGCTCGTACCACTCGACGCGGGTCATCGCCGCCGCCACCCGCTCGGCAGCGGCGCAGGCGCGGATCCGGCCCGGGTTCGTCGTGCCGATCACCGGCGCGATCCGGGCCGGGTGGCGCATCAGCCAGCCCAGGACGACGGCCTCCGGCTCGACCCCGTGCTCCTCGGCCATCCGGCTGACGACGGCCGCCGCGGGCTGGTCGTCCTGGGTCGCCCCGCTGTAGCGGCCGCCCGCGAGCGAGCCCCAGGCCTGCAGCTCGATCCCGTGTCGCCGGCAGTGCTCGAGGGTGCCGTGCGGGAAGTCCACCCCGGCGCCCTCCGGGTGGTTGACGAGGATCGCGGAGTCCACGAAGCCGTGGCGCGCCAGGCTCATCTCCAGCTGGTCGGCGACGAGCGGCGTCGGAAGCGCGCGCTGGAGCTCGGCGAGCTGGGCCGCCGACATGTTGGAGGCGCCGACCTCGCCCACCAGGCCGTCGCGCTGCAGGCCCGCCACCGCCTCGGCCACCTCGTCCGGCTCCAGCAGCGGGTCGGGACGGTGCAGCAGCAGCACGTCGAGCCGGTCGGTGCCGAGCCTGCGCAGGCTCTCCAGCACCCGCGCCCGGATGGCCCCTGCGCTCAGGTCGTAGTGGGCCACCGCACCCGGCTCCGCGAGCCGGATGCCGACCTTCCCCTGGACCACGACGCGATCGCGCAGCCCGGGCGAGCGCCGCAAGACCTCGCCGAACACCGTCTCCGCGCTGCCGCGTCGGTAGATGTCGGCGTGGTCGAAGCGATCGATACCAGCCTCGAGGGCAGCCTCCACGGCGTCCTGCGCTCGACGCACGGCGCCGTCGTCGTACGACCCGTCCTCCCAGGAGCCGCCCAGGCCCATGCAGCCGTAGATCAGTCGCGACCTGCGGACCTCGTCGACCACCCGGACAGCCTAGGGCGTCTCAGACCCCGATCTTCCGCCACGGCCCCCAGATGGCGAACGACATCCCGGCCGACGCCTGGATGTTGACGAACAGCGTGTGCCCGTCGGGACTGAAGGTCGAGCCGGCGAACTCGTCGTTGCTGCGGTCGGTGCCCGCGGCGCTGCGCAGCCGGTTGAGCGCGATGTCCCAGAGCGAACCGCTCGGCGACAGGCCGCGCAGGTAGTTGTCGTTGACGTTGTCCTCGCAGACCACGAGGGTGCCGCGCGGCGAGGTCGTGATGTTGTCGGGCAGGTCGAGCTGGAGCGGGCCCGAGGACTGGAAGACGACCCGGAGCGTCTGGGCGCGGGTGTCGTAGGCCCAGACCTGGCCGGATCCTCGGCCGAACCCGGCCGGGTTGTGCGTGCCGGCCTCCGCGGCGCCGCCTCCCTGGGTGGAGGTGAAGTAGACGACGCCGTCGTCGTAGACCTGGCCCTCGAGCCGGGAGAAGTACGCCGCGCCCTGGACCCAGCCCTGGCTGCTGACGTGGGTGAGCGCGGTGTCGTTGGGCGTCGGGGCGGTCTGGCCCGGCGTGTAGTCGTAGAGCACGTCGGGCTCGGTGATGTCGACCCACTCCACGTCGTACGTCGTGCCCGCGACCTGCGCGGCCTCGAGGTGCGCGTTGTCGGCACCTGCGACCTTGAGCATCTGCAGGGTGCCGCCGTCCTCGAGCCGGCCGACCTCCATCGGGTGCGACGGCGGGCAGTAGCGGTAGAAGCCCGAGGCGAACGCGAAGTTGTCCTCGGTGAGGTAGAGGAAGCCGTCCTCGGGGTCGAACGACACCGCCTCGTGCGCGAACCGGCCCGCGTTGCGGATCGGCTCACGCGTCGACTGGCCGGCCCCCGGCTGGTGGCTGGCCGGGACCTCGAAGACGTATCCGTGCGGCTTGGTCAGCGGCACGTTGGACGCACCGGTGAAGTCGGGCGCGACGTCGGGACCGTTGACGGTCTCCTCGCACGTGACCCACGCGCCCCACGGCATCTGCCCGCCTGAGCAGTTCATCATCGTGCCGTTGAGGCTGGTGAACGACCGCACCTCCTCCCCGTGCCGGGTCACCTGGATCGTGGTGGTGCCGCCGCCAGCCATCGGGTCGTACGGCGCCGGGACGTTGGCGCCGGTCGGGCCGAACGCCGGGCGCGGGTTGTTGACCTCGTGGTTGCGCACGAGGAGCACCGTGTCGTCCGGCCCGCGGAACGCGCCCATCCCGTCGTGGCGGCCGGGCAACCGGGTGCCGTCGGTCAGCACGACGGGCGCCTCGGTGTCGTGGAACGAGCGATAGCTGAAGCCGCGCGGCAGGTGGAGCCGGACCACCCCGTCGCGCTTGTCCTTGATCGGCACGAGCGACGCCGCGGTCGGCCGCGCGTGCGCCGCACCGGGCGCGACAAGGCCCGCGAACGGACCGGCCGCCGAGAGGGCGGCGGCTGACTTGACCAGGGTCCTGCGATCCAGCGTCATCTGCTGCTCCCGAGGGTCGAGGTCCGGACGGGGATATCCGGAATCCTCGCTCAGGGTAAACAGCAGGTGACCACCCGGCAACGGTCGCCGCCGCCGCGGCCGGCGTCAGCTGTTCGGCGGCGCGCCGGAGATCGCCTCGACCAGCTCTCCGACCTTGTCCTCGGGGAGGTTCTTGGCGATGTCGGCCTGGCTGACCATCCCGATCAGCTCGTGCCCGTCGATCACCGGCAGCCGGCGCACGTTGTGCTGCGCCATCGTGTGCAGCGCCTCCTCGACGCTGTCGTCGGCGCCGATCGTCACCGGCTTGCCCTCGGCCAACGTCTCGACCTTGATCGTGCTCGGATCGCCGCCCTCGGCGACGCAGTGCACCACGATGTCGCGGTCGGTGATGATGCCCTTGAGCCGGTGGTCCTCTCCGCAGATCGGCAGTGCGCCGACCTCGAGGTCCCGCATCTTCCGGGCGGCGTCGACGAGGGTGTCGCCGGTCGTGACGCACTCCGCGTCGCCGGTCATGATCTCGCGTGCGGTGGTCATGCTGTCCTCCTTCTCCTGGCTCCTGCTCGGGTGTCGCTTCTTCTCCCTGTCCCGTACCCGGACGGGCGGGCGGCATCCGTGCTCGGCGGGCCGTCAACGGGCCCAGCGGGTCCGTCCGCCGGGCTTCCAGATCGACAGCACGAGCGACGTGCCGAGCATGAGGAAGGAGACGACCGGCGGGAACATCAGGCCGGTGGCCTCGTCCCCGACCTGGCTGCGGACGGCGTCGGCGGAACCGGTCAGCTCGGTCGGGACGGCCAGCACGCCGGGCAGCAGCGCGACGGCCACCAGCACGGTCAGCACGATGCCGATGCAGAGCTTGGACAGGACCCAGGTCCACTGCACCAGCCCCCAGCGGGTGCCGAGCCCGAGCAGCACGCCGGTCACGAGCATCCCGCCGGCCAGCACCGGCACCACGGGCGGGATCACGATCCGCGCCGCGGTGTAGGCGGCGGCCGCCGTCCCGCCGCTGTCGGTCGTCATCCCGGTCGCGACCAGGATCGCGAGGCCGATGTCCAGGCCCATCCAGCCCGCGCCGCACAGCACGTGCAGGGCGAGGACGGCACGGCGCCACGGACGGCTCAACGTGAAGGACATGCCCCCACACTCGCGCGCGGCCGCCGTACGGCGCATCCGGCGGAGCCCCGAGCCGACCCTGAGGTTCTCCTGTGTTCCCGGGGTCGGAGGAACCCTGCGGCCCGCGGCGTACGTTGAGGAAGCGAGACCCCGACCGAGGAGAGACGATGCGTTGCCCCAATGACGAGACCACGCTGGTGATGAGCGAGCGGAGCGGGATCGAGATCGACTACTGCCCGACCTGCCGCGGCGTGTGGCTCGACCGCGGCGAGCTCGACAAGATCATCGAGCGGTCGCTGACCGCGCCGGCGCCGCAGGCGGCCCCGCCGCCGCAGCAGCAGCCGCGCTACGAGGGGTACGACGACCGCCGGCGCCACGAGGCGCCGTACCCCCAGCAGGGCTACTACAAGAAGAAGCGCAAGGAGAGCTGGCTCAGCGAGCTGTTCGACTAGACCCGGCTATCGTCGTCGTGTGACCGAGACAGGCGACGGGTACCGGATCGAGCACGACTCCATGGGGGAGGTCCGCGTGCCCGCGGACGCGCTCTGGAAGGCGCAGACGCAGCGTGCGGTCGAGAACTTCCCGATCAGCGGGACGCCGATCGAGCCCGCGCTGATCCACGCCCTGGGCGAGGTGAAGGCCGCGGCGGCGACGGCCAACAAGGCCCTCGGCGTCCTCGAGGCGCAGCTGGCCGACGCGATCGTCGCGGCCGCGCGGGAGGTGGCCGCCGGTGAGCACGACGGCGAGTTCCCGATCGACGTCTTCCAGACCGGCTCGGGCACCAGCTCCAACATGAACACCAACGAGGTGATCTCCTCGCTGTGCGCTCGCGCCGGGGTCGACGTGCACCCCAACGACCACGTCAACGCGAGCCAGTCGAGCAACGACACCTTCCCCACGGCCATCCACGTCGCGGCGACGCTCGCGGTCACCGGCGACCTGGTCCCGGCGCTCGACGTCCTCGCCTCGTCCCTCGAGGGCAAGGCCGAGGAGTTCGCCGGCGTGGTGAAGTCCGGCCGGACCCACCTGATGGACGCGACGCCGGTGATGCTCGGCCAGGAGCTCGGCGGCTACGCCGCGACCGTCCGGTACGGCGCGGAGCGGCTCGCCGCGGTGCTCCCCCGGGTGCGGGAGCTGCCGCTCGGCGGGACCGCGGTCGGCACCGGGATCAACACGCCCGCCGGCTTCGCACAGGCCGCGATCGCCGCCCTCAACGACGCGACCGGCCAGGAGTTCACCGAGGCGCGCGACCACTTCGAGGCCCAGGGCACCCGCGACTCGCTGGTGGAGCTCAGCGGCGTGCTCCGCACGATCGCGGTCGGCCTGACCAAGATCTGCAACGACCTCCGCTGGATGGGCTCGGGCCCCACGACGGGTCTCGCCGAGATCCACCTGCCCGACCTCCAGCCGGGATCGTCGATCATGCCGGGCAAGGTCAACCCGGTGCTGCCGGAGGCCACCCTCATGGTCTGCATGCAGGTCATCGGCAACGACGCCGCCGTCACCGCGGCCGGCGCCAGCGGCAGCTTCGAGCTCAACGTCGCGATGCCCGTCCTCGCGCGCAACGTGCTCGAGTCCGTGCGCCTGCTGTCGGCGGCGATGCGCACGCTCGCGACCCGCTGTGTCGACGGCATCACCGCCGACGAGGAGCGGATGCGCCGCTACGCCGAGTCCTCCCCGTCGGTCGTGACGCCGCTGAACAAGTACATCGGCTACGAGGCCGCCGCCAAGGTCGCCAAGCAGGCCCTCGCCGACGGCGCCACGATCCGCGAGACCGTGCTGGCGATGGGGTACGTCGACCGCGGCGAGCTCACGACCGAGCAGCTCGACGCCGCGCTCGACGTCGAGTCGATGACCCGGCCGTAGCCGGTGGTTGAGGTGCGAGGAGCGCTAGCGACGAGCCTCGAAACCTCCGGCTGTCACACCTTGGCCTTGGAGCGCCCCGTGACGAACGCGGCGGCCATCACGGCGAGCGCGGCGACGCCGACCTGCCACAGGTGCCGCATCCAGTCGATGCCGTTGGTCGCGTTGTCCCAGGTGGCGGCGTGGCCGTCGAAGGGCTTGTTGTTCTCGCCGAACGCTCCCCAGTAGAGGAAGCTGCCGACGAGCATCCCGACGATGCCGCACACGATCGTCAGCCAGAACGGGATGTTGTCGCGGTCGCCGGGAGCGACCAGCTTGCCGAGCGCGCCGAGGATGAGGCCCCCGACGAGGGTGGTGATCAGAAACCAGATGACGTCCATCCCAGGTCCTTCCCCCGTGGACGCGCTGATTGCGCGGTCCGAGATGGTTCGATCATGGCACCATGCGGCGCCCCTGACGAGGGACGCGCTGGTGTCAGTACCAGCCGACGGACTCGGAGTGGCCCCACGCCGCGCAGGGGCTGCCGTAGCGGTCCTGGATGTAGCCGAGGCCCCACTTGATCTGGGTGACCGGGTTGGTGGCCCAGTCGGCGCCGGCGCTCGCCATCTTCTCGCCCGGCAGGGCCTGCGGGATGCCGTAGGCCGAGGACGTCGGGTTGTCGGCGAAGGGATTCCAGTTGGACTCGCGGGTCCACAGCGAGTCGAGGCAGCCGAACTGGTCGGAGCCGAACCCGAAGTCGCCCATCAGCGCGAGCGCGATGTCCTTGGGGTCGGAGTCGGAGAGGCTGCGGGTGTCGGTCATCGCGGCCGGGTCGCTGCCGACGAGCTCGGCCTCCTTGGCCGGGTCGGCGCTGTCGCGCTGGTCGTCGCGGGACAGGATCGGCGTCCGGTCGCCGGTGTCGACGGGCGCCGTGGCCTCGCCGCCACCACCACCCAGCGGCTGGTCGATGTCACCGGCGGCAGCGCTCACGTCGGGCGCCTCCTGCAACACGCCCGCCCCGACGCTCACGCCGGTCACGGCCAGCGCGACCGAGGAGAGGACCATCGTGTTGCGGAACGCCTTCTTCGGCGTCTCCTTCAGATGAGCGTGCCGTGGCGCTCCGCGGTGCTTGGGCGCGGGCTTCGCGTTGTTCGACAAGTGCTCTTATCCGTGGGCTCGACTGCAGGTCCGTCGCATCACAGTGGGTGCAGGACCTTCCGTCCTCCCGGCGACTCGGAACACCCTGCCTGCTCCCTCATCTTCATGCAAACCCACACACCCGGTTTCCACCGCCTCAGTTGTCACATTCGTTCACATCCCGCACAAAATCCCCACCAACCCCCGTCAGCCCCCTCACATTTCCGCAGCACCACACAGGCAAGAGCCGCAACGCGCCGCCCAACCCCATGCAACAGCGGCGGCCGCGCCCCGGATCCCAGAGCCCGGCGGCCGCCGGGCGATTTCGCGACGACGCGCCGACGCCCCGACCGAAGCGGCGAGGAGCCACAGAGCGTCGCGCGCGGCGGAGCGAGCAAGCCCGGCGGCCGCCGGGCGGCGGGATCAGGGGCGCGGCCCCACAGGAGGCAGCAGCCACCCCAGGCGGCAGCCCCCCTACACGACCACGTTCTCCAACATCTCCGTCACCAGAGCCGCGATCGGCGACCGCTCCGACCGCGTGAGCGTGACGTGCGAGAACAGCGGGTGCCCCTTCAGCTTCTCCACCACGGCCACGATCCCGTCGTGCCGCCCCACCCGCAGGTTGTCGCGCTGCGCGACGTCGTGGGTGAGCACGACCTTGGAGTTCGCCCCGATCCGCGACAGCACCGTGAGCAGCACGTTGCGCTCCAGCGACTGCGCCTCGTCGACGATCACGAACGAGTCGTGCAGCGAGCGACCGCGGATGTGGGTGAGTGGCAGCACCTCGAGCATCCCGCGGTCGAGGATCTCGTCGACGACGTCGCGCGAGGTGAGCGCGCCCAGGGTGTCGAACACCGCCTGCCCCCAGGGCGACATCTTCTCCGACTCCGACCCCGGCAGGTAGCCCAGCTCCTGGCCGCCCACCGCGAACAGCGGCCGGAAGACCACGACCTTCTTGTGCTGCTGACGCTCCATCACGGCCTCGAGGCCCGCGCACAGCGCGAGCGCGGACTTGCCGGTGCCGGCGCGGCCACCGAGCGAGACGATGCCGACCTCGGGGTCGAGCAGCATCTCCAGCGCGATCCGCTGCTCGGCGCTGCGGCCGTGGATGCCGAACGCCTCGCGGTCGCCGCGGACCAGGTGGACCAGTTTGTCGGGACCGACGCGGCCCAGCGCCGTACCCCGCTCGGAGAGCAGCACCAGGCCGGTGTGGCACGGGAGGTCGCGGGCGGCGCCGAGGTCGAGCGTGCCGTCGTCGTAGAGCTCGTCGAGGTCGGCGGCCGCCACCTCGAGCTCCTCCATCCCGGAGTAGCCGGTGTCGGAGTCGGAGATCGACTCGCCGCGGTACTCCTCGGCCTCGAGGCCGACGGCCGAGGCCTTGATGCGCAGCGGGAGGTCCTTGGAGACCAGGGTGACGTCGTTGCCCTCGTTGGCGAGGTTGCGGGCGACGGCGAGGATCCGGGTGTCGTTGTCGCCGAGCCGGAAGCCGGACGGCAGCGACTCGGCGTCGGTGTGGTTGAGCTCGACCCGGAGCGTGCCGCCCTCGTCGCCGACGGGCACGGCCTCGTCGAGGCGTCCGTGGCTGACCCGCATCTCGTCGAGGATCCGCAGCGCACTGCGCGCGAAGTAGCCGAGCTCGGGGTGGTTGCGCTTCCCCTCGAGCTCGGTGATCACGACGACCGGCAGCACCACCTCGTGCTCGGCGAACCGCCGCATCGCCCCCGGGTCGGCCAGCAGGACGCTGGTGTCGAGGACGTAGGTACGGCGCTGCGCCGCGGTGCGCGACTTGGCGGAGCGGGACTGGGACTTCGTGGTTGCCACGACTCACCTCACCGACCGCACGCGCACCCGCGCCCGGTCCTCTACTCCTCAGCGATGGACCGGGAGACGGCGTGCAGGCGCGGACCGGGTGTGCCCGGTGGCGCGGGGACCTGCGTGCCTGCCCGAACGCCGGGGTGCCGGCGCCTCTCCACCCGGTCCGGGTCGCAGGGGTTCACCTGCACCACCCGGTGGGTGTTGACGTCGTTGTTCACGAACGGGCCTCCAGATGTGACGGGCTTCCCCACCCGTCATTACTCGGGAACGTACGCCTCCGCCGGTGACGATCACGGCGACACGCCCGAACGGGTGGGTGAACCTCCTGTGACCGGAAGATCTCCTGCGGTGGGCGCGCGCGGGCTGCCAGACTCGTCGGGTGCACCCCTCGGACCTGTGGGACTTCGACGATCCGGCCGGCTCGGAGCAGCGGTTCCGCGCCGCCGCCGACGACGCGCAGGGCCCGGCGCGCGACGTGCTGCTGACACAGGTGGCGCGGGCCCTCGGCCTCCAGGAGCGGTACGACGCCGCGCACGCGCTGCTCGACGGGCTCGACCCCGCGTCGTCGCCCGAGGTCGCCGTACGAGTGCTGCTCGAGCGGGGCCGGTTGCTGCGGTCCGCGGGCGACCCCGACGGCGCGCGGACGGTGTTCGAAGAGGCCGTACGGCGCGCGCAGGCCGTCGGGCTCGACGAGCTGCACGTCGACGCGCTCCACATGGTGGCGCTGGTCGCCGCGCCGGAGGAGCAGGTCGCGATCGCGGAGGCGGCGCTCGCCCTCGCGCGGTCGAACACCGATCCGCGCGCCCGTGACTGGGACGCCTCCCTGCTCAACAACGTCGGGATGACCCACGCCGACGCCGAGGACTGGCCGGCCGCCCTCGCGGCGTTCGAGGAGGCGCTCGCCGCGCGGGAGCGGATCGGCGACGACGGCCGCACCCGCGTCGCCCGCTGGATGGTCGCGTGGGCGCTGCGCAACCTCGGCCGGAACGACGAAGCGTTCGAGATGCAGACCGCGCTGAAGGCAGAGCTGGAGGCGATCGGCGAGGAGGACCCCTACGTCGACGAGGAGCTGGAGATCCTCAGGTCCGGCGGTAGCACAGGTCGGTGATCTGCCGGCCCTTCTCGACGCCCTTGCGCTCGAACTTCGTGACCGGACGCTCGGCCCACCGCTCCACGACGCCGCCCTCGAGTGCGGGCTCGGCGTCGAGGACCTCGACCATCTGCTCGGCGTAGTCGGCCCAGTCCGTGGCCAGCCGCCACACGCCACCGGGCCGCAGCCGGTCGGCGACCAACGCGGCGAACCGGGCGTTGACCAGGCGCCGCTTGTGGTGGCGGGTCTTGTGCCACGGGTCGGGGAAGAACGTCCACAGCTCGGCGATGCTCCCCGGCCCCAGTAGGTGCTCCAGCGACCACGCGGCGTCGACGCCGCAGAAGCGCACGTTGGTCGCGCCGGCCTCGGCGACCCGGGCCAGGGCCGAGGCCACGCCGGGCCGCCAGACCTCGAAGGCCAGCACGTCGTACGTCGGCCGCGCGGCGGCGAGCGGCCCGGTGGCCTCGCCTACGCCGGGGCCGATCTCGACGATCAGCCCGTCGCGCTCCTGCGCCGTACGGCCGAACCAGGCGTCGAGCGAGAACGACGGGTCGTCGACCGCCTCGTCGGGGATCACCCACGCCTCGCTGTGCGCCGCCCAGGCCTCCGCCTGGAGCGGCGTGAACCGGCTGCCGCGGCGGGAGTAGCTGAGCACCTCCCGCATCCGCCGGCCGTCCTCGGTGAGTTTGAGGTGGGGGCGCGCGGGAGGCGTGCGTTCATCGTTCATGTGGTGCTGTCCTCTGTGGGCGCGGAAGCTGGGCTGTGGGCGGGCGCCGCTGGCGGGGATCGCCGAGTCGGCAGAAATTCGCACGCTCAGGCGGTCGAGTCGTCAGAAGTTCGCATTCTGGGCGTGCGAATTTCGGCCGACTCGGCTCCCAACGAAGGCGGCGGACCACCTCATCAACGCGAAAGCCCCCCTCGCCTGGCGGCTCGGGGGGCTTCCGACGTTGATCAGACGGTCACGAACTACTTCGTAATCTTCGTGACCCGGCCGGCGCCGACGGTGCGGCCACCCTCACGGATCGCGAACCGCAGGCCCTCGTCCATCGCGATGGGCTGGATGAGCTCGACCGACATCTCGGTGTTGTCACCCGGCATGACCATCTCGGTGCCCTCGGGGAGGGTAACGACGCCGGTCACGTCCGTCGTGCGGAAGTAGAACTGCGGGCGGTAGTTGTTGAAGAACGGCGTGTGACGGCCGCCCTCGTCCTTCGAGAGGATGTAGACCGAGGCCTCGAAGTTGGTGTGCGGGGTGGTCGTGCCCGGCTTGATCACGACCATGCCGCGCTCGACGTCCTCGCGCTTGGTGCCGCGGAGGAGGAGACCGACGTTCTCACCGGCCTGGCCCTCGTCGAGGAGCTTGCGGAACATCTCGACACCGGTGACGGTGGTCTTCTGCGAGGTCTCGCGGATGCCGACGATCTCGACCTCCTCGTTGACCCGCACGATGCCCCGCTCGATGCGGCCGGTGATGACCGTGCCGCGACCGGTGATCGTGAAGACGTCCTCGACGGGCATGAGGAACGGCTTGTCGGTCTCGCGCTCCGGCTGCGGGATGTACTCGTCGACCGCGGTCATGAGCTCGGCGATCGAGTCGGCCCACTTCTGGTCGCCGTTGAGCGCCGGGAAGGCGGCCACGCGCACGACGGGGACGTCGTCGCCCGGGAACTCGTACTCGGAGAGGAGCTCGCGCACCTCCATCTCGACGAGCTCGATGAGCTCCTCGTCGTCGACCATGTCGCACTTGTTGAGCGCCACGACCAGGGCCGGCACGCCGACCTGGCGGGCGAGCAGCACGTGCTCACGGGTCTGCGGCATCGGGCCGTCGGTCGCGGCAACCACCAGGATCGCGCCGTCCATCTGCGCGGCACCGGTGATCATGTTCTTGATGTAGTCCGCGTGACCGGGGCAGTCGACGTGCGCGTAGTGGCGCGCCTCGGTCTGGTACTCGATGTGCGCGATCGAGATGGTGATACCGCGCTGCCGCTCCTCGGGAGCCTTGTCGATCGAGTCGAACGGCGACGCCTCGTTGAGGTCCGGGTACTTGTCGTGCAGGACCTTCGAGATCGCCGCGGTCAGCGTGGTCTTGCCGTGGTCGATGTGACCGATCGTGCCGATGTTCACGTGCGGCTTGGTCCGCTCGAACTTCGCCTTAGCCACTGGGGCTCCTCCTGGTGTGTTTACTTACCTGACTCGTACTGAAGGGGTGGTGCCGAGGCCTGCTGCCAGTAGTCGGTGACTACTCGCCGCGCGCCTTCTTGATGATCTCGTCGGCGACGTTCGTGGGAACCTCGGCGTACGAGTCGAACTCCATCGAGTACGAGGCCTGGCCGGAGGTCTTGGACCTCAGGTCGCCAACGTACCCGAACATCTCTGACAGCGGCACAAGGGCGCTGACGACCAGGTCGCCGTGACGCTCCTCCTGCGCGCGGATCTGGCCACGGCGGGAGTTGATGTCGCCGATCACGGTGCCGAGGAAGCTCTCCGGCGTGGTGACCTCGACGGCGAACATCGGCTCCAGCAGGACCGGCTTGGCCATCCGGGCTGCCTCCTTGAAGGACTGCAGGCCGGCGATCTTGAACGCGAGCTCGGACGAGTCGACGTCGTGGTAGGCGCCGTCCTCGAGGGTGAACTTCACGTCGACCATCGGGTAGCCGGCGAGCACGCCGAACTCCATGGCCTCCTGGCCACCGTTGTCGACCGAGGGGATGTACTCCTTCGGCACGCGACCACCGGTGACGTTGTTGACGAACTCGTAGCCCGCGCCGGTGCCGGTCTCGGGGTCGATGTTCGGCTCCAGCGAGATGACGACCTTCGCGAACTGACCCGAGCCACCCGTCTGCTTCTTGTGGGTGTAGGAGTGGTTGGAGACCGTGCCGCGGATGGTCTCGCGGTAGGCGACCTGCGGCTTGCCGACGGTCGCCTCGACGCGGAACTCGCGCTTCATCCGGTCGACGAGGACCTCCAGGTGGAGCTCGCCCATGCCCGCGATGATGGTCTGGCCCGTCTCCTCGTCGGTCTTGACGGTGAAGGTCGGGTCCTCCTCGGCGAGCCGCTGGATCGCGACGCCGAGCTTCTCCTGGTCGCTCTTGGTCTTCGGCTCGATGGCGACCTCGATCACCGGGGCGGGGAACGTCATCGACTCCAGCACGACCTGCTGGTTGGAGTCGGAGAGCGTGTGGCCCGTCCGGGTGTCCTTGAGGCCCATGACGGCGACGATCTGGCCGGCGCCGACCGACGCGATCTCCTCACGCTTGTTGGCGTGCATCTGGTAGACCTTGCCGATCCGCTCCTTGCGGCCGTTCGAGGTGTTGAGCACCGTGGCGCCCGCCTCGAGCTTGCCGGAGTAGACGCGGATGAACGTCAGCTTGCCGAGGTGCGGGTCGGCCGCGATCTTGAACGCGAGCGCGGCGAGAGGCTCGTCGTCGGACGGCTTCCGCTTGACCTCGTTCTCCTCGGTCTCGTCGGCACCCGGCTTGTGGCCGACGATCGCCTCGACGTCGAGCGGCGAGGGGAGGTAGTCGACGATCGCGTCGAGCAGGGGCTGCACGCCCTTGTTCTTGAACGCGGTGCCGGTGAGGATCGGGTTGAGCTTGTCGGCGAGGGTCGCGCGGCGGATGGCGGCCTTCAGGGTCGGCACGTCGAAGACGTCGCCGTCCTCGAGGTAGACCTCCATGATGTCGTCGTCGGCCTCGGCGAGGGTCTCGACGAGCTTCTCGCGCCACTCGGCGGCCTTCTCGACCAGGTCGGCCGGAATCTCCTCGACGACGTAGTCCTCGCCCTGGGCGGTCTCACCGCGCCAGACCTTCGCGTTCATCTCGACCAGGTCGACGACGCCGATGAAGTCGGACTCGGCGCCGATCGGGAGCTGGAGGACCAGCGGGGTCGAGTTGAGCTTGTCGACGATGGAGTCGACGACCTTGTAGAAGTCGGCGCCGGTGCGGTCGAGCTTGTTGACGAAGCACATCCGCGGGACGGCGTACTTGTTGGCCTGGCGCCACACGGTCATCGACTGCGGCTCGACGCCGGCCACGCCGTCGAAGACGGCGACGGCACCGTCGAGGACGCGCAGCGAGCGCTCCACCTCGACGGTGAAGTCGACGTGGCCCGGGGTGTCGATGATGTTGATCTGGTGGTTCTTCCACCAGCAGGTCGTCGCGGCCGACGTGATCGTGATGCCGCGCTCCTGCTCCTGCTCCATCCAGTCCATGGTGGCCGCGCCCTCGTGGACCTCACCGATCTTGTACGAGATACCGGTGTAGAACAGGATGCGCTCGGTGGTGGTGGTCTTGCCGGCGTCGATGTGCGCCATGATGCCGATGTTGCGGACGACGTTGAGGTCCGTCGTGATGTCGACTGCCACGTGAGTCAGCGTTCCTTAGGTTGAATGGAGTCAGGGATGCGGTGACCGGCGGGAGGACGGCTGGCGCCGTGCTCCCGCCGCACGATCACCAGCGGTAGTGGGCGAAGGCCTTGTTGGACTCGGCCATCTTGTGGGTGTCCTCGCGCTTCTTGACGGCCGCACCGAGGCCGTTGGAGGCGTCGAGGATCTCGTTCATGAGGCGCTCGGCCATGGTCTTCTCACGCCGCTCCTGGGCGTAGCCGACGAGCCAGCGCAGCGCGAGCGTGGTGCCGCGGTTGCCCTTGACCTCGATCGGGACCTGGTAGGTCGCACCACCGACGCGGCGGGACTTGACCTCGATCGCGGGGCGGACGTTGTCCAGCGCGCGCTTGAGGGTGATCACCGGGTCGGCACCGGTCTTGTCACGGGTGCCCTCGAGGGCGGAGTAGACGATCCGCTGGGCGACCTGCTTCTTGCCGTCCTGGAGGACCTTGGAGACCAGCTGGCTGACGAGCTGGGACCCGTAGACCGGGTCGATGTCGATGGGGCGCTTCGGCGCGGGACCCTTGCGAGGCATCCTTACTTCTCCTTCTTCGCGCCGTAGCGGCTGCGCGCCTGCTTACGGTTCTTCACGGCCTGGGTGTCGAGCGCACCGCGGATGACCTTGTAGCGGACACCGGGCAGGTCCTTCACACGACCGCCGCGGACGAGCACGATCGAGTGCTCCTGGAGGTTGTGACCCTCACCCGGGATGTAAGCGGTGACCTCGACGCCGGAGGAGAGGCGCACACGGGCGACCTTCCGGAGGGCGGAGTTCGGCTTCTTCGGGGTGGTGGTGTAGACGCGGGTGCACACACCGCGACGCTGGGGCGAACCCTTCAGGGCAGGCGTCTTGTTCTTGGACACCTTGTCCTGGCGGCCCTTGCGGACCAACTGGTTGATGGTGGGCACCTGGTGGTTCCCTTTCCTGTCTGCTCACACGCACCGACGACCTGCCGGAGCGGGGGTGTTGCGGTCTTGCTCTTGTGCCGTGGAGAACGCCCGTCGATGGGCGCGCGCGACGTGCCTAGGAGCCCCAGGCACGATGACCGAGCCTACCCGTGGGCCAGATCAGGTGCCAAATCGCGCAACGGCGGGCTCGGGACGGTGTTCCGCCGCGGCGACACGCCGTTCGGCGGCGGCCCGGACGACGAGCGCCAGTAGCACCCCGAGCAGCACCAGCGAGCCGCCGACGATCAGCGTCCAGCGGGCGCCGTACGTCTCCCCGATCCAGCCGATCACGGGCGCTCCGAGCGGGGTCCCGCCCATGACGATCGTCATGTAGATCGCCATCACCCGGCCGCGCAGCTCGGGGTCGGACTCGACCTGGAGCGTGGAGTTCGCCGAGTTGAGGAGCGTGATCGTGCTGAAGCCGATCAGCGGGCTGAACAGCATGAAGGCGACGTACGACGGCAGCAGGCCCGCGACGATCTCGGCGACGCCGAACGCGACCCCTGCGGCGAGCAGCAGCCGCATGCGCACCCGGGTGCGACCGGCGGCCAGGAGGGCGCCGGTGAGCGAGCCGACCGCGAGCGCGGAGCCGAGGAGACCGAACTCGCCCGCGCCCTTGCCGAACTCCTCGGTGGCCATCAGCGCGGAGGTCATCTGGAAGTTCATGCCGAACGTGCCGGCGAAGAACACGACGACGAGGATCATCAGCATCTTCGGCTGCCCGGCGAGGTAGCGCACGCCCTCGAGCAGCATCCCGGGGCGGCACCCCGCCGGCCGCGGCGAGTGGAGCGCCGCGGTGTCCATCCGCTCGAGCTGGACGATCACGGCGAAGTAGGACACGGCGTTGGCGAGGATCACCCAGCCGGTGGCGGTCATGCCGCCGCCGAGCAGCCCGATCAGGAGGCCGGCCAACGCCGGGCCGGCGATGCGGGCGGTGTTGAACGCCGCGGAGTTGAGGCTCACGGCGTTGGTGACGTCGTCCTGCCCGACCATCTCGGACACGAACGACTGCCGGGCGGGCGCGTCGAAGGCGGCGCCGACGCCGAAGGCGAACGCGAGGGCGTAGACGTACTCGGTCCTCGCCTCCCCCGCGACGGCGACCACGCCGAGCAGGAGGGCGGCGAGCGCCATGGTCGCCTGGGTGATCTGCAGCAGCCGGCGCTTCGGGAAGCGGTCGGCGACCACGCCGGCGTACGGCGAGAGGAGCAGGATCGGGAGGAACTGGAGGCCGGTCGTGATGCCGAGCTCGGCACCGCCGTTGCCGGGGATCGAGAGGACCAGCCAGTCCTGGGCGACGCGCTGCATCCAGGTCCCGACGTTCGAGACGATGCTGGCGACGAAGTAGCGCCGGTAGTTGCGGTGGGAGAGGGAGCGGAAGGTCGGGCTCGTGGCTATCTCTCCTCTGTCCGGCGGGCTACGTCAGGACAACTGCTTGACAGACGCAACTATTCCCACCGGACCGAGGAATCTGCGCCTCAGGTCAGCAGGCGCGTCAGCGGGTCGATCGCGAAGTAGACGACGAACAGGCCGGCGACGACCCACATCAGCGGGTGCAGCTGGGCGGCCTTCCCACGGACGATCTTGAGGAAGGTGTACGCCACGAACCCGGCGCCGATGCCGACGGTGATCGAGTAGGTGAACGGCATCAGCACGATCGTCAGGAACGCCGGGATGGCGATCTCGACGTCGTCCCAGGCGATGCCGGTGACCTGCTGCATCATCAGGAAGCCGACGAGCACGAGCGCCGGGACGGCCGCCTCGGACGGGATCATCGCGACGAACGGCGCGAGGAAGATCGTCAGCAGGAACAGCACGCCGGTCACGACCGACGCCAGCCCGGTGCGGGCGCCCTCGCCGACGCCCGAGGCCGACTCGATGTAGGACGTGTTCGACGAGACGCCGGCGGCACCGCCCGCGGCGGCCGCGATCGAGTCGACCACCAGGATCCGCTGCGTGTGGGGCGGCATCCCCTCCTCGTCGAGGAGGTTGGCCTCCGCGCCGATCGCGGTCATCGTGCCCATGGTGTCGAAGAAGTCGGCGAGCAGCAGCGAGAAGACGAGGAGCAGCACCGTGACGACGCCGGCGTTCTCCCACGAGCCGAGCAGGCTGAACTCGCCGAGCGTTCCGAAGTCGGGCGCCGACCACGCGTCGTCGGGCCAGGCCGGGACGGTGAGCGCCCAGCCGAGGTCGTCGCCGATCGCCTCCACGACGAACGCCGCGGCGGTCATCACCACGATCGAGATCAGGATCGCGCCGCGCACGTTGCGGGCCCACAGGGCCAGCATCAGCAGGAGGCCGACGAGGAAGATCAGCACCGGCCACCCGTCGAGGTTGCCGTCGGCGCCGAACTGGACCGGGACCGTGGTGTTGGCGATGTCGGGGATCCGGGTGACGACGCCGGCGTCGACGAAGCCGATCAGGGCGATGAAGAGACCGATGCCCACCGAGATCGCGATCTTGAGCTGCGCGGGCACGGCCTTGAACACCGCCACCCGGAAGCCGGTGAGGACCAGCACCAGGATGATCAGGCCCTCCATCACCACCAGGCCCATCGCGTCGGCCCAGGTCATCTGGCTCGCGATGCTGAACGCGACGAACGCGTTGAGCCCGAGGCCTGTCGCCAGCGCGAGCGGGTAGTTGGCCACGACCCCCATGAGGATCGTCAGCACGCCGGCCACCAGCGCCGTACCGGCGGCGATCGCGGCGAGGTTGGGCTCGGAGCCGCCGCCGAGGAACTGCCCGTCGACGTCCTGGGCGAAGCCGAGGATCAGCGGGTTGAGGACGACGATGTAGGCCATCGTGAAGAACGTGACGACGCCACCGCGGACCTCACGTCCGACGGTGGAGCCACGCTCCCCGATCCGGAAGAAGCGGTCCAGTGGGTTCGCGCCCGCGGGTGTGGTGGAGGTGCTCACGGGGCCGCAGCATTGCAGAACCGGCGCCCGGACCGATACCCGCCTCGTCGCGTCGGCGCGTCCGGCCGGGATACCGTGGAGACGTGGAATTGCGCGACGAGCAGCCGATGCAGCACGAGATCGGCAACCGGACCTACCTCATCGCGCCCGTGGAGCCCCTCGACGTCGACGGCGTCCGCACGGTGCAGGTCGGCACCGGCATCTTCTTCCTGGCGTTCCTCGCCCTGCTGCCGTTCTACAGCCAGCTCGAGCAGTCCGACCGGCTCTGGGTGCTGTGGATGTGCCTCGCCGGCGTCGGCCTCGGCCTGCTCGGCGCGGAGTACTGCAAGCGGCGCCGAGTCGTCCGCTCCGCCCGTGACGCCGAGCGCGAAGCCGAGATCGAGTCGAGCGAGTAGGTCTGGCCGCCGAGACGCCTCGCACCGAGGCCGCCTCGACCGCGAGCCGGCAGCGCGGCGCCCGCCGCGCAGCGCGTCGATCGTGAAGCCTGGGGCGGAGCTTGCGGAGCCCCGGGCGAGCGGTCGACTGGCGACGCGCTCGGCAATTCAGCTCAGAAGAGGTCGAGCTCGTCGGCGGTGACGGTGTCGACCACCGGCGGGGCCGGCGGCACCGGCTGCTGGCGCTTGCTGAGCCGCACCTCCGAGTGCGCGCCGCAGCCGTGGTCGAACGTCACCACGCGGCCGTCGTCGTTGGCGTCGCCGTTGGCGCACACGCCGAACATCTCCGACAGCGGGCCCGCGAGCCGCACCAGGAAGCCGCACGTGCGGCACTGGTCGGGCGCCGACTTCGCCAGCGGGGAGTCGGGGCCGCCCTCGCCGTCGTGCCAGCGCTCGGCTGCGAGGTCGCGGCCCTCCGGGGACAGGGTGCGCACGCGGCCCAGGCCGAGGTCCTTGGCGACGGTGCGGATCTGGGCCTTGGCGTCGGCGTCGAGCGGGTCGTCGCCGAAGGAGTAGGTCGGGACCAGGCGCGGGTCGTCGTCCTCGACGGGCAGCAGGTCGCCGGGCGAGAGGTCGCCGGCCTTGAGCCTCTCGCGGTAGGGCACCCAGGCGGGCGCGACGATGGCGTCGGGGCCGGGCAGCAGCACGACCTCGACGACGGTGACCCGCTTCTGCCGCGACGCGCGGGTCAGCGTGACCGCCCACTGCCAGCCGACGTAGCCCTTGCGGGTGCACGCGAACAGATGGGTCACGACGCGGAGGCCGTCGAGCTGGTGGCCGAGGTAGTCGCCGACGTCCTCGGCGGGCACGTCCTCGAGCAGCGCCGCGCGCGCGTCGTCGACCGCGGCCGCCGTGACGGCGTCGGTCAGCTTCTTCGCGAGCGTGGACACGGGCACAGCATCCCTCATCCGCGGGCGCGCCGTCACGTCGGGGTCTTGCGGCGTGGCGTGCCCCGCGAGCGGGCAAGATAGGACCCGTGAGCTATCCGCCCCCTCCCCCGCCGACCGGATCCGGTCCGGGGACGGGCGGCGACCGCGAGGTCTTCGACCAGGAGACGGCGCCGATCACCCAGCCGTCGGCCGACGACGCGGACACCCGGACGATGACCCAGAGCCTGGGCGGAGGCGCCCGGGCGACCGCGCGCGGCGTCGGCGGCGCGATGCGCGGGATGGGCCGCTTCAGCGCATCGACACTCCGGGCGGCCCGCAAGGCCGCCGGCGCGCAGGGCGCCGACCGCTCCGGCCTCAACCGGCTGATCGAGCTGCACGCGAGCAACGCGGCCGGCGACGCCGCGGTGGCGATCGCGCTCGCCGGCACGATCTTCTTCGCGGGCGCGACGAGCGACGCGCGCGGCCAGGTCGCGCTCTTCCTCGGCCTGACGATGCTGCCGTTCGCGATCGTGGCGCCCCTGATCGGCCCGTTCCTCGACCGGTTCAGCCACGGCCGCCGGTGGGCGATCGGCGCGACCTTCGCGATCCGCGGCTTCCTGTGCTGGGTCCTCGCGGGCGCGGTCGCGGCCGAGTCGGTGTGGTTCTACCCCGCCGCGCTCGGCGTGCTCGTCTCCTCCAAGGCGTACGGCGTCACCCGGGCCAGCGCGGTGCCCCGGCTCGCGCCGGCGGAGATGACGCTCGTCAAGGCCAACGGACGGGTCTCCCTCGCCGGCGTGGTGGGCGCATCCGTCTCCGCCCCGCTAGCGGGCGCGGCGGCGTACTTCGGGACGGAGTGGGCGCTGCGCTACGCCTTCCTCGTCTTCGTCGTCGGCACCATCCTCGCGATCGTCCTGCCCAAGCAGGTCGACTCCACCGAGGGAGAGCAGCAGGTCAGCGGCAAGCACCCCGTAGCGGGAGAGAAGCGCACCGGCATCCCGCCGAAGGTCGCGTTCGCGCTCCGCGCCAACTGCGGCCCGCGCTGGCTGTCGGGGTTCCTGACGATGTACATGGCATTCCTGCTGCGCGAGACACCGATCGACGGCTGGGAGGACCGCAGCACGCTGCTGATCGGCCTCGTCATCGGCGCGGCAGGCCTCGGCAACACCCTCGGCATCGTCGTCGCGTCGGTGGCGCGGAAGATCAACCCCGCGGTCACCGTCGTCGCCGCGCTCCTCGCCGACATCGCCCTCGTGGTGCTGGCCGCCCTCTTCTACAGCCTGATCCCACTGGTCGCGCTCGGCCTCACCGCGGGCCTCACCCAGTACCTCGCCAAGGTCAGCCTCGACTCCACCATCCAGACCGGCGTCCCCGCCCGCGCCCACGCCAGCGCCTTCGCCCGCGGCGACACCACCCTCCAGCTCGCCTGGGTCGTCGGCGGCTTCGTCGGCATCGCCATGCCCCTCGGCTGGCCGAAGTTCGGCCTCGCCGTCGCCGCCGTCACCCTCACCGCCTGGGCCCTCTTCGTCCTCGCCAAGCGCCCCACCCACCACCAACCCACGCCCGCGCCGGCCCCCACACCCGCCCCACCCGGGTAGGCCGCGCCCCGCGCAGGCCGATCAGTGGCGGGCGGCACTGCGGAGCCGGGTCGCCCCTCCGGGCGATTTCGCGACGACGCGCCGGCGCCCCGAGCCGAGCGGCGCAGAACCACAGAGCGCCGCCGCGCGGCGGAGCGACCAAGCCCGGAGGGGCGGCCCGGCGCAGCCGGGCCGAGCGCCCGCAGGCCTGCGTGGGGCGGGAGGCCGCAGCCCGACAACGCCGAAAGGCCGCAGCCCCTACAGCTCCAGCTCGTCCGCCAACGCCCGCAAAACCTTCGCCACCGGCTGCGCCGTACGCCGATCCGGGTGCCGCCCGTGCCGATACGCCTCACCCACGCCGTCGAGCATCCGGATCAGGTCCTCGACGATCGGGACCATCTCCTCGGGCTTCTTGCGCTTCGCGTGCGACTGGTTGCGCGCTACCGACGTCGGGGCGTCGAGCACCTTGACCTGGAGGGCCTGGTCTCCGCGGCGGCCCTGGGCGATGCCGAACTCGACGCGGGTGCCGGGCTTGAGGTTGGTGGTGCCCTCGGGCAGCGCGTCGACGTGGACGTAGACGTCCGGTCCGTCGGGTTGCGACAGGAAGCCGAAACCCTTGCCCGCGTCGAACCACTTCACCTTGCCAGTCGGCACCGACTCGCCCTCTCTGCTCGCGCGCGCGGTCGTTCCGCAGCGCAGCGACAGAGCCTAGCCCCCGGCCCCGACGAGGCCCCATCGGATTCCGTGCGCCCGGGACGTCGTCCCCAGGCGGGACGCGAATCTTGCGCACGGTTGGGGCGGATGGGACAGAATGTGCCTCTTTGGCGGAGGAGGCACCCCATGCGCGCAGTGCGCGGCCGGCGGCGGACCGCCGTCACGACGGCCGCCGTGGCGATGCTGGCCGCCGCCATGCCCTCCGTCCTGCCGCAGCGCGCGACCGCCGAGCACGACGCGTCCGGGTCCGCCCTCTACCTGGTGACGCTCGACGGCCCCGGCACCGCCGGCACCCGCGGCGGCCCCGCCGGCGCCGCCGGCATGCTCACGCTCCAGGACGACCTGCTCGACGCGGTCGGCGCGCCCGAGCCGGTCTACCGGTGGACGACTGCGCTCAACGGGTTCGCCGTCGAGCTCGAGCCCGACCAGGCCGACGAGCTCGGCAGCGACCGCCGGGTCGCTCTGATCGAGCGCAACCGCGTGGTGCCGCTCGCCGACGCGGCCCCGGCGCGGCCGGCCGGCGCCCCGCTCCCGCAGACCGCCGGCCAGCGGCCGTCCGGTGCCGGCACCGTGATCGGGTTCGTCGACACCGGCATCGCCCCCGAGACCCCCGCCTTCCGCGTGGCGAGCCGGCTCGGCCCGGTGCCCGACCGTTTCCGCGGCACCTGCGCCGACGCGCCCGACGACGACCGGTGGGACGCGGGGTCGTGCGACGCGAAGGTGGTGGCCGGGCAGTTCTTCGTCGAGGCGTACGGCGCCGGCCACCTCCGCAGTGCTGCCGTCCTGTCGCCCTACGACACCGACGGCCACGGCACCCGGATGGCGACGATCGCCGCCGGCGCCGCCGACGAGCAGGTGCGCGTCGCCGGGCACCGGCTCGGGCGCTTCTCGGGGGTGGCTCCGCGGGCCCGGGTGGCGGCCTACAAGGCGTGCTGGAGCGCCCCGGATCCCGACGACGACGGGTGCGCGACCGCCGACGTCGTCGCGGCGATCGACCGGGCGACGGCCGACCGGGTCGACGTGCTCAACCTCTCGATCGGCGGACCCTCGACGGTCGACACCGTCGAGCGTGCGCTCCTCGGCGCCGTGGAGCAGGGCGTCGTGGTGGTGGCAGCCGCCGGCAACGCGGGCGAGCGCGCCTACGCCGCCCACCCCGCGCCGTGGGTCGTCAGCGTCGGCGCGACGACGAGCGGCGATCAGACGGGTGACGTCGTGGTGCGCGGCAGGCACGGTCCGCGGCTGTCCGGCGCGATGGCGCTGACGAGGCCGGTGACGGGGCGGCTCGTCCGCGCCGCCGACATCGCCGCTCCTGGTGTCGCCCGCGAGACCGCGCGTCACTGCGCGCCCGGAAGCCTCGACGCGGCAGCGGCCCGCGGCGCCGTGGTGGCCTGCGTCCGCGGCGACGGCCCTCGGGTCGAGAAGTCCCGCGCCGTCGCGCTCGCGGGCGGCGTCGGGATGGTGCTGCTCAACTCCGCGCGCGGCTCGACCGATGCCGACCTGCACGCGCTCCCGACCGTGCACCTCGCCGTCAGGGAGGCGCGACGCCTGCTGGGCTGGGAGCGCCGGCATCCCGCGACGCGGGTACGCCTGGTCGCCCACGGCGTCGAGCAGCGGCGGACCGGGGTCGTCGCGTTCAGCAGCGCCGGCGACCCGACGTCGACCGTGCTCAAGCCCGACCTGGTGGCGCCCGGCTCGGAGGTCGTCGCCGCGACCGGCTCCGCGTGGGACCTCGTCACGGGCACGTCGCCGGCCGCGGCGCGGGTGGCCGGCATCGCGGCCGTGCTGCTCGGCCGGCACGGCGCCGACCCGGCCGCCGTGCGCTCCGCGCTGGTCGCGACCGCGCAGCCGGTGCCGGGCGCGCCGGCGCTGCGGTCCGGGGCCGGCACTCCGGAGATCGTCGCCTCTCCGGACCTGTCGTACCTCGCCCGGCCGCGCACGTTCCGGGCGTGGCTCGAGGGCGAACGCTCCGACGTCAACCTGCCGCAGGTCCTGCTCGGGCACGGCAGGGAGCGGGCGCGCCGTACCCTCACCAACATGGCAGACCACACCGTCGTTGCGACGGCTCGGCTGGAGGGGTTCGCCGGCGCCGTGTCGATGCGGCCGCAGTGGGCGCGGCTGCGGCCGGGTGCGTCGGTGAAGTTCCGGGTCCGGGCGACCGGCAGCCGCACGTCCACCGACGACGGGTTCGTCGTGTGGACCAGCCCCGGGCACGGCTCCGTCCGGATCCCGGTGGTGGTGACCCGGTGACCGACACGGTCGAGCCGACCGCTCCCGCGCGGCCGGTGCTCCCGCCTCCGCCGGTGCCGCTGCGCACCGAGCGGCTGCTGCTGCGCCCCGCGCGTCCCGACGACGCGCCCGACCTGGACTACTACGTCGATCCCGAGGTCGCGCGCTACCTGCCGTTCGCGGCGCTCGACCCGTCGGCGCTGCCCGAACGAGCGGTGACGCTCGCGAGCCGCACGGCGCCGTCCGAGCCCGGCGACGCGCTCAACCTCGTCGTCGAGCACGAGGGCCGGGTCGTCGGCGACGTGATGCTGCGTCTGACCGGACCGGCCCCGCCGGGAGCGTCGCCTTCGATCGGCGAGCTGGGGTGGGTGTTCTCGCCGTCGGTGGCCGGACGCGGGTTCGCGACCGAGGCGGCCCGCGCGATGGCCCGCCTCGGGTTCGAGCACTACCCGCTGCACCGCCTGATGGCGCAGCTCGACCCGCTCAACACCGCATCCGCGCGCATCTGCGAACGGCTCGGCATGAAGCACGAGGCCCACACCCGCCGCGACTTCCTGTCCCACGACGGCACCTGGAAGGACACCGCGGTCTACGGCCTGCTGCGCGAGGAGTGGGAGGCGGAGCGGGGCTGAGGCCCCGGTCGGCTCAGAGGCGCTTGACCGTCATCGTCCGGTCACCGAACCGGACGACGTCGCCGTCGAGCAAGGTGCTCGGCCGCCCGGCGGTGAGCGTGCGCGACATGCCCCGGCGTACGACGTACGACCCGTTGGTCGAGCCGCGGTCCATGACGACCAGCGCGCCGTCGGGGGCGACCTGGAACTGCGCGTGCGTCTTCGAGAGCGACATGTCGGTGGACGGCAGCGGCACCACGTGGCGGACCGGCTCGCCGGGCCGCGGCTCTGGGCGGCGGCCGACGATGGCCAGGCCCTGCACCTCGAACGTCTCCCCCGTGTCGAACGCGACCTGCCAGCGGGTCGCCGCCGCGGCCTCCCGCAGCTGGGTGGCGGCGTCCGTCGGTGGCGGCGGCGCCGGGATCCGGGTCGCCGCCGGCAGCGGGTCGGGGCGGCTGCCGTTCGGGGTGGTCTGCGCCGGGCCGTCGGCGCGGTGGCTGCCGCCGGCGGGCGCGGGGGCGGGGACGACGGCGGGAGGGGGTACGGCGTCCGCGGCCTGGTCGGGCCGCGCGAGCGCCACGGCCGGGAGCGGCGTCCCCTGCGCGGGCGTCGGCGGCGACGGCAGCAGCCGCATCGCCGTCAGGTTGACCAGCTGCTGGGGCTGCTCGTCGCGGACGTCGTCCTGCTCGGGCCGGGGCCGCACGTCGACCACGATCGCGTCGCCGATCCGGTCGTGGAGCCCGCGACGCCGGCGGGCGGGGTCCATCGCGGCGGTCCAGCCCAGGGTCGCGGCGCCGAGGCCGAGGGTGGGCAGGCCGGCCACCCCGAGCACCAGCACGCGGGTCAGCGCGGCGCCGACGCCGATCGGCGCGCCGTCGAACTGCCGCACGACGCGGAGCCCGAGCATCGCCTTGGCCGGGGTCAGGCCGGTGGTGCCGAGCAGCACCGCGGTCACGATCCCGAGCAGGACGGCCACGCCGGCGAACACCAGCAGCGCGACCGGGACCGACGTACCACCGAGCTGCCAGACGGCCGCAGCGACGCCCGCCGCCACGCCCCAGCCGAGCAGGCGGTCGACGGCGAACGCCGTGAACCGGCGCTCGAGGTCGGCGGCCGGGAACCGGCCGGTCTCTGTGTTCGTCATGGGTTCCCGAGAGGGCGTCGTCCCTGGGGTCAGGGCCGGGTGACCTGGATCGTGATGCCGTCGCCGAGGTTGATGATCGCGCCGGGGATCAGCTGTACGGCGATGCCGGGCTTGAGGTCCTCGGGACCGAGACCCGGCTGGACGAGCACGGTGCCGTTGGTCGAGCCCATATCGGTGACGACAGCCGTGCCGAGGTCCGGGCCGCCGCCCGGGCGGACCTCGACGTGGGTCGAGGAGATCTCGTGGAGGCGGCTCGGCACCGTGACGAGCAGGGGCTGCTCGGTGGAGCTGAACCGTCGCGCCTCGGGGGCGCGGCCGATGAGCACGACGCGGTCGACCATGATCGTCTGGCCGTCGGAGATCAGCAGCTTGGCGACGGGCGCGGCACCGGCCGGCGCCGCGGGCTCCGAGGGCTGGGCCGGCAGCGGCGGGGCCGCCTGCCCGCCCGCGACCGTCAGGCCGTCGTGGTCGGGGTCCGCCGCCGGCGGCGGGGGCGGTGGGTAGCCGCCGGCCGTCGGCACCGCGCCGGTGACCGGCTCCCAGGAGCCGATGCCGAGCGGCGGGGGCGGGGTGTCGGCCGGCGCATCTGGCACCGCGGGCGGCGGGGGCGGCGTCCACGCCGGCGGAGCGACCTCGGCCCCCGGAGCCTCGGGGGCGGGCGGGAGGTCGGGCGCGACGGGCGGAGGCACGGTGTCGTCGACGCCGGCCGGGCTGTCGTAGGGCGTCACCCAGCCGTCGGGAGCGGGCTCGGACGGCGGAGCCGGCGCCCCGGCGGGCTCCCAGCTCGGCGCCTCGCCCGACGGTGCGGCGGCAGGCTCGGCGGGGGCGTCCGGCGTGTCGGGCAGCGGGTCGGTGAGCGGGTCGCCGCCGACGGCGGGCATCACGTCTGTCGGCAGCAGGTCGGCCCCGTCGTCGGCCGGCATCGGCTCGTTCGGCGACGTGCCGGGGGCGAGCTCGTCGAACGGCGACATCTCGCCCGGCTCGGCGGACTCGTCGACTGCGGCCTCGGCGTCGACCGCGGGCTCCTCGTACGGCGACTCGGCCGGGGCCTCGTCGGCAGGCGTCTCGTCGACGGGAGCGTCGTCGACCGGTGCCTCGTCGACCGGTGCCTCGTCGACCGGTGCCTCGTCAGCCGCCTCGAAGGGGGCGCCCTCACCGCCGGACACCTCGGCCGGCGTCAGCTCCTCGAGCCGCTCGGAGCCGTCGGGATGCGTGTCGCCCGCCGGGACGACGACCGGAGCCGCCCCGTCGTCGCCGATCAGCGAGTGGTCGGAGATGCCGGCGACCGGCTCGGCGGTCTCGGCCTCGGGTACGGCGGCCGCGGCCGCCGGAGCGGCCTCCGCAGCGGACGCGGGGGCGGCCACGGCCGCCGGGCGGTCGACCCGCCCGACCCGCACCAGGCCCGTCGTCACCGGGAAGTCGGCGTCGGCGACCGGCTCGCCGTCCTCGGCCGGCACCTCGATGCGCAGCGCGGTGACGTCGTCGAGGCTGCGCTCGGTCCAGGTGGCGCCGGCGCCGCCGTCGAGCACGACCTCCTCGCCACCGGCGGTGAGCGTGGCCGTGACGCCGGACCCGCGCAGCAGGACGTGGGTGGGTCCCTCGGATGCGCCGACGAGCACGAAGCCGGGCAGCTTGCTCAGCCCGGATGCGAGTAGACCGTCGAGGACCTCGTCGAACCCGCCTCCGCCGTCGACGAGGGACCAGAGATCGATGACGCGGTCGCGCTCGGACTGCGGCAGCAGCACGGTGACCTGCGGCCCGAAGACTGCGAACCACGGCCCGGCCCGGTAGGACCAGGCAGCGGTGCCCGGTCCGGTGGTCGTGTCACTCATGGGAGTGCCCCCAACTTCTGCTCGAGACTCACCCTCTGCGCTTGGGAGTCGTACGGCGTGTCCTCGCCCAATCCCACCACATCCACGACGAGGGCGGTCGCGTTGTCACGTCCGCCCGCGTCCAGGGCCGCTGCCACGAGCTGGTCGGCCGCGTCGCGCGGGTCCTCACAACGGGCGAGCACGGCGGCGATCTGGTGGTCGTCGATCATGCCGCTGATGCCGTCGGAGCAGAGCAGCAGCCGCTCCGCGGAGCCCAGCGGCAGCAGGAAGTAGTCGGCCTCCGCGAGGACGGTGCCGCCCAGCGCGCGGGTGATGACGTTGCGCTCGGGATGGTCGACGGCCTGCTCGGCGGTGAGCTGGCCCGCGTCGACGAGCTCCTGCACGAGGCTGTGGTCGACACTCACCTGGTCGAGCTCGCCGTCGGTGAAGCGATAGATCCGCGAGTCCCCGACGTTGGCGAGCAGCCAGTGCGCCGTGCCGTCGTCCTGCTCCACGAGCAGCGCGACCACCGCCGTCGTACCGGCGCCCGACGTCGGGATGCCCGCCGCGTGCTGCTCGGCGTCGTACTCCCGGATCCGGAGCTGGGCCGCGAGCAGCGTCTCGGCGATCGCCTCGGCGCCGCGGGTGGCGTCGTAGCCGTCCTGCGCGAGCCGCTCGAACTCCTCGACGACGATCCGGCTGGCGACGTCGCCGGCGTCGTGGCCGCCCATCCCGTCGGCGACGACGAACACCGGCGGCGCGACGAGGAAGGAGTCCTCGTTGGCCTCACGGACCAGCCCGACATCGGTGGCGGCGGCCGCCTGTACTTCCACGCGCTTCATCGACTCTCCCTGCCGCCCGGCCCGGTCCGGCGTCATCCGACTACCGTTGTGCACGTGGCGAGGGGAGGCAAGGCAGACACGCAGCCGACCGGATATCGGTCCCTCGCCGACCAGCTGCGGTCATGGCCCGACGAACGCATCACCCGACTGCTCCTCGACCGCCCCAACCTGGCCACTCCCGCCCCTCACGATTTCGGACAACTCGCCTCCCGCGCCGCCTCCCGCAGCTCGGTCGCGCGAGCGATCGACATCCTGACGCGGGGCGAGGTCTCGGTGCTAGATGCCCTGGTGGTCGCGGGCCAAACCACGACCGCCGAGATCGCGGCGATCGTCAACGCCGACGAGGCATACGTCGCCGCGACTGTCGTGCGCCTGGTCGACCTCGCGCTGGCGTGGGAGTCGCCCGAGGGACTGCGCCCGCTGAGCACCGTCGCCGACTGCCTCGTCGGCGGCGCCGAGATGGGAGTGAGCGGGCTGCGGCCGCGCTCCGCCGAACGCCGGTCGGTCGACGAGGTCGCCGCCGTCGTACCGACCCTGTCGCCGGCGGCACGGGCGGCGCTGGAGAAGGTCGTGGCCGAGGGAGGTACGGCGCAGGCCGGCACCGCGCGGGTGGGGATCCACCCGGGCGAGGAGTCGAGCCCGGCCGAGGAGCTCATCGCGCACCGGCTGCTGCTCCCGGCCGGCGAGGGCCTGCTCGTCGCGCCGGGCGAGGTCGGGCTCGCGGTGCGCGGCGGACGCACGACCACCGACCGGATCGACCTCGCGCCCGACATCGCCTGGGCCGAGCGGCCGGTCCGGCTCGTGTCGTCGACGGCGGCGGGCGCCGCGGCGGAGTTCGTGCGGCACGCCGAGCAGCTGCTCGAGTGGTGGGGTGCCCGCCCTGCGGCGGCCCTGCGTACGGGAGGGCTCGGGGTCCGCGAGCTGCGCGCGGCGGCCGACCACCTCCAGGTCGGGGCCGCCGAGGCGGCGCTCGTCATCGAGACCGTGCACACCGCCGGACTGCTCGCGACCCGTGCCGATGCCGACGGCAACCCGGCGTGGGTGCCGACCGACGCGTTCGACGCGTGGGTGGCCGACCCGGTCGCGATGCGGTGGGCGCTCCTCGCCCGCGCGTGGCTGACCAGCCCGCGGCTGCCGTCTTTGGTCGGCGAGCGCGGTCCCGACGGCAAGCCGTGGAACGCGCTGACGCCCGAGCTCGCCTCCGCGTTGATGCCCGAGGCGAAGCGGATGGTGCTCGCCGAGCTGGTCGCCGCACCGGAGGGCCACGGGCTCGCCTCCGGCACCGGCCTCTCCTCTCTCGTGGGCCGCCTCGCCTGGCTGCGGCCGCGCCGCCCCCGCACCCGCACGGACCTCGCGGCCTGGGCTCTGGAGGAGGCGGGGCGGATCGGCCTGCTCGGGCTCGAGGCCGCGGCGCCGTACACCTCCGCGCTGCTGGCGGGCGACGACCCGGCGCCGGTGCTCGCCGAGCTGCTGCCGCCGCCCGTCGACCACGTGCTCATCCAGGCCGACCTCACCGCCGTGGCTCCCGGCCCGCTCGAGCCGGGGGTGGCCCGGTCGTTGCGGCTCGTCGCTGACGTCGAGTCGCGTGGGGCCGCGACTGTCTACCGGTTCACGCCGGCGTCGGTACGGCGCGCGCTGGACGCCGGGTGGTCGGCGGCGGAAACCCACGCGTTCCTGGCGGCGGTGTCGCGCACGCCGGTCCCGCAGCCACTGACCTACCTGGTCGACGACGCCGTGCGGACGTTCGGCCGGCTGCGGGTCGGCATCGCGGAGTCGTTCGTGCGCTCCGACGACGAGGCCGCGCTCGCCGAGCTGCTGCACCACCCGAAGGCCGGGTCACTCGGGCTGCGCCGGATCGCTCCGACCGTCGTCGTCAGCACGACCCCGCCCGACCTGCTGCTGCCGCGGCTGCGCGAGATGGGGCTGGCGCCGGTCGCGGAAGCGTCGGACGGCACGGTCCACGTCGGCACCGCCGAGCCGCTGCGGGCGCGGTCGCCGAAGGAGGCGCAGGAGCACCGGCGGGCGCTCGGCGAGGCGCGGCACGCGACGCAGGTCGCGGTCGCCGTACGGAAGCTCAGGGAGGGTGACGCTGCCGCGCAGTCACGCCCGGCGTCGGCCGACTCCCCCGCCAACGCGTTGTCCGCGCTTCGCGACGCGATCGAGCGCCGTACGTCGGTGACGATCGGCTTCACCGACAACCGCGGTGTCCTCAGCGAGATCACCGTCGACCCCCTCCGCGTCGAGGGCGGCCAGCTCACCGCCCGCGACCACGCCGATCCCGAGGGCACCCGCACCTTCCCCGTCCACCGGATCAGGACCGTCAATCCCGCCGGCACCTGAGCGTTCGTTGCCGAGTCGGCTCGTGATCACCAGCCGACTCGGCCCTCTCCCGACGTGAAGATGAGCCGACTCGGGCATCCACCGCAGGCTCCGTAGACTCGTCCGGTGACCGACGGCCCCCTCATCGTGCAGAGCGACAAGTCGCTGCTGCTCGAGGTCGACCACCCGCAGGCCGCCGACTGCAGGCGTGCGATCGCTCCGTTCGCGGAGCTGGAGCGCAGCCCGGAGCACATCCACACCTACCGGCTCACGCCGCTCGGTCTCTGGAACGCCCGCGCCGCGGGGCACGACGCCGAGCAGGTGGTCGACACGCTGCTGAGCTACAGCCGCTACGCCGTGCCGCACAGCCTGCTCGTCGACGTCGCGGAGACGATGGCGCGCTACGGCCGGCTGCGGCTCGACAAGCACCCGACCCACGGCCTGGTCCTCACCTCCACCGACCGGCCGGTGCTCGAGGAGGTGCTGCGCGCCAAGAAGGTGCAGGGCATGCTCGGCGAGCGGCTCGACGACGACACCGTCGCCGTCCACCCGAGCGAGCGCGGCAACCTCAAGCAGGCGCTGCTCAAGCTGGGCTGGCCGGCCGAGGACTTCGCCGGGTACGTCGACGGCGAGGCGCACCCGATCGAGCTCGCCGAGGACGGCTGGTCGCTGCGCGACTACCAGGCCGACGCGGCGGAGTCGTTCTGGCACGGCGGCAGCGGCGTCGTCGTCCTGCCCTGCGGCGCCGGCAAGACGCTCGTCGGGGCCGCCGCGATGGCCCACGCCAAGGCGACCACCCTCATCCTCGTGACCAACACCGTCAGCGCCCGGCAGTGGAAGGACGAGCTGGTCCGCCGTACGTCGCTGACGGCCGACGAGATCGGCGAGTACTCCGGCGCCGTCAAGGAGATCCGGCCGGTCACCATCGCGACCTACCAGGTCGTGACGACGAAGCGGAAGGGCGTCTACCCGCACCTGGAGCTGTTCGACGCCCGCGACTGGGGCCTGATCGTCTACGACGAGGTGCACCTGCTGCCCGCGCCGATCTTCCGGATGACCGCCGACCTCCAGGCCCGGCGCCGGATCGGCCTCACCGCCACGCTGGTGCGCGAGGACGGCCGCGAGGGCGACGTGTTCTCACTGATCGGGCCCAAGCGGTACGACGCGCCCTGGAAGGACATCGAGGCGCAGGGCTGGATCGCGCCAGCCGACTGCGTCGAGGTGCGGGTGACGCTACCGGAGGCGTCGCGGTTGACCTACGCGACCGCCGAGCCGGAGGAGCGCTACCGCCTCGCCGCGTGCACCCGCGAGAAGGTCGGCGTCGTCAAGAGCCTCGTCGCCCGGCACTCCGACCGGCCGACGCTGGTGATCGGGCAGTACCTCGAGCAGCTCGAGGAGCTCGGCGAGGAGCTCGACGCGCCCGTGATCACCGGAGCGACGTCGGTCAAGGAGCGGCAGCGGCTCTTCGACGGGTTCCGCTCGGGCGAGATCGGCCTGCTGGTGGTGTCGAAGGTCGCCAACTTCTCGATCGACCTGCCGTCGGCCGAGGTCGCGATCCAGGTGTCCGGCTCGTTCGGCTCCCGCCAGGAGGAGGCCCAGCGCCTCGGCCGGCTGCTGCGACCCGGCGACCCCGGTCCCGACGGCGAGCGCAAGGTCGCCCACTTCTACACGCTCGTCTCGCGCGACACGGTCGACGCGGAGTTCGCACAGAACCGCCAGCGGTTCCTCTCCGAGCAGGGCTACGCCTACCGGATCGTCGACGCCGGCGACGAGCTCGCCGAGACCTGAGTCAGGCGAACACGTCGTCGAGGTCGGCGTCGACCTCGAGGATGTCGTTCTCGAACCCCAACGCGGGGTGGCTCGTCTCCCCCACCGGGGCAAGTCGTACGACGATGCCGGTCTGGACGTCGAGAGTGACGTCGTAGTGGTCGGGATAGACCGTGCCCACCGGGATCGGCTCGCCCGCGTTGTCGACCTCCCAGGACACCTCGCTCCACAGCAGCTCGCAGCAGCCGCACTGCGGGTCGTAGCCGGGGAGCGCCCACAGGTCGGCGCGCCACGAGGGCCGGCCGCCGACGCTGTCCTCACGTGGGTTCCGTACGTCGACGCTGTGGCTGAGCTCGTGCGGGTCGAGCATCGCCACCCACTGGTAGTTGCCCCACATCGGGTCTCCGTAGCAGAGCTGCCAGTCATCGGGCCGTGCGCTGACCAGGCCGTCGGCGCGCAGGGGCGGCGCCACCTGGTCGGGCGTCAGCCATTCCGGCTCGCTCGGGGGAGCCGGCGGAACGCCGTTCGTGCTGAACATGACCACAGCGGAGCCGCCTGCTTCCTCGGCGACCCGGTGCCGCCGGCCGTCGGCGTCCACGACGAGCAGGTCCCCCGGCCGCCGTACCCACGCCTCCACCTCGCCACCGTCGCTGCGGTGCCGGAAGTGCAGGGTGCGCCAGCGCCACGGCGAGCTGCGCGCGAGCGCGAGGAACGCGTCGACGGACAGGACGGGCTCGGTCACCCCGCCACCGTCGCACGCCGACCGGCCGCCTGCAGAGCGGGTTTCAGACCTCGACGGTGCCGCCGGAACGCCAGTAGACGTTGTCCTCCCGGGTCAGGAATCCCTCGTCGACGAGGTAGCGCCGCAGCGCGGCGTGGTCGTCGTGGATCCCCTTCAGCACCGCGTCGACCTCGCTCTCGGCGTACGTGAGCCCGGGCTCGAACCGCTGAGCCACGTGGTCCAGCACGGCCCGCCGCTTGAGGTGCCGCGTGGGCATCTGCAGCAGCCGCCCCTCGGGAGAGAAGAACCGCTTGAGCATCTCTCGATCCTCCATGCCCCCATCGTGCCCGGCCTGCCGGAGGCGGTCACGCGGATTTCCGGGCCAGGGCGGCGGACCTCAGACCTCCTCGAGGAACTGGCGGTGGTTCTGGATGACCTCGGCGATGATCAGGTTGAGGAACTGCTCGGCGAACTCCGGGTCGAGGCCCGAGCTCTCGGAGAGCGCGCGGAGCCGCTCGATCTGGACGGCCTCGCGCGCCGGGTCGGCGGGCGGCATGCCGGCCCGGGCCTTGAGGCGACCGACCTGCTCGGTGCACTTGAACCGCTCGGCGAGCAGGTTGACCAGCGCCGCGTCGAGGTTGTCGATGCTCGACCGCAGCCGCTGCAGCTCCTGACGTGCCTCCTCCTGGTCCACGGCACCATCCTTACGCCCCTGCGCAATTGCGCGCAGTGGGTTTCAATAGGCGGATGGACGAGGGCAGACCGAGCTCACCACCTCCGCCAGCGTGGCCCCTCCCCGACGGGGAGGGGCTTCGTGACGAGCTGGTGGCGGCGTACACCGCGCCCGGGCGCAGCTATCACGGCATCGGCCACCTGCGCGCCGTGCTGGAGCGGCTGGCCGAGCTGGCCGCCGGCGGCGTGGCGTTCGACGAGGTGCCGGTGCAGCTGGCCGCGTGGTTCCACGACGCCGTCTACGACGGCGAGCGGGACGCCGAGGAGCGGTCGGCGGCGTGGGCGGAGGAGACCCTGCCCCCGCTGACCGACTCGGCGACCGTCGCGGAGGTGTGCCGGCTGGTGCGGCTGACCGAGGCGCACGACCCGGCACCCGGCGACGCGAACGGCTGCGCGCTGTCCGACGCCGACCTCGCGGTGTTGGCGCTGCCGGAGCCGGAGTACGCCGCGTACGCCGCCGCGGTGCGCGCGGAGTACGGCCACCTGACCGACGAGGTCTTCCGCAAGGGCCGGACCGCCGTGCTGACCTCGCTCCTCGAGCGGCCGCTGATCTTCCGCACGGCCCACGGCCGCGAGCACTGGGAGGAGCGGGCGCGGGCCAACATCGAGCGCGAGCTGGCCGAGATCGGCTGAGCCGCGCCGACGGCTACCAGGAGCCTCCACCGCCGCCCCGGAGGTCCGCGCCGCGGCCGAGGACGACGTCCAGCAGGTCGAGGAACACCTCGAGCCGCGCGCGCTGCTCCTCGACCCACGCCGCCACCTCGTCGCGGAGCCGCAGCAGCGTCTCGACGATCTCGATCACCCGCTGCACGTCCTCGACGATGTCGGTGACGACATCGATGCCCTTCAGCGCGATCTCCGCGGCGAGGGCGACCGCGCCCGGCCCGAGCAGGCGGGTCAGCACCTTGGTGACCAGCCGTCGGCCACGCTCGACCAGCTCCATCACCAGGCCCTCGACGCGCACGGCAAGGCGCTCGCTGTAGTCGGCGATCTCGTCGAAGACGACCGACCCTCGCGCCACCACCTCGCCCAGACCGCGGGCGGCCACGGCCTGGACCTGCAGGCGCACGAGGTAGGACGACGCCGCGGCGCCGCCCCAGCGCGGGTCGACGCCGAGCGAGAGCCGCACCACGTTGCCGCCGTACGTCGAGAGCGCGTCGCGGACGTGGTGGGTGGCGGCGGCGTTCTGCCGGATGCGCACGTAGTCGCCGGTGAGCGGCCGGACCAGGAGGTCCTCGAGACTGCCCTCGGGGAGCTTGGGCAGCCCGGCCCCGAAGCCGTTGAGGACGTCGACGCCGCGGTTGATGGTGTCGCGGATGCCCGACAGTCCGTTGTCGAGCGCCACGAACTCCGGGTCGTGCCGGAGCGTGCGGTCGCCGCCGTCGGGCTCGGGGAGCTCGAGCGGGTCGGCATCGAGCAGGCCGGTGCGCCCGGTCAGGTCCTCGAGGAACGAGTCGCTCATCAGGCCACCACCGGCAGCACGTCGGCGACCCACGCGTCGACCGTCCGCAGGTCGGCGGTGGTGGCCACCACCCCGTCGTGCAGGTCGTCCCAGTGGTCGCGTCCGACCCGCTCGACGGTGCCGAGCACGCTGGTGAGCACGTCCATCAGCTCCGCCAGCGGCCGCAGGAGGCAGACCGGGCTGGGCTCGAAGCCCGCGCGCTGGCACACCCAGGTGCGGGCGTACCCGAAGATCTCGGCGTACTGGGCCGCGAGCGCGTCCATCTCGCGCGGCAGGTGCTCGAGGTCGGTCCACGACGTCACGTCGATGTCGCCGTCGGCCAGCAGGTCGCTGGCGACGGCGTCGGCGACGCCCGAGGGACTGAGGTCGTCGGTCATGTGATGCCTCTCGTCGGTCGCCTCCGGCACGGCGACGGCTACCGGCGCTGTGCCCGGACCCGCCGCGACTTGAAACAGCCGCACAATGGACCTGTGGACGAGAGCGTGATCTTCGCGGCGCGAGCGCGCGTGCTGGCCGACCTCGAGGCCCACGGCCTGGCCGGGCCGGCCGCAGTCTCGCTCCTCGACGAGGCGTGCTCGCAGCGCCGGTGGTGGCTCGAGCAGTGGGGCGACGGCGAGCCGTACGTCGCCGGGCTGGTCGCGCAGGACGTGCAGGACGCGCTGCGCGACGGTCTCCCGTCCGACGACCCCGCCGGCCGGTGGCCGGTCTGCGAGCGCTGCGGCGACAGCCCGGTGCATGCGCTGCACATCGATCCCGACCTCGGCGGTCCCGACCCGACCTGGGTCTGCGAGGAGAGCGGCGTGACCGTCGCGCCGCTCGGGGAGCTCGGGCACGCCCGCTGAGAGCCCGCTCAGTCGCCGAACTGGAGCCAGAGGGTGTGCTGGTCGGCCGGGTAGACGCTGCGCGTCACCTCGATCGGGATGTCCTCCCACAGGGCGCGGCGGTTGTGGCGGATCACGACCGAGCTCGCGTCGATCTCGAGCAGCTCGCTCTCCTCCGCGGTCGCGGTCCCCGCGGAGACCGAGTCCTCGGCCCAGGTGGGGCGGCGGCCGCGGGAGGCGAGCTCGTCGTACAGGCTCGCGGGGAGCTCGCCGTCGAAGAGGTTCGGCACCAGGGTGTCGTTGAGGAACGCGTCGGAGAGGCAGACCGGGCGGCCGTCGGCCAGGCGCAGCCGGCGCCAGTGCAGCACCGGCTGGCGCACGCCGATGCCGAGCGCCCGAGCGACGCCGTTCGCGGCGCCCACGCGGTCGGCGATGAGGGTGCGCGACTCCGCGACCACGGCGCGGCGCTGCATGTCCTCGGTGAAGCTGCTGATGCCCGTGGGCACGCGGCGGGGCCGGGCGACGAACGTGCCGCGGCCGGGGAAGCGCTCGAGCACGCCCTCCACCACGAGGGCGTCGAGGGCCTGGCGCACGGTCATCCGCGCGACCCCGAACCGGTCGACCAACTCACGTTCCGACGGGGCCGGAGCGCCGGGCGCTGACGCCAGTGCCAGATTCCGGACGTACTCGCGGATCGTCACGTGCTTCAGCTCCCGACGGGCAGCGACCCCCTGCTGTCCCGTCTCCACCCCAGGAAGGTTAGGGCCGGCTCGGCCGCGCGTCCGGAGAACCGGGAATTCTCAGCACGCCCGCAACAAAGCGCCGCACGGCCTACCCGAACACGTGTTCGATCTCGTGCTAGCGTGGTCGGGTGGACGTGCAGACCACCCTTTTCGGATCAGCGACCGGCACCGCCCCCGACTTCACCGGCCTCGAGCGGCGGCCGCTGACCGAGGGCGCGTGGGTCGACGTGTGCCGCGGCTGGCTCCCCGAGGCCGACGACGTCTTCGCGACGCTGGTGCGCGACGTCCCGTGGCGAGCCGAGCGGCGCAAGATGTACGACCGGGTGGTCGACGTGCCGCGCCTCGTCTACACCTACATGATCGGCGAGCAGCTCCCCCACCCCGTGCTCGAGGCGGCCCGCGAGTCGCTCAGCGACCACTACGAGCCCGAGCTCGGCGAGCGGTTCCGCACCGCCGGGTGCTGCTACTACCGCGACGGCCGCGACAGCGTCGCCTGGCACGGCGACCGCATCGGCCGCGGCAACACCCACGACACGATGGTCGCGATCGTCTCGGTCGGCGACCCGCGCAGGCTGGCGCTCCGACCGGTCGCGGGCGGCGACTCGATCTCCGTCGAGATGGGCCATGGCGACCTGGTGGTGATGGGCGGCAGCTGCCAGCGCACCTGGGAGCACGCGGTGCCCAAGGTCGCCTCGGCCGGACCGCGCCTGTCGATCCAGTACCGACCGTTCAACGTCTTCTGATCAGAACTCCACGCCCGGGGCGGCGGTGTGCTCCGTCGGCGCGTCGTAGAACTCCCGCTCCTTCACGCCGGCGACGCCGGAGAAGAACATCCACGGGATCGTGCGCACCGACTCGTTGAGCTCGCGCGTGGCGTCGTTGTAGTACTGGCGCGCGAACGCGATCTGGTCCTCGGTGGTCGCGAGCTGCTTCTGCAGGTCGAGGAAGTTGGTGTTGGCCTTGAGGTCCGGGTAGGCCTCGGCGACCGCGTTGAGCCTGACCAGGGCCTGCGAGAGCTCGGCGTCGGCGGCGGCCTTGGCCGGGACGCTGTCACCCGCGGCAGCGGCCTGCACGCCGGCGCGCGCCCGCGTGATCTCCTCGAAGACCTCGCGCTCGTGGATGGCGTAGCCCTTCACCGTCTGCACCAGGTTGGGGATCAGCTCGGCCCGTCGCGTCAGCTGGACGTCGATGCCGCCCAGCGCCTCCTCGGCCGCGACGTCGGCCTTGCGCAGCTTGTTGAAGCCGATGACGAAGAACCCGACCAGCAGGACGACGACGACGACGGCGATGATGATCCAGATCATGGGCGGAACCCTCTCTCGGATGGTGGTTGCAATCTAGCCCGCTTCGCGCCCGGAGGCGGCTCACCAGGAGCCGCCGCCACCTCCACCGCCGCCGCCTCCGCCGCTGAAGCCGCCGCCCCCGCCGGAGGACGACGAGCGCTGGGTGGCGTCGTACGACGAGATGGCGCTCCCGAGCGTGGAGTCGAAGTCGTCGACCATCGAGTCGACGTCGAACCCGCCGCCCCCGGCGACGTAGCCCGCGCCGAAGTAGGCGGGCGCGGGCGGCTCCTCGCCGGTCTCGATGCGGTACTTCTTGGCCCACTCGTCCGCGCAGTCGAACGCCACTGCCCACGGGATGTAGGCGGTGTAGAGCTCCTTGCGCCCCGCGAAGTCGAAGCGCTCCTCGGCCGACGTCGTCGAGAGGATCCGCTTGAATCCGCCGATCCGCGACCACAGCTCGCGGCCGGCGGCGGTGCGCTTGGTCGCGGCACCCGTCTTCAGCAGCGGTACGCCGGCCGCGGCGAACGCGGCGGGGATCAGCCCGACCGCCGTAATCCCGAGCGGGTTCCAGATCGCGATGGCGATCACCGCGGCGAAGCCGAGGAGCACGAGCAGGCCGCCGAACCCGCCCATGCCCGCGCGGACCACCAGCCCCTCGCTGCTCGCCCACGCCTTCACCTGGGAGTTGAATCCGTCGATCTCGGTCTTGAGCCGCTGGCCGGCCGAGACGTCCTTGCGACCGGCGACGAAGCTCGTGCCCGGTCCGCTCAGGAGGCTCGCGATGCCGGTGGTGACGTGGTCGAGACCGGCCCACCCGTGAGCGCCGTTCTTGTCGGTGATCGTCCAGCCGTCGGGGTGGCGCTGGAGGTCGACGGCGCCGTGCTCGGCCGCGTGCAGCAGCGTCGCGACGTACGCCTGCCGGTTCACGCCCTCGGTGAGGATGTAGTTGGCCTGCGCCGGGCCGATGCCCTCCGGCGGGGCGTACATGAGCGGGAACCGCGGCTCCTTCTCGTGCGCGAGCCACGCGAGCCAGGTGCCGGCGCACGCCAGCAGCAGGGCGATGCCGATGACGATCACCAGCACCGGGACGCTGGTGCCGAACACGCGGTCGAAGCGCGGGGTCCACGGGAGCGTGTCGACCTCGGGCGTCGGCACGTCCTGCCCGGCGAGCAGGGTCACCGGCGTCTGGTCGTCGAGCGGCCCGGTCGTGACGGTGATCGTCTGGGTGCCCTCGCCCTGGATCCTCCGGCACGGCGTCGCGCCGTCGGACTCCTCACCCCACCCGACCAGGCACTGGACGTCCTCGGCCGCCGCCGGCAGCCGCACGGTCAGCCGGGACTCCTGGATGTCCTGCTGCCAGCCGCCGGGGATGAGGTTCCAGTAGAACTGCGACGGGGTGCTGACCTCGTCCTCGTCGCCGTCGGTCAGCACAGCGGGCATCGTGTAGGAGATCTCGTAGACGTGCTCGCCGAACGCGACGTAGGAGTCGGGGTCGCCGATCTTGAGCACGTCGTAGCGGCCGTCCTCGACGAGCTCCTCGAACTGCACCTCCTCGCCGTCCATCGTGACCTCGGCGTCCTCGACGAAGTAGCGCAGGTGCGCGTCGTTGGGGTCGGTGCGGTCGAAGAAGCGGAAGATGCCGTGCCGGTCGTAGACCGGGAAGTCGACGGTGATCGTCTCGACGACGTCCATGCTGCCGTCGTCGTCGACGGTGAAGTCGGCGACGTACGACGTGATCGTGGTCGGTTCCTCGGCAGCGTCCGGGGCGTCGCCCTCGAGGCCGTAGAAGGCGGCGGGGACGAGCAGGATCAGGGCGAGGACCCCGAAGGCCACCAGGGAGCCGATGATGCGGCGCATGGCGCAAGGCTAGGGGTACGGCGGCCGCGGTCGCCGTACTTGCAAGCTCAGTCGGTGCCGTGCTTGGCGATGAACTCCAGGATCGCCTCGGAGAGCTCCGGGCGGCACACGATCACGTCGGGGAGGTAGACGTCCTCCTGGTTGTAGAGGAGGTCGCTCCCGTCGACGCGGCTGGTGAACAGGCCGGCGGCGCGCGCCACGGCGACCGGCGCGGCGGAGTCCCACTCGTACTGGCCACCGGCGTGGACGTAGGCGTCGGCGACGTCGCGGACGACCGACATCATCTTCACGCCGGCCGAGCCCATCGGCACCAGCTCGGCGTCGAGGTCCTTCGCCAGCGCCTCGACGAAGGCCGGCGGACGGCTGCGGGACACGGCGATGCGCGGACGGTCCGACGTACGGGCCGGCACCTGCGGGGGGGTGCCGGTGTTGAACGTCTCGCCCAGCGCGGGCTGCGCGACCGCGCCCGCCGTGAGCGTGCCGTTCTCCCAGAGGGCGACGTGCACGGCCCAGTCGTCGCGCGGCGGCTCGGAGAACTCGCGGGTGCCGTCGAGCGGGTCGACGATCCACACCTTGGCGGCGCGGAGCCGGGCGCTCTTGTCGCTCGCCGTCTCGAGCGCCTCCTCCGAGAGGACCGCGTCGTCGGGACGGTAGGTCGCGAGAAGCTCCATCAGCAGCTCGTGGGCGGCGCGGTCGCCGGCGTCCTTGAGCTCCTTGCCCTCGAGGCCCTCTCCCCGCACCTCGAGCAGACGGCGGCCGGCCACCTCCGCGAGCCACGCGGCGAACCGGTGGTCGTCGGCAACGATGTCGTCAGCAGGGGTGCCAGGCTCGAAAGTCACCGCCAAAGAGTAGACCGGCGCGATTGGCGCCGGTTCGGCGGTCTGGCCGCCAGACAACCTTGCCCGGCGCGAGCCTCGACACGCTCGGCCCTAAGAATTGTACTTCTGCTGGGTCCGCTCGAGGCCCTCGAGCACCAGGCACTCGACCGCGTCGGCGGCGGTGTCGACCTGGAACGGGAGCTCCTTGCGCTCGGTGCTGGAGTAGTTCGACAGCACGAAGTCGGCGACCTCCTGCCGGCCCGGCGGGCGACCGATGCCCGCGCGCACGCGGTAGAAGTCGCCGGTGCCGAGCGAGGAGCGCATCGACTTCAGCCCGTTGTGGCCGTTGTCGCCGCCGCCGAGCTTGGCACGCAGGGTCCCGAAGGCGATGTCGAGCTCGTCGTGGATCGCGACGATCCGCTCGGGCGGGACCTTGTAGAACGTGGCGAGCGCCTTGACCGCGCCGCCGGACTCGTTCATGTAGGTGCGCGACTTCGCGAGCACGACGCGCGGACCGGGCGTGCCGGGCGCGCCGAACCGGCCCTCGACCACCTCGGCGCGACCGGACTTGTGGGCGCGGAAGCCGCTGCCCATCCGGCGGGCGAGCTCGTCGACGACGAGGTAGCCCACGTTGTGGCGATGGCCGGCGTACGACGGGCCGGGGTTGCCCAGCCCGACCACCAGCCACACGTCGTCAGTCATGGCGTCATCGTCTCCTGCCGCACTGTCGCCCCAAAACGGGGTTCTCCCCGCCGCGCCGGAGCGCAGCGGGGAGAGGAGGCGACCCAGCATCTGCCTGAGTCGCCGGAGGATCACTCGGAGTCGCCACCGTCGGACTCGGCCGCAGCGGCCTCCTCCTCGGTCGGGGTGTGCTCCTCCTTCTCGATGCCTGCGTCGGCCTCGGCCTCCTCGAGCTCGGCCTCGAGAGCCTCGGCGGACTGCTGCTGGGTCACGTTGACGACCAGGGTCTCCGGGTCGGTGAGCAGCGTGGAGCCCGACGGCAGCGGGAGCGAGCCGGCGAGGAACTGGGTGCCGGCCTCGGCGCCGGTGATGTCGACCTCGATCGACTCGGGGATGTGGGTGGCCTCGGCCTCGAGCTGGATGGTCGTGGCGTCGGTGACGACGAGCGTCTCCTTCGCGGCCTCGCCGAGCAGGACGATCGGGACGTCGACGGTGACCTTCTCGCCGCGCTTGACCACGACGAAGTCGACGTGCTCGAGGGTACGGCGGACCGGGTCGACCTGGACCTGCTTGGTCAGCGCGAGCTGGGACTTGCCCTCGATCTCGAGCTCGAGCAGGGCGTTGGCGCCGCCGTGCTTGATCGCCATCATCGTGTCGTGGCCCGGAAGGGTCACGTGGATCGGGTCGTTGCCGTGGCCGTAGAGGACCGCGGGGACCTTGTCCTCGCGGCGGATGCGGCGGGCCGCGCCCTTGCCGAACTCGGTGCGCGTCTCGGCGACGATCTTCTCGGTGCTCATGCGATCTCCTCTTTCATCGGGTGGGGTTCCCGGCGAGGAGTTCCGCGCTTCTCTGGCCCGATGACCGGCGGGCGCGCGGCGACGTACGAGACGTACCGGCCCAGTCGATCACGGAGTCACAGAAGCGGGTGCTCCCTCGCCGAGGCAACCGCAGAATCGTAGCCGCGACCCGGCGAGCCGTACAAAACGAGACCGCTCAGGCGACCCGCACGCTCCCGACGCCGTCGCCTTCGACGAGATCGGCCGCCGCGGCGCGGCCGGTGACGAGGAGGAGCAGCTCCTGCATCGGTGCGCGCACCTCCGGGCCGCTGCCGTGCGACCAGTCGACGTCGCTGGCGACCAGCCGGACGCCGGCGACGGGGTAGCCGAAGATCTTCTGGTGCTTCGCCAGCGAGCGATCGGCGCCGATCGCGGCCGCGTCGGGCGGCATGTCGTAGGAGCGGCCGAGGGGGCGCATCGCGTCCTGGGTGTGGACGAGGGTGTCGACCAGCGCCTCGAGCGGCGTGGTCATGGGCGGGAGCCGGCGGGCCTCGGCGTAGACCTCGAACTGTCGGAGGATCTCGTCGGCCGGTGCGCGACCACGCCGCTGGCCGTCGATGAGCCCGGCCTTGTTGAGGTCGAACCCGCCGCGGATCATCGCGGGCAGGAGCGTCCGGAGGTGGTGCTGTGGATGGGCGATCGCGTGCGCAGAGACGTCCTTGACCGTCCACCCCGGACACGCCGACGGGGCCAGCCACTCCTCCTCGCTCAGCGCCGCGAGCATCCCGCCGAACGCGCGCCGCTCGGCGGCGACGAACCCCCACACCTTCTCGTAGTCCATCGCCGCCTCCAGGCGAGTTGGCAAGAACCTCTGACTAAATAGTCAGATACACTGACTACCTTGTCAAGGGCCGACGCGGAGGGAGATCGGATGGACCAGCCGGGCACGGGGGTGCTGATGTTCATCGCCCACCGCTACGCCGAGAGCCAGATCTTCGCGACGCTCGCCGAGGAGGGACACGGCGGCGTCACGCTGGCCCAGGGACGGCTGGCGGCCAGGATCAACGAGGGCGGCAGCCGGCTGACCGAGCTCGCGGAGGCGGCCCAGGTCACCAAGCAGACCGCCGGCTACCTCGTCGACCAGCTCGAGCAGCTCGGGTACGTCGAGCGCGTCCCCGACCCGAGCGACGGCCGCGCCCGCCTCGTCCGGCTGTCCGACAAGGGACTCGAGGTGCAGGCCGCGGCGCGGCGGATCGAGGAGCGGATCGAGGCCGAGTGGGCCGCCCACCTCGGGCCGCGGCGCTATGCGGAGCTGAGGAAGGCACTGATCTCCCTGCGGGAGATCACCGACCCCTACGCCTGATCACTTCTTGTCGAACAAGCACGAGCCTGGCCCTGCCAGGGTCGTCCGGTGCGTGCAGCTGCAAGGCGGAGGGCCGAAGGCGGCCTTTGAGCGAAGCGGGGCGTCGAGCGACGACAACGCGGCCAGCGCGCCCTTCGGGCGGCGCTGGTCAGGCTTGGCCGTCGAACATGGAGGTAACGGAGCCGTCCTCGAAGACCTCGCGGATGGCGCGGGCGACGAGCGGCGCGATCGACAGCGTGGTCAGCTTGTCGAACTGCTTCTCGGCCGGCACCGGCAGCGTGTTGGTGATGACGATCTCGGTGGCGCTGCTGTTCTTGAGCCGGTCGACCGCGGGCTCGGAGAGGATCGCGTGGGTCGCGGCGATGACCACGCCCGCGGCGCCGTCGGCGACCAGCGCCTCGGCGGCCTTCACGATCGTGCCGCCGGTGTCGATCATGTCGTCGGTCAGCACGCAGATGCGGCCGGTGACGTCACCGACGACGCGGTTGGCGACGACCTCGTTGGCGACGTCGTTGCGGCGGGTCTTGTGGATGAAGGCCAGCGGCACCCCACCGAGCGCGTTGGCCCACTTCTCGGCGACCTTGATCCGGCCCGCGTCGGGCGAGACCACGGCGAGCGACTGGTCGCCGTACTTCTCCCGGATGTGGGTGGCGAGGAGCGGCAGCGCCATCAGGTGGTCGACCGGGCCGTCGAAGAAGCCCTGGAGCTGGTCGGCGTGGAGGTCGACGGTGATGATCCGGTCGGCGCCGGCCGTCTTGAACAGGTCGGCCATCAGCCGGGCCGAGATCGGCTCGCGGCCGCGGTGCTTCTTGTCCTGGCGCGAGTAGCCCCAGAACGGCATGACCACGGTGATCCGCTTGGCCGAGGCGCGCTTCAGCGCGTCGACCATGATCAGGTGCTCCATGATCCACTCGTTGATCGGAGTGGTGTGGCTCTGGATGACGAACGCGTCGCAGCCGCGCACTGACTCGGCGTAGCGGACGTAGAGCTCGCCGTTGGCGAAGGTGCGGGCCTCGGTCGGGACCAGCTCGGTCTCGAGGAGCTCGGCGACCTCGTCGGCCAGCTCGGGGTGTGCTCCTCCGGAGAAGACCATCAGGTTCTTCTCGGTGGTCCGCTTCAGTCCGCTCACGCGTTGCTCCCCTGGGCGCCGGAGTGGGTACGTCGGTGATTCTGCCGTGCTTGGTCGTCAGTGCCCAACCGGCGGACGCTCCTGTGAGACACGCCGCGTTCACCTGGCCGTCGTGCAGACCTCGTCACGTCCTGCAATGCGGGCTGAGCGGGCGTCCGGTTGCCCTACGATTCGTCCGTCTCGCCGGGGACACCCGAGACGCCCCGGCCGAAAATCGGAAGGCCCGGATCATGCTCAAGAGAATCATCGGCATCGGAGTCGCGATCGCGATCGGTCTCGGCTGGTGGGGCTTCAGCACCTGGAAGGCCAAGTCCGACGCGCCCGAGGTCGGCAAGTGCGTCGTGCTCAGCGGATCGACCACCGACGCGGACGTGGAGGAGGCCGACTGCGGCGGCGACGACGTGCTGTTCAAGGTGATGGCCGACGACGGCGACTGCGACACGACGGAGGCGTCGTACACGGTCGAGGTCAACGGCAGTGACGCGGTGAGCCTCTGCCTCGACTGGGCGGTCGAGGACGGCACGTGCGTGAAGGCCGGCAACGCGACCGAGTTCGACAAGATCGTCGAGTGCTCGGAGAAGTCGGCGACCCCGGGCGAGATCGTGCAGATCGTCTCGACCCAGGACGGCGCCGATGCCACGTGCGGCAAGAAGGAGACGCCGCTGCCGAACACGAAGCGCGACTACACCTTCTGCGTCATCGACAACGCCTGACCGGCGTCTGACCGAAGGTCAGTCCTCCGCGGCCGCCTCGCCCGACTCATCGTCGGCGAGCGCGGCCGCGGCTGCTTCCGCCTGGGGCGTGCCCGCGCGGCGCGCCTGCGCCCAACCGGGGATGTTGCGCTGCGGGCCCTGGCTGACCGCCAGCGCACCGGGCGGCACGTCCTTGCGGACGACGGTCCCGGCGCCGGTCGCGGCGCCGTCGCCGATCTCGACCGGCGCGACGAACGTGTTGTTGGACGCGGTCCGCGCGTGGCGGCCGACCTTGGTGCGGTGCTTGGTGACGCCGTCGTAGTTGGCGAAGATCGTGCCTGCCCCGATGTTGGTGCCCTCGCCGATCTCGGCGTCGCCCACGTAGGACAGGTGCGGGACCTTGGCGCCCGCACCGATCTGCGCGTTCTTGGTCTCCACGAACGCCCCGATCTTGCCGTCAGCGCCGAGCCTGGTGCCCGGCCGCAGGTAGGAGAAGGGTCCAACCGACGCGCCGGCCTCGACCTGCGCGAGCTGGGCGTGGGTGCGTACGACGCGCGCCCCCTCGCCGATCTCGCAGTCCTCGAGCGTCGTGTCGGGCCCGATCACCGCGTCCTCGCCGACCGTCGTCGCCCCGAGGAGCTGGGTGCCGGGCAGGATCGTGACGTCCGGAGCGAGCGCGACGTCGGCGTCGATCCAGGTCGTCTCGGGGTCCATCACCGTCACGCCGTCGCGCATCCACCGGGTGACGATGCGGTGGTTCATCTCGCGGCCGAGCGCGGCCAGCTGGGCGCGGTCGTTGGCGCCCTCGGTCTGCCAGACGTCGTCGATGGGCAGCGCGGTCACGGTCAGCCCGCTCTCGCGCGCGAGCTTCACGGCGTCGGTCAGGTAGTACTCGCCCTTGGCGTTGTCGTTGTCGATCCGGGTGATCGCGTCGGACAGGAAGGCCGCGTCGAGCGCCAGGATCCCGGAGTTGATCTCGGAGATCTCCTTCTGCTCGGGCGTCGCGTCCTTCTCCTCGACGATCGCGACGACCTCGCCGTCGGCGTCGCGCACGATCCGCCCGTAGCCGAACGGCTCGGCCACGACGCCGGACAGGATGCTCACCGCGGCCTGGGCCGCCTCGTGCTCGGCCGCGAACGCCTTGAGCGTCGCCCCCTCGAGGAGCGGCGTGTCGCCGTACGCGATGAGGACGGTGCCCTCCCGGAGCTTGCGTCCTGCGGCCTCGAGCGCCTCGAGCGCGACACGTACGGCGTGGCCGGTGCCGAGCTGCTGCTCCTGCACGGCGAGCACGGCGTCCGGGAGCTCCTCGCTGATGTGCGGGCCGACGAGCTCGCGCTGGTGGCCGATCACCGTGCAGACGCATGCCGGCTCGACCGCCGAGACCGCGCGCAGCACGTGGCCGACCATGCTGCGCCCGACCACCCGGTGCAGGACCTTCGGGGTCTTGGACTTCATCCGGGTGCCGCCCCCAGCGGCGAGCACGATGACGGTGAGGTCGGTGGTCATTCGTCGGAGTCTAGGGCGACTGCCGGAAGTTGCCGAAGTCTGCGAAGCCGGGCACTTCTGACGCATCCGTGGGTGATCTTGGCGACGAGTCCATCGGTTCGCCGATGGGCGACCTCCGGCTGCACACGCCTCGGTGGACACGTTTCAAGCAGGCACCAACAACGACTGCGTGCCACCGTTTGTCGCGCTCGGGCGTCGGGCGGCTGCCCCGCGCCCGGTTGGTTATCGATAACCAACCCGCCTCGGTCTGGTCGTGTGCCTGCGGCCTATCCGATCCGGGTCGTGTGCCCGGGAACGTCGATATGCAGGTTCTCGGGCACACAGCATCGTGGACCGGTCCGCGACCTCAGGCCCGGCGCGGCGGCCGCCGTACTTGCTCCCGGAGGCCGACGGGCTTCAGATGCGTTCGGCGTGGACGGCCTTTGCGAGCTCCTCGGCTCGCTTGGTCCAGAGCTTGCCGAGTCTGAGCGCGAGGCCCTGGCCGTCCGGCATCCAGACGAACACCGTTGGCATGGCTCCCCGCTTGAACTCGGTTGAGGCATCGGCTAGCGGGAGCTCTGCCACGATCTCCTTCGTCGGCTGCAGGGTGAACGGGTTCTTGTCGACGATGACAACCCGGCGGTCAGTAACGACGACGAACGCCTCCGCGTTCATCGCCGCACGCGGAAGCAGTTGCTTGCCTGCGCCGACGACGTTCCTGAGGGTGGCCGCGCGTTGAACGTTCTGCGCCATGATGAAACTGAGGAAGCGAACGCTCTCGTTCGCCTCCAGTCCGACACGATCGATGATCTTTCGTCGAGTGCTTTCGCGCATGTCCCCTCCGGCTCTACCGGCCGGCAAGCGTGTCGATGCCAGCGGGATGACCCTAGTGCGCCGCGGCCCTCGAAATGCGCCCGTCCGGTCCGGTCTCTCGCCAGATAGGCTCTGCCTCGCAACGTCGGGCGCGCCCGGCCGCTAATCCCCGGTTGGTCTGCTGGCACGGCCGGGCGGACTTTGAATCCGTCTTTCGTAGGTTCGATTCCTACCCGGGGAGCCGCGTTCGTCGATTATCGACCTGCCTCAGGAGGTGGCCTCGACCTCCGCCTCCGACCGGAGGATGCAGAACTCGTTGCCCGCCGGGTCGGCGAGGACCACCCAGCCGGTGCCGGGACCGTACTTGCCGCGGTGGTCGGCGACGACCGTCGCGCCGTGGGCGAGCAACCGGTCGAGCTCCTCGTCGCGGGTGCCCTCGACCGGCCGCAGGTCGAGGTGGATGCGGTTCTTCACCGTCTTCTCGTCGGGCACCTCGATGAAGAGCAGCCGCGGGCGCACCCCCGCGGGGTCGACGATCATGCACTCCTCGTGGCCCGGCAGGTTGGGGTCGCCGGGCACGTCGGTGTAGCCGAGCACCGGCTTCCACCACTCCGAGAGCTCGTAGGCGTTGGCGCAGTCGACGGTGGTGTGCGAGATGAAGGAGGTCACCGGGCCAGCCTCGTTCGGACCGGCGCCGTCCACAACGAGTTATCCGCCCGACCCCGTATAGCGCGCACCGAGCGGGTACCGCACCACGAGAAGCGAATGTGCCGATCCCGACGAGGAGGAACGCATGAGCACGATCGAGAAGTCCGTCACGGTCGACGTCCCGCTGCGGACGGCGTACGACCAGTGGACCCAGTTCGAGACGTTCCCGCAGTTCATGGACGGCGTCGAGGAGGTGCGCCAGCTCGACGACAAGCACCTGCACTGGAAGGCCAGCATCGCCGGCGTCACCCGCGAGTGGGACGCCGAGATCGTCGACCAGACCCCGGACGAGCGGATCACCTGGCGCTCGCTGGACGGCACCAAGAACGACGGGACGGTCTCCTTCGCGCAGAACGCCACCGACGGCACCACCCGGGTGACGCTGCGGATGGAGTTCGAGCCCGAGGGCATCGTCGAGAAGGCCGGCGACGCGCTGTCGATCGTCGAGCACCGGGCGTCCGGCGACCTCGAGCGCTTCAAGAAGTTCATCGAGGAGCGCGGCTCCGAGACCGGTGGCTGGCGCGGTGAGGTGAACCCGGGCTTCCCGTCCAACTGATCACCGCGCTGATCGGCCGCGGCTCCCTCGGGGCCGCGGCCGTTTCATGTCCGCACAACGAGAACACGTTCTAGCGCAGACCGGTAGCCTGCGGTCGACCTCTCCCCCTGACCCTGGAGCAGCCATGACCGAGCCGCGCGTCGTCGTCATCACCGGAGCCGCGAGCGGGATCGGCCACGCCACCGCGGAGCTGTTCCGCGATCGCGGCGATCACGTCTACGGCCTGGACGTCGCCGACACCGTGCCCGACGGCATCACCTACCTCGCATGCGACGTGTCGTCGAAGTCCGCGGTCGACGCGGCCATCGGCACGGTCGGGCAGGAGCACGGGCGGATCGACCTGCTCGCCAACGTCGCCGGGATCGTCCAGTTCGGCCACGTCGACCAGATCACCGAGGCCGAGTGGGACCGGGTCAACGCCGTCGACCTGAAGGGCCCGTTCTTCCTCATCCAGGCGGCCCTCCCCCTGCTGCGCGCCGGCCTCGACGGCACCAAGGGCTGCGTGGTGAACGTGTCGTCGGTGGCCGGGAACGCGAGCCAGCCCTACTCCGCGGCCTACTCGGCGGCGAAGGGCGGGCTGACGATGCTGACCAAGGCGCTGGCGGTCGAGCTGTCCCCGCAGAGCATCCGCGTCAACGCGATCTGCCCCGGCACCGTCGACACCCCATTGGTGGCGGCCGTCGCCGAGAGCTTCCCGCCCGACCTCGACCCGCGGGTCGCCGACCGCCTGCTGCCGCTGCTGCCCGGGCCGGCCATCGCCCCGGCCGAGATCGCCGAGGCGATCGCGTTCCTCGCCTCCCCGGCCGCCCGGATGATCACCGGCGCCGTGCTCGCCATCGACGGCGCGATGAGCTGACCGCTCAGGGAGGTGGGTACGGCGGCCGCCACAATGTCGGCCATGCGCGCAGTCCTGCAGCGGGTCACGTCCGCCTCCGTGACGGTCGACGGAGAGGTGGTCGGAGCCATCGACGGACCGGGCCTGCTCGTCTACCTCGGCATCACGCACGACGACGGGCCCGACGAGGTGGCGTGGATGGCGCGCAAGATCCGGGACGTCCGGATCCTTCGCGACGAGCGGTCGGCCTCCGACCTCGGCGCGCCCGTCCTGGTGGTCAGCCAGTTCACCCTGTACGGCGACGCGCGCAAGGGGCGACGCCCGACGTGGACGGCCGCCGCTCCGGGGTCCGTCAGCGAGCCGCTGTACGACGCCGTCTGCGCCGAGCTCGAGCGGCTCGGCACCCACGTCGAGCGCGGCGTCTTCGGCGCGACGATGTCGGTCGCCTCGGTCAACGACGGTCCGTTCACGGTGCTGCTGGAGCGCTGATCCCGCTTTCCCTCAGCCGCTGGTCTGGACCGCCGATAAGGCCGCCGTGACCAGCATGGGATTTCTTCGACGCGTGACCATCAAGCAGAAGCTCTGGGCGATGGCAGGGCTCGCCGGCGCCATCTTCGTGGTGATGTCGGTCCTCGCCGTGCAGCAGATGCAGCACGCCGAGGCGAAGGCGGAGGAGGCCCACGACCGGGCCCAGGAGGCCGACCTCCTCTCCAAGGCCAACGCCAAGTGGGACGCGTCCACCCGCGACACCCCGTACGGCCAGGTGCTGGCCGACTCCGGTGCCGAGGGCGAGCAGGCGGCCTACGAGGGCGTCGTCGAGGACCTCGACACTGCGCTCGGGATCCTCGGCGAGCTCGCCGAGCGCGTCGACCACCCTGCGGAGCGCGAGATCGTCGCCACCCTGACCGGCACGGTCGAGGACTTCAGCGCCTCGGTCGAGCGGCAGCACTCCGCCATCGTCGAAGGCGACCTCGACCAAGCACGCCGCGAGGTCCTCAACACGCAGCGCGAGATGATCTCGGCCGCTGGTGACCAGTTCGACGCCGTGATCGCGGACATCGGCGGTGACAGCGAGACGGCCCAGGAGGAGTTCCGCTCCTCCATCGACTCCGCCCAGCGGCTGCTGATCGTCGTCGCCGTGGTCGGCCTGCTGCTGCTGCTCGCCCTGGCGTTCGTGATCATCCGCAGCATCACCCGCCCCCTCGACCAGATCGTCGGCTCGCTGAAGGCGATCGCCACCGGCGACCGGACCCAGCGCGTCGACTACGACCGCCAGGACGAGATCGGCTCGATCGTCAGCGCGCTCGACACCGTCGTCGACTTCCTCGACAAGGCCGACGCCGACGCCGCGGAGGCCGAGCGCGCCCGCATCGCTCGCGAGGAGGCGGACCGCCAGGCCGCCCAGGCCGAGGCCGAGCGCGAGCGCCAGCGCCAGGAGGACGAGCGGCGCGCCGCCGACGAGCAGGCCGCCAAGCTCACCGCCGCGCTCGACGAGCAGGCCGAGAAGCTCCAGCGCGCCGCGGCCGAGCAGGCCGAGGCCCAGCGCCGCACCATGGAGGCCGAGCGGCTCCGCGAGCAGGAGGCCGCTCAGGCCGAGGCCGAGCGCGCCGCCGCCGAGGCGGCGGAGGCCGCCGAGAGCGCCCGCCAGGTCGCCGAGCTCCTCGACTACGTCAAGAAGATCGTCGACGGCGACCTGACCCAGACGGTGCCGTCGTGCACCGACCCCAACGTGAGCCAGATGGCCGAGGGCCTCCGGTCGCTGACCCAGGCGCTGCGCGAGAGCATGGCGGCGATCGGCGACACGGCGGCCCAGGTCGCCGGCGCCTCCGAGGACCTCACCACCGTGAGCGCGACGCTCGGGACCGGCGCCGACCACACCTCCGACCTCGCGGGCAACGTGTCCTCCGCCTCGGAGGAGGTCTCCGCCAGCGTGGCCACCGTCGCCTCGGCCGCGGAGGAGATGAGCGTCAGCATCCGCGAGATCGCGAAGAACGCCACCGAGGCGTCGCGGGTCGCGTCGGAGGCCGTCGTGGTCGCCGACCGCGCCCGCAGCACGGTCCACGACCTCGGCGACGCCAGCAGCGAGATCGGCGCCGTCATCAAGACGATCACCTCGATCGCGCAGCAGACCAACCTGCTCGCGCTCAACGCCACCATCGAGGCCGCACGGGCCGGCGACGCCGGCAAGGGCTTCGCGGTCGTCGCCAACGAGGTCAAGGACCTCGCCCAGGAGACGGCCAAGGCGACCGAGGAGATCCGCGAGCGGATCGACGCGATCCAGCAGGGCACGACCGGGGCCGTCGGCGCGATCGGCGAGATCAGCGAGGTCATCGTCCAGATCAACGAGATCCAGACGTCGATCGCCGGTGCCGTCGAGCAGCAGACCGCGACGACCAACGAGATCGCCCGCTCGGTCACCGAGACCGCGACGGTGTCGCACACCATCGCGGCCGACATCGCCCAGGTGGCGCACGCCGCCGGCGAGACCCAGAAGGGTGCGACCACGACGGCCGAGGCCGCCGCCAGCATGGCGAGCTCGGCCAGCCAGCTCGAGAAGCTGGTCGGCGCGTTCCGCTACTAGAGAACTAGTCGGGGGCGGGGTAGATGCCCTCGATGCAGATCACGTAGGTGAGGCCGTTCGGTGCCTCCTCCCGGAGGTCGGGCAGCGCGAACGTCGTCTGACCGTTCCCGCCATAGTCAGTGCCGAGGAGCGAGAAGAGCGCCTGCCACTGGTTGATCGGGAAGATCTGGCCCCGGGCGGGCATGGCGCTCCCGCGGCCGCCGGCGGTCAGCCAGACCTCGCCGAGCGTGCAATCGCCGCCGTGGCCAGGCTGGGCGAGCGAGGTGTTCGTCCCGAACAGCGCCGCAGTGCCCGGCGGACCCTCGGGGCCCATCGGTCCCATGGGTCCGATCGGTCCGATGGGCCCGATCGGTCCGATCGGGCCCTGTGGCCCCTGGGCCCCGGTCTCGCCCTTCGGGCCGGCGGGGCCGATCGGTCCGGTGGCACCCATCGGTCCCGTCGGACCCACGGGTCCGGCCGGACCCACGGTTCCCGGCTCCCCCTTGTCGCCCTTGGGGCCAGCGGGGCCCGCGGGACCGGGCTCGCCGGCCTCCCCGGGCTCACCTGCTGGGCCGGTCTCGCCGGCGGGACCAGCGGGGCCGGCGGGGCCGGTCGCTCCGCGCTCGCCGCGGATGGCGATCTCGATCATGCGCGAGCCGCGACGGCACTTGCCGTCCGCGCGGGGGGCGACGACGACCCCGTGGTCGACACAGACCCTCACATGTCCAGGGGTCCGCTGCGAGCCGGCCGCAAGGCCGATGCCATAGCTCCCGGCGGACACGACGACAGCGGCCGCGAGGACGACGACGAAGCGGGACTTGATGAGCCCGCGGAGGTAGGAGAAGCGGTTCATCTCCCGATGGTGGTCCTACGACCCCGCCAACGCGGCGGAACGGGGCAGATTTTACCGGCGCGGGCTTCAGCGGAGCAGGTCCCGGCCGATGACCATCCTCTGGATCTGGTTCGTGCCCTCGAAGATCTGGGTCACCTTGGCGTCGCGGAACAGCCGCTCCACGGGGTAGTCCCGCGTGTAGCCGTTGCCGGCGAGCACCTGCACGGCGTCGGTCGTCACCCGCATCGCCGCGTCGGTCGCGGTGAGCTTGGCGATCGACGCCTGACGCGAGAACGGCCGACCCGCGTCCTTGAGCCGTGCGGCGTGGAGGTACGTCGCCCGCGCCCGCTCGACCTCGGCCGCCATGTCGGCGAGGAGGAACTGGATGCCCTGGAAGTCACCGATCGGCTGCCCGAACTGCTCGCGCTCCTTGGCGTAGCGCACGGCGTGGTCGAGCGCCGCCTGGCCGATGCCGGTCGCGACGGCCGCGATGCCGAGGCGACCTGCGTCGAGCGCCGACAGCGCGACGCGCATGCCCTCGCCCTCCTCGCCGATTAGCTGGTCGGCGGGCAGCCGGGCGTCGTCGAAGAGCACCTGGGTGGTGACGTCGCAGGCGAGCCCCATCTTCTTCTCCGGGGCGCCGAACGACATGCCTGCGGTCCCGTCGGGCACCACGAACGCGGACAGCCCGCGCTTGGGGTCGGGCGAGGTGCGGGCGAAGAGGATGTAGTAGTCGGCGCACGAGCCGTTGCTGATCCACTGCTTGGTGCCGCGGACGACGTACTCGCTGCCGTCGAGCCGGGCCGCCGTCCGGATGCCGCTGACGTCGGAGCCCGCCTGCGGCTCGGACAGGCAGTAGGCGCCGAGCCAGTCGCCCGACAGCATCCGCGGCAGCCACGCGTCCTTCAGCGCCTGGCTGCCGTTGGCCTCGACCACGGTCGCGGTCAGCGAGTGGACGCTGGTGCCGACGCCGACGCTCGGCCACGCGGCCGCGATCTCCTCGACGACCTGCAGGTAGACCTCGTACGGCTGCCCGCCACCGCCGTACTCCTCGGGGAACGGCAGCGCCAGGAGTCCGGAGCGCCCGAGCAGGCGGTAGGCGGCCTCCGGGAAGACCGCCGCCTCCTCCGCTTCGGCGACCTGCGGCGCGAGCTCCTTCGTCGCGATCTCGCGGGCGAGCGCGAGCAGCTCACGGGACTCCTCGGTCGGCAGCAACCTCTCCACGCTCGCAGGCTACGCACTGCCCGGAGTCAGTAAGTCAGCGGCACCCAGCGGCCGACGTCCCAGCGGCCGGTCGTCTGGAGGGTGAGGCCCTGCACCCCGATCGGGCGGCCGTCGGCGTAGGTGATCAGGGCGAGCCCCGCGGGGCGGCGCAGCTTGCCGCCGACCGCGACGGCGTACGCCGCGCCGCCCGCGGTGCCGACCGTGAACGTGTAGCCCGTCTCCCCGTTGTCGCCCACCACGCGAGTCGGTCCGTCCTGGACGTGGGTGTGCCCGCCGACGACGAGGTCGACGCAGCCGCGCGCGAGCGCCGGGCCGCCGAGGTTCGCGTCGTGCACGAGCAGGGTCCCCACCCGCTCGCCGTCCTCGTCGGCGGCGCAGGCCTCCTCGGCCAGCAGGTCCGCGACGTCGGTGAAGCTGATGCCCGTCTCGTCGCGCCAGTCGCCGAACCCGCTCGACCGGGGATCGTCGATGCCGAGGAGGCGCGTGTCGGCCGGACCGTCGACGACCTCGCCGTCGAAGTACGACCAGCCCAGGCCCTCGAGGCGGTTGCGGACGAAGTCGCCGTGGTCGTGGTTGCCGGCGACCGCCCAGCGGTCGAGGTCGTCGAACGCCTCGTTGAGGGAGTCGAGCGAGAAGGCCTCCCACGGCTCCCCTGTCGAGGTGTCGTCGCCGGCGTCGAAGACCGCCGTGGCCCCGCCGGCGTCCGCGACCGCGCGCGCGACCGGGTCCATGCCGATGTTGTCGTGGCGGTCGGACACCAGCAGCACGACGGTCTCGCCGTCCTCCGGCTCGCGCAGGTCCAGCGTCGCGGCCGCCTCGGCCGCGTCGTCGTAGAACTGCACGCCCTTGCGGTAGGTGCTGACCGCGCTCTCGACGAGGCGGCGGGTCTGCGTGGTGACGCCGCCGGCCAGGATCTCCACCTGCTGCGCCTCGTCGGGCAGGGTCACGGCGGGCCCGAGGAACGACGCCAGCGGGATCCATTCCTCCTCGGTCTCGCGCCGGTCGCCCCAGCGCCACGGGGTCACGAGGACACCCGTGACGAGCAGGAGCACGGCGAACGCGACCACGCCTTCACGGGACCAGGCGCGACGGAGCAGCTCGCGCCGGCGGCGCTGACCCAGCAGGGCGCCGACCAGCAGCGGCAGCGCCGCGAGGGCGAGGCCGCGCAGGGCGCTGTCGACGGCCAGCTGGGCGACGGCCCGCTGCACGTTGGCGACCTGGGGCTGCGGGTTGGACCCGATCGCGGCGTACCGCTGGGTCAGCTCCTCCACCGTCGCCGCGTCGGTCTTGCCGAGCACGATCTCCAGCCCCACCGGTGATCCCGACTCCGCCCGGGCATCGGGGAGCAGCGCGCCCGTCCGGACCACGACGTGGCCGGAGAGGTCCGGGCTGACCGTCGCCTCGTGACTGGCGACGTCGACGGTGCGCTCACCGGTGAGGAACAGGAACGTGCCGACCACGAGCGCCAGCGCGAGCCACGACAGCCCGACGACGGCCACCCATCGCCAGCGCACGCGGCGGAGACTCGGTGGGACGTCCACGTCGTCAACCCTGCCAGGGGCTACGTCACGCCCGCGCTTGCGAGATCGCGTACAGCGCCACCGAGGCGGCCACGCCTGCGTTGAGCGACTCGAGCACGCCGGCCATCGGGATGGACACGAGGTGGTCGCACGTCTCGGCGACCAGGCGGGACAGACCGCCACCCTCGGCGCCGACCACGACGACGAGGGGGCCGGTGACCAGGTCGGTGTCGGCGACCAGGTCGGGCAGGCTCAGGTCGCCGTCGGCCGCGAGGCCGACGACGAAGCAGCCGGCCTCCTGGTAGGCCTTCAGCTGCCGCGTGAGGTTGCCCGCCTGGGCGACGGGGATCCGCGCCGCGGCACCGGCCGAGGTCTTCCACGCCGCGGCGGTCATGTGCGCGGCGCGGCGCTCGGGTACGACGACGCCGTGCGCACCGAAGCCGGACGCGCTGCGCACGATCGCGCCGAGGTTGCGCGGGTCGGTGATCGAGTCGAGGACCACGATCAGCGGCTTCTCCCCCTGCTCCTCGGCGGCGTCCACGAGATCGTCGGGGTGCGCGTACTCGTACGCGGGGATCCGGGCGGCGAGGCCCTGGTGGACGGCGCCGTCGGTCAGCCGGTCGAGCTCGCCGCGGCTCACCTCGAGCAGGCCGACGCCGCGCTCGGCCGCGAGCTTGAACGTCTCGCGCAGCCGGCCGTCCCGCTCGGCCCCCTCGGCGACGTAGACCGACGTGATCGGGACATGCTCGCGGAGCGCCTCGACGACCGAGTTGCGACCGGCGATCCACTCGTCGCCCGAGCCGGACGCGCGGCGACGCGGTCCTCCGGACTTCTTGGCCGCCGCCTCACGGGCCTTCTTCGCCTTGTGGGCCTTGTGGTACTCGCGGTCCTCGGCCTTGGGCGTCGCCTTCCTGCCCTCGAGGCCGCGGCGCACGCGGCCGCCGGAGCCGGCCGTGGGCTTCTTGCTCGACTTGCGGACCGCGCCGCGTCGATTGGAGTTACCGGGCATCAGTCAACCGTCCAGGTAGGTCCGTCAGGGGTGTCGGTGACCTCGATGCCGGCGGCCTTGATCCGGTCCCGGATCGCATCGGCGCGCGCCCAGTCCTTGGCCTCGCGGGCAGCAGCGCGCTCCTCGAGCAGGCCGGCCACCAGGGCATCGACGGCGCCCTTCAGTGCGTCGTCACCGGCGCTGCCGGCCGGGGTCGCCCAGGCCGGGTCGGCCGGGTCGAGACCGAGCACGTCGAGCATCGCCCGCACGGCACGGGTGGTGTCGCGCAGAGAGGCGGTCGCGCCGTCGGCGATGAACCGGTTGCCGTCGCGCACGGCGTCGTGCAGGACGGCCACCGCGGCCGGCGTCCCGAGGTCGTCGTTCATGGCGTCGGCGAACGCGGTCGGCGGCTCACCTCCGGACGGCACCTCGCCCAGCTCGCCGTACGCCCGCTCCAGGAAGCGCTCGACCCGCCGGAAACCGACCGCCGCCTCGTCGAGCGCCTCGAAGCTGAACTCCACGTGCGAGCGGTAGTGCGCGGAGACGATGTAGTAGCGCAGCTCGATGCCGCGGTACTTCTCGAGGATCGCGGGGATGGAGAGGGTGTTGCCGAGCGACTTCGACATCTTCTCGCCGGCGGTGGTGATCCACGCGTTGTGCATCCAGTACGTCGCGAAGTCGCCACCTGCGGCCCGCGACTGCGCCAGCTCGTTCTCGTGGTGCGGGAAGCGGAGGTCGACGCCGCCGCCGTGGATGTCGAACGCGGTGCCGAGGTACTTGCCGGCCATCGCGGAGCACTCGATGTGCCAGCCGGGCCGGCCGCGACCCCACGGGCTCGGCCACGAGGCGGTCTCGGGCTCGCTGTCCTTGCGGCCCTTCCAGAGCGCGAAGTCGCGCGGGTCGCGCTTGCCGCGCGGGTCGGCGTCGGCGGCGGGCTCCATGTCGTCGACGCCCTGGTGGGTGAGCTCGCCGTACGACGACCAGGACCGGACGTCGAAGTAGACGTCGCCGGAGCCGTCCTCGGCCGGGTAGGCGTGGCCGCGCTCGATCAGCTGCCCGATCAGCTCGATCATCTCCGGGATGTGGCCGGTGGCGAGCGGCTCGTAGGTCGGCGGCGCCACGTTGAGCGCCGCGTAGGCCGCGTCGAGCTGCCGACTCATGTCGTAGGCGAGGTTGTACCAGGGGCGCCCCTGCTCGGCCGACTTGATCAGGATCTTGTCGTCGATGTCGGTGATGTTGCGGATGAAGGTCACCTCGTAGCCGAGGTGGCGCAGCCACCGCTGCAGCACGTCGAAGTTGACGCCCGACCGCACGTGCCCGACGTGGGGCTCGCTCTGCACCGTCAGGCCACACACGTAGAGACCCGCCTTGCCCTCCCGCAGGGGCACGAAGTCACGGACTTCGCGGGTCTGGGTGTCGTACAGCCTGAAGGTCACCCGCCAAGTCTAGGGATGGGAGTACGGCGCAGCCGCATCAGCGCCGACCGCCGGTCAGGCCCACGCGTCGACGGCCTGGTGGAGGCTCACCGCGATCGCGGCCGCGGCGAGGTAGCCACCGCTGGACGCGACCGCTGCGTCGCCCACCGCGCGCGAGAGCCTGTCGACGGCCACGGCGGCAGCGTGCGCGACCCCGGAGCTCTCCGGGTCGCGCTCGTCGGCCGAGTCCTCCACCGTCCGCAGCATCGTCGCCACCGCGCGGAACGCCACCGCGGCGTCGGCGCGGAGCCCGCCGGCGACCTCGTCCTCGGCGTGCACCGACGTGCGGACGTCCGTGACGAGCGCGATGACGTCGTCGACGCAGCCCGTCAGCCGGCGGAGCGCGCGGGCGCGGACCTCGCGCTGGTCCGCCGCTGCGGCCCAGCGCCGGGCGCGCCAGTTCGCCCGACGGGCCTCGCTCGCCGCCTCGACCAGCTCCTCGACCCGGCGGGCGTCCAGCTCCAGGGAGAGCCGGAGCTCCTGCCAGGCGTCGGCGGTGAGCGGTTCCTCGTGGTCCAGACCGTCGGCGAGCAGGTCGAGCTGGTCGGCGAGCCGTTCCCGGAGGCGGTCCTCGGCCATGACCGCCGGCGTCAGCAGCAGCTGCGGCACCGCGAGGTTGACGCCGACCCCCACCATCCCGCCGAGGGCGACGAGCCCGCCGTACGCCGCGGCGTACCGCCAGGGATCCTCTCCGCCCAGGATCAGGACGAACAGCGTCGCGAACGGGACCCACGAGCCCATCGCCCCGTAGACGCCGAGTCCGCCGACCAACACGCCGGCCCCGATGCCGACGGCGACACCGGCCGGTCCCGGCAGGGCGAGCGCGTCGACGAGGAGCGCGATCGTCGCGCCGGTGAGGATCGCGACGACTGCCTGCACGGCCGTCCGTACCGAGCTGACCACGCTCGTCGACATGGCCGCCACGGCGCCCAACGGCGCGTAGTAGGGGTAGTCGTCGACGAACCCGCCCAGTGGCTGCACCAGGACCCAGGCCAGGCCCGCCGCCACCGCGGTCTTGGTCGCGAGCAGCAGCCGGGGGTGGCGCCAGGTGGCGGCGCGCAAGGCCGAGATCCGCACCCTGGTCCGGTGCCCGGAAGCGCGCGCGGCATCCGCGGGGGCCGCCACGCCGTACCTCCGCCTTGTGACTCCTGTGACGGAAGTGACGTAACGTAAAATCCATGCGACGAGTAGCTCTTCCCCTGCTCCTGTCCGCCGCACTGGCCGCTCCCGCGCCCGCGATGGCCGAGCCCGACCCCGGCCGCCCCGGCGACGGCGGCGGCGCCACGGTGGTCCTCCGGGCGGACCACGCCGCCGTCGGGACCGACGACCGGCACATCCGGCTCCGCGCGTGGGACACCTCGGAGCAGTGGCGCCAGGGCTCGCTGTCCGGCGTGAAGGTGCGCGAGGGCCGCGTGGTGTTCGACCGCGCGGCGGCGACGGTGACCCACGCCGGCCGGCCCTACGACCGCGCGCAGTGGACCTCGCCGTGGGCCTCCCCCGGCTTCGCGTTCGACGAGCTGATCGCGTCGTGGTCGGCGCTCACCAACGGCAATGCTTTCGTCGAGATCAGCGTCCGCGGCAAGGGCGGGGGCGACACCACGTCGTGGGACCTGCTCGCCCGCTGGAAGTCCGGCCACAAGCACCTGGAGCGGCACAGCGGCGCCGACCAGCCCGACGATGGCACCTCGGTCAACGTCGACACCTGGGTCACCGGCGGCCTCACGTCCTACCAGCTGCGCGTGAGCCTGCTGCGCCGTACCGGCACCACGGCGAAGCCGTCGGCCGACCTCGCCACCGCCATGGCCTCGCGGATCCCCGCGTCGGCGGGCCCGACCTCCGAGCCGGGCGTCGCCGGAGGCACGGTGCTGGCCGTGCCGCGGTTCTCGCAGATGACCCACGAGGGCCACTACCCCGAGTGGGGCGGCGGCGGTGAGGCGTGGTGCTCGCCGACCTCGACCTCGATGGTGCTCGGCTACTACGACGCCCTCCCAGACCCCCAGCGCTACAGCTGGGTCCCCGACGACCACGTGGCGCCGTTCGTCGACCACGCCGCCCGCTCCACCTACGACTTCGCCTACGACGGCACCGGCAACTGGCCGTTCAACACGGCGTACGCCGCGCCGCTCGCCGGCAAGGGCTTCGTGACCCGGCTGCGCTCGCTGCGCGAGGCGGAGAAGCTGGTCAAGGCCGGCATCCCCGTGGTCGCGTCGATCGCGTTCGGCCCCGGCGAGCTCGACGGCGCCCCGATCGGATCGTCGAACGGGCACCTGCTCGTGATCGTCGGCTTCCAGGAGGACGGCGACGTCGTCGTCAACGACCCCGCGGCGGCCACCCGCAAGGGCGTGCGCCGGGTCTACCAGCGCGGCCAGCTCGAGCGGGTCTGGCTGGAGGCGTCCGGTGGCCTGAGCTATCTGATTCACGACGCCGAGCACCCGCTGCCGTCGCCCGGCAAGCACAGCAACTGGTGAGTCTGCGCCGACAAACACGCAGCGTGCCCCACAGCCCGCCGTGAGCCGGACGGAGCCGCTGACCGGCGGGCCCGGAGGGCCCGGGGGGCATCGCCGATGACGCGCCGGCCGGAACCACCGGGATGCGCGACCACAGAGCCGCGCGCGGCAAGGCGCTCTGCGACCGTAGGGCCCTCCGGGACCGACGGGCAGCGGCCCCAGCCGACGCACAACCCCTTCCGAAGCGCAGGCGCGCTCTACGCCCCGTAGCCCCCGTCCACGTCCAGCTTCTGGCCGCTGATGAAGCTGGCGCGCGGGCTGGCGAGGAACGCGACCGCCTCGGCGATGTCGCCGGCGGAGCCGAAGCGGCGGAGCGGGATGTTGCCGCGGGTGATCTCGAGCGCGGCGTCGTCGAGCTCGCCGGAGGAGATGAGCCGCTCCGCCATGCCGTCGGTGAGCATGCCGGGGCCGACGCAGTTGACGCGGACGCCGTACCGGCCCTCCTCGACGGCAAGTGCGCGGGCCATCGCCTCGACGGCGGCCTTGGGCGCGGACGACAGGCCGTCGCGCACCGGGAAGCGCGTCGTCGCCGCGGTGGTGACGGCGACGAGCGATCCGGAGGTCTCGCGCAGGTGCGGCAGTGAGGCGGCCGCGACCGCGAAGAACCCGGCCGCGTCCGCGGCGAGCTGGTCGGCCATCTGCTCGGGCGCCACCCGCGACAGGTGGACCATCGGGACGTGCGGGCCGGCCGCGTGGACCACGGTGTGCAGCCCGCCGAGCTCGTCGGCGACCTGGCCCACGACCGGAGCGACGGCAGCCGGGTCGGCGAGGTCGAGCTGGTACGACGGCGCGCCGTCGACCGCGCGCGTGCGATGCGTGACCGCCACCCGGGCGCCGCGCTCGCCGAGGAGCGCCGCGATCGCGCGGCCGATGCCGCCGGAGCCGCCGACGACCAGCGCGCCGCCGGTCAGTGCACCGAAGTCGTCCATGCGGTCATCCAACCGCAGTCCGGTCACTCCGAGGCGGAGAACGAGACCGTGTGCCACCCGGTGGCGCCGTCCGGCAGCACGTCGCGGACCACGCCGGTCTGGATCTCGCCGGACTTGTCGCTGGCGCGGACCCGCAGCTCGTGGTCGCCGGCAGGTACGTCGATCTCGACCCGCCACTGCACCCAGGTGTCGTCGTTGGGCACCCGCGCGAGGTCTGCCGGCGTCCACGGACCGCCGTCGAGGGAGACGGCCACGCCGGCGATGCCGGTGTGCTGGGCCCACGCCTCGCCCGCGACGACGAGGGCACCGGTCTTGACGTCCTCGCCGGGCCCCGGGACAGCGATGCGCGAGGACATCTTCACCGGCCCCAGCTCGGCCCAGCCCTTGTCGGTCCAGTAGGCCGTGATGTCGTCGAAGCGGGTGACCTCGACGTCGATGACCCACTTGCACGCGGAGACGTACCCGTAGAGGCCCGGCACGATCGAGCGGACGGGGAAGCCGTGCTCCACGGGCAGCGGGCTGCCGTTCATCGCGACCGCGAGCAGGGCGTTGCGGTCGTCCATCAGGGCCGCCAGCGGGGTGCCGCAGGTCCAGCCGTCCTCGGACTTCTGGAGCACCGCGTCGGCGCCGTCCTGCGGGCCGGCCTCGGCGAGGATCGCCGCCCAGCGCACACCGCTCCACCAGGCGTTGCCGATCAGGTCGCCGCCGACCGGGTTGGAGACGCAGTTGAGGGTGATCCAGTCCTCGGTGATCTCGCGGGAGATCAGGTCGTCGTAGGTGAGCAGCAGCTCGTGGTCGACCAGGCCGTGGATGCGCAGCGCCCAGTCCTGGGGCTCGATCGTGGGCGGCGCGATGGCGGTGTCGATCGTGTAGAAGTCCTGCGCCGCTGTGCGCCACGGCCGTACGCCCTCCACACCGACCTCGACCCCCTGCGGGACCGACGGCTCGGTCACCCCGTCGAGCCGCAGCAGGCGGCGGGTCTCCTCGACGCGCTCGCGGCCGCTCGAGGCGAAGCGGCCGAGCACCCAGCCGCCGAGCGCGACGGCGGCGGTGGCGCCGACGGACATGAAGAACCACCGGCGGCTGTGGGTGGGCTCGGTGGCGGGCTCGTCGGTCGCCTCGACGAGCTCCCAGCGGCGCAGCCACTCGGCGAGCACGGCCATCGCGACCAGCCAGCCGAGCAGGCCCGCCGCCAGGGGCAGCAGCCCGGTGCCGACCGCGCCGGGCTTGACCGCGACCGCGAGCCAACCGACGAGCGCCAGCGCGACGTACGCCAGCACCGCCAGCCACCAGCGGCGCCGGGCGATGCGGCCGATCCACGCGAAGAGCACCGTCAGGACCAGGAAGATGCCGACCAGGAGCGCCGTCTTGTCGGCGGCTCCGAAGACGTTGATGGCCCACTCGGCGACCGGCCCCGGTGTCAGCCGGATGACGCCCTCGGCGACCGCGACCACCGGCGACTCGCGGACGTGCAGGAGTCCCGCGACGGCATAGCTCAGGGCGAGGCCGAGCGCGCCGGCGGCGACCCCGGCGACCAGCCACCACCCACGAGACGTCCGCATCTGCTCATCTTCCCTCAGGGCGAGCGCGGATGCGCCCGCCGCCCCGTTCCGGTCCGCGCTGAGGCATGATCGGCCCGTGAGCCAGACCATGCCCGGAGTGCCGCAGATCGGCGTCGGCACCGACGTGCACCGGCTGGTGCCGCGCGGTCCCGACGACCCGCCTCTGGCGCTCGCGGGGCTGCTGTGGCCCGACGAGGACCAGCGCCTCGAGGGCCACTCCGACGCCGACGTCGCGGCGCACGCCGCGTGCGACGCGCTCCTGGCCGCCGCCGGGCTCGGTGACCTCGGCAGCAACTTCGGCACGTCGGAGCCGCAGTGGGCGGGCGCCGCGGGCGCCGTACTGCTCCAGGAGACGGCGCGACGGGTCGCCGAGGCCGGGTTCGCGATCGGCAACATCGCCGTCCAGGTGATCGGCAACCGGCCCCGGCTCGGTCCGCGGCGCGCCGAGGCCGAGGAGGCGCTGAGCGCCGCCGCCGGCGCACCCGTCACCGTCTCGGCGACCACGACCGATGGCCTCGGCCTGACCGGCCGCGGCGAGGGGGTCGCGGCGATCGCGACCGCGCTCGTCGTGCCGAACGCGTGAACCTCAGGCCAGCAGCGCCTCGGCGGTCCTGAGGTCCTCGGCGTAGGTCACCTTGAGGTTGGCCGCACCGCCGGGCACGGCCCGGATCGGCAGGTCGGCGTAGAGCTCGAGGCACGCAGCGGTGTCGGTGCCGGCGAACCCGTCGACGGCGGCGGCGCGATAGGCGGCGAGCAGCGGCTCGGCGCGGAACGCCTGCGGCGTCTGCACCCCGACGACCTCGCCGCCGGAGAGGACGCCAGCGGTCGGGTCGCGGTCGGCGAGCCCGCTCAGGTCGACGGTCGGTACGGCGGCGCCGTGCTCCCGCGCGGTGTCGATGGCGAGGGCGAAGAGCTCCGGACGGGCCAGTGGTCGGGCGCCGTCGTGGATCGCGACGACGTCGACCTCGCCGCGCTCGATCGCCGGGGCGAGCACGGCCAGGGCCGCGTCCTCCGAGGCGTGCCGCGTCGCACCGCCGTCGACCAGCAGCACCTCGCGGTCGCCTAGCAGCGGCGAGATCGCCTCGGTGAGCGCGTCGCGGTCCTCGGGGCGGCCGACGACGACGATGGTCGCGACGTCGTCGACGTCGAGCGCCGCCAGCACCGACCAGGCCAGCAGCGGGCGGCCGGCGAGCGGCAGCAGCACCTTGTTGGTGTCGGCGCCGACACGGCTGCCGCTCCCGGCGGCGAGGACGACGACGGCGGCAGGCACGGGCCCGAATCTAGTGGGTCGGTCCACCCGGCTCGGGAGGAAGCGTTTTCACGGGCGTTACACAGCGAAACGTCAGCGAGAACACTCCGCCCCTACGTTCGGGCTCATGACTGCTCGGTCGGCCCCTGCGGAGGAGTGGCAGCCCGTGTGCCGGATCGCCGAGCTCGAGGCCGACCGCGGCGTGACCGCGCTGGTCCACGGGCAGGCGATCGCGATCTTCCGGACCCACGAGGACGAGGTCTTCGCACTGGGCAACCACGACCCGTTCGCGAGGTCGGCAGGTGCCGGCGGCCTCGCGAAGGGCATCGTCGGCAACCGGGGCGGAGTGCCGTTCGTAGCCTCACCGGTCCACCGGCACGCGTTCGACCTCCGCACCGGCCGCTGCCTCGACGACGCACACGCCTCGGTGCCGGCCTACGACGTCAAGGTGGTCGAGGGCGTGGTGCTCATCGGGCACCGCAAGGTCGACGCCGCCTGAGCGGCGAGACGCGCCCTACAGGTCGGCGTCGCGCGGGTCCGTCATCGCCTCGAGGACCCGCAGGTCCTCGTCGGACGCGACCCTCCGCGCCGCGGCGGGTGCGTCGACCAGCTGCACGTCGTACGACGTCCGCAGCCACCCGAGCAGGCCGGTGAAGTCGAGGGTGGGCAGTGCCGGGAGCCCGCCCTTGGCGGCGAGCTCGGCGACGAGCCGCGGGGGCAGCACGACCGGCGAGCACACCGCCACCAGCGCGTCGCGGTCGACCGTCGTGCCGAGCACGCCGTCCTCCACCTGCTTGACGGTGTCGGTGACCGGTCGCACGGCGACGACGGGCTCGTCGCGCATCGTGCAGATCTCGACGCAGCGTGCGATGAAGTCGGGCGGCGTCATCGGGCAGAGGGAGTCGTGCAGCACCAGCGGCGTCCCGCGGTCGGCCGCCACGTCCCAGGGCGTCGTCAGGTCGAGCAGGTCGACGCCCGCGGCCCCGGCGGCCCAGGCGGCCGCCGCGACGAGCGACTCCCCGTGCACCAGGTGGTAGGGCAGGCCGCCGCGGTCCTCGTCGACGACGAGACCGGACGCGGGGATGTCGTCCGGGTCCATGGTCACAACCTAGTCGGCAGCTTGTCGCCGGCCGCGAAGCGGCGGTCGGCCCGAGCCCGGGGCGGAGCTTGCGGAGTCCCGGGCGAGGAACGACCTGGGCCAGGCCTGCCGATCATCCAAGACCAAAGCGCCCCGCAGCCATCGGCTGCGGGGCGCTTCGACGTACGAGCTGGGATCAGCTGGCGAGGACCTCGTCGAGGATGGTCTCGGCCTTGTCCTCGTTGGTGTTCTCGCAGAGGGCGAGCTCGGAGACCAGGATCTGCCGGGCCTTGGCGAGCATCCGCTTCTCACCGGCCGACAGGCCGCGGTCGCGCTCACGACGCCACAGGTCGCGCACGACCTCGGCGACCTTCATGACGTCGCCGCTGTGGAGCTTCTCCAGGTTGGCCTTGTAGCGGCGCGACCAGTTGGTCGGCTCCTCGACGTGCTCGGCGCGGAGAACGCCGAACACCCGGTCGAGTCCCTCCTTGTCGACGACGTCACGCACGCCGACGAGGTCGAGGTTGTCCGCTGGTACGCGGACGACGAGGTCCTGCTGAGCTACGATCCGAAGAACGAGGTATTGCCGCTCCTGTCCCTTGATCTTCCGCATCTCGATGTCCTCGATGACTGCGGCCCCGTGATTGGGATAGACGACCGTTTCGCCGACGGTGAAAGTCATATGTGGTGAACCCCTTCCTAGGCGGCCATCTTACCACATTTCAGGTTCCCCTCAGAAAGCGTTTGCGCAGGTCAGCCCCGGAATCGCGGGCTTGACAGAAGCGACGCGCCGTGCTGCGCACGTGTGCTTGGCCACATCGTCGCCGACCTCCGACTGCCCCGGGCGACCCTCCGATCGGCCCGATTTCCGTCCAACCGGCGCCGGGTCGGCGCGGGGATCCGGATCGTGGTCAATACTGCTCGTCATGGTTGATCTGCAGCGCTGGCGACGTCGCGGCGGTGCCGGGGAGGGGGACGACCCGGCCGGGGAGGACGACACCTCCCGGTTCGCGCCGATCACCGCTGACGAGTGGTCGGGTCTCGCCCGGGGCGAGGCCCCCGCAGACGACCCCGACGGCGCGGAGGAGCCTGCGGACCTGCCGGACGACGCCGACGACGCCCCGGCTGCTGGAGGAGCGATGTCCGCCGGGCCCGACCCGACCGACCACGCGGCCGACGAGGACCTCGAGGACCCCTACGACGAGGGCTACGCGGGCGACCCGGCCGACGACCTCGACGCCGAGCCGGAGGACGCGTACGCCGAGACGCTCGTCCTCGACGGCGATCGCGATGACGACGGGGCCGGCGGGGCCGGCGCCACGACGGCCGCGGCCGCCGTACCCTCCGGAGCGACGGCGACCCGAGGCGGCATCGGCGACCGCTTCTCGCTGCGGGAGTGGACGCCGCTGCTGCTCCTCCAGTCCAGCCACCCCAAGCAGGCGATCATCACCGCGCTCAGCCTCGCGGGCGTGGCGATCCTCACCGGCCGCTCGCCGAAGGAGGTCGGCGTCATCGCGGTCACCGTCCTCGTCGGCCAGGCGATCCTCGGCTGGCACAACGACGTCGTCGACCGCCGGCACGACCGCGACAACAACATCGCCGGCAAGCCCGTCGCCGACGGCCGTCTCGACCCCGGCACGGTCTGGTACGCGATCATCGCCGCGTTCTGGGTGCTGCTCCCGCTCGCCGTCACGACCGGCCTCACCGCGGGGTGCATCTACATGGGCTCGGTCGCCGTCGGCATGCTCGGCAACGTGCTGTTCCGCACCGGCTTCCTGTCGTTCTGGTCGTGGGTCGTGTCGTTCGGCATGCTGCCGGCCTACCTGTCGTACGGCGGGTGGGGCGGCCAGGCGGAAGGCGACCCGCCCGAGGTGTCGATCGTCGTGCTCGCCGCGTTGCTGGGCATCGGCGTCCACTTCACGCGATCCGTGTGGGGCCTGGTGGCCGACCACGCGGAGGGTTGGACCTACCTGCCGCTGAAGCTCGGCCTGAAGCTGGGCGCCACCCGGCTGCTGATGCTGTCCAGCGTCTACACAGCCGTGATCGTCGTGCTGCTCGCGGTGTTCGGGGCGCGCGACGGGCTCACCCGCTGACGACCGGCGTGCGAGCGCTCGGAGCGGAGCCACTAGAGTGTGGCCGCCCGAGAACTGCACCTGACCAGCGGAGGCCTGCCGCAATGCTCCACCGTCGATCGACGATCCCCGCGCTGCTCCTGGCGCTCCCCCTCGCGGGCGCGCTGACGTCGTGCGGGTTCGACTACCCGACCGACCGGGTCACCCAGTACGGCGCCGGGATGCACGACCGCGAGGGCACCGTCGATGTGCTCGGGGCGATGATCGTCGCGGGTGAGGACGGCCACGGCCGGCTGATCGGCACCCTCGCCAACAACAACGCCGAGGACGCCTCGCTGGACGCCGTGACGTCCGAGGAGGTCGGGCTGACCGCCGAGGTGAAGGGCGTCGAGATCGCCCCTGGTGGGCGGATCAACCTGAGCAGCGACGTGGAGATTCCGGTCTCCGGTGAGTTCTCCGCCGGCCAGGTCCTGCCGCTCGTCTACGAGTTCAGCACCGGGGAGACCGTCGACATCAACGTCCCTGTCGTGAAGCACTGCTTCCACTACGCCGACGTCGAGCTGCCCGAGAGCGAGACCTCCGGTGACGCCTCGCCGTCCGCCGAGGAGGAGCACGCGGAGGACGAGCACGCCGCCGAGGGCGACCACGCCGCCGAGGGCGACGCGACGTACCTCTGCGAGCACGAGACCCCCGCCGCCGGCGAGGGCGGTCACTGATGACCTACACGCTGGTCCTGCTCCGCCACGGCGAGAGCGAGTGGAACGCCAAGAACCTCTTCACCGGCTGGGTCGATGTCGCGCTCACCGAGAAGGGTCGCGCGGAGGCCGTCAACGGCGGCCGGTTGATGGTCGAGGCCGACGTGCTGCCCGACGTGGTCCACACCTCGCTCCAGCGGCGCGCGATCAACACCGCCGCGCTCGCGCTCGACGCCGCCGACAGGCACTGGATCCCGGTGCGCCGCTCGTGGCGGCTCAACGAGCGCCACTACGGCGCGCTGCAGGGCAAGGACAAGAAGCAGACGCTCGAGGAGTACGGCGAGGAGCAGTTCATGCTCTGGCGCCGCTCGTTCGACGTACCGCCTCCCCCGCTGGCCGACGACGACGAGTACAGCCAGGTCGGGCTCCCGCAGTACGCCGACCTCGGTGACGAGATGCCCCGCACCGAGTGCCTCAAGGACGTCATCGCGCGGTTCCTTCCCTACTGGGAGGCGTCGATCGTCCCCGACCTCAAGGCCGGCAACACGGTGCTCGTCGCCGCCCACGGCAACAGCCTCCGCGCGCTGATCAAGCACCTCGACCAGATCAGCGACGAGGACATCGCCGGGCTGAACGTGCCGACGGGCATGCCGCTGGTCTACGAGCTCGACGAGGCGACGCTGGCGCCGACCGTGGCCGGCGGCACCTACCTCGACCCCGAGGCGGCCGCAGCCGCCTCGGCGGCCGTGGCCAACCAGGGTCGCTGAGCAGGAGCGCGCGAGGAACGAGCCCGCTGCGTGGGCTCGGCGAGATCGAGTGCCGCCGCGACCGAGGAACGAGGTCGCGACGCGGTGTATCGAGATCCGGTGGGCTAGCGAGTCCCGGTGAGCAGGGCGGCCTCAGACGTCCGCGGCGGCCGGGTTCTCGCCGGTGACGACGAAGACGACGCGGTTGGCGACCGACACGGCGTGGTCGGCGATCCGCTCGTAGTAGCGGCCGAGCAGCGCCAGGTCGACGGCGGCCTCGACGCCGTGCGGCCAGTCGTCGCCCAGCAGCTCGCTGAAGTTGCGGCGGCGCAGCTGGTCCATCTCCTCGTCGGCCTCGCGGAGCGAGAGCGCGGCGTCGACGTCGCGCTCGTTGAGGACCTTGTGCACGCGCACGACCATCGCCTCGGCGACCTCGGCCATCCGCTGCATGGTCGGCTGCACCTCCGCGGGCACCGCGACGTCGGGCACCCGGAGCCGGGCGATCTTCGCGACGTGCACGGACAGGTCGCCCATCCGCTCCAGCTCGCTCACGATGCGCAGGCCCGCCACGATCGTGCGCAGGTCGCGCGCCACCGGCTGCTGGAGCGAGAGCAGCTCGAACGCGTTGTCCTCCACGCGCTCGCGCGCCTGGTCG